>NZ_CP053382.1:1603903-1924684 GCF_014931605.1 Halomonas sp. MCCC 1A13316 | reverse complement strand
GCCGTGGTCGAAGGCTGAGCCAACGCACCTACTCCGTTCCCATAAGACGTTCACGAACTGACAGGAAGTAACGAAAAATGGCAGCGAAACAAGTCAAATTCTCCGACGACGCCCGCAAGCGCATGGCCCGTGGCGTTGACGTCCTGGCCAATGCCGTCAAGGCCACCCTGGGTCCGAAAGGCCGCAACGTGGTTCTGGAGAAGTCCTTCGGCGCCCCGACCGTGACCAAGGACGGCGTCTCCGTCGCCAAGGAAATCGAACTGAAAGACAAGTTCGAGAACATGGGCGCACAGATGGTCAAGGAAGTCGCCTCCAAGACTTCCGACGTCGCAGGTGACGGCACCACCACCGCCACCGTGCTGGCCCAGTCCATCGTCACCGAGGGCATGAAGGGCGTCACCGCCGGCATGAACCCGATGGACCTCAAGCGCGGCATCGATCAAGCCGTGATTGCCGCAGTCAAGGAAATCCAAGCCCTGGCCGTGCCCTGCACCGACTCCAAGGCCATCGCCCAGGTCGGCACCATCTCCGCCAACGGTGACAAGCGCATCGGTGAAATCATCGCCGAAGCGATGGAGAAGGTCGGCAAGGAAGGCGTCATCACCGTCGACGAAGGTCGTGGCTTCGAGGACGAACTGGAAGTCGTCGAGGGCATGCAGTTCGACCGCGGCTACCTGTCGCCCTACTTCGTGACCAATCAGGACACCATGGCGGTCGAGCTCGAAGACCCCTACCTGCTGCTGGTCGACAAGAAGATCTCCAACATCCGCGAACTGCTGCCGGTGCTGGAAGCCGTCGCCAAGTCCGGCAAGCCGCTGGCGATCATCGCCGAGGACATCGAAGGCGAAGCGCTGGCCACCCTGGTGGTCAACAACATGCGCGGCATCGTCAAGGTCGCAGCTGCCAAGGCGCCCGGCTTCGGTGACCGCCGCAAGGCCATGCTGCAGGATATCGCCATCCTGACCAACGGCACCGTGATCTCCGAGGAAGTGGGTCTGACCCTGGAGCAGGCCAACCTGGATCACCTGGGCAGCGCCAAGCGCATCACCATGTCCAAGGAGAACACCACCATCATCGACGGCGCCGGTAACGAGGGCGACATCGAAGCCCGCGTCAACCAGATTCGCGCGCAGATCGAAGACACTTCTTCCGATTACGATCGCGAGAAGCTGCAGGAGCGCGTCGCCAAGCTGGCTGGCGGCGTGGCCGTGATCCGCGTCGGTGCCGCCACCGAAGTGGAGATGAAGGAGAAGAAGGCTCGCGTCGAGGACGCCCTGCACTCCACTCGCGCCGCGGTCGAGGAAGGCGTTGTACCTGGCGGTGGTACCGCTCTGGTCCGCGTACTGACCAAGATCAAGGACCTCAAGGGCGAGAACGAGGACCAGACCCACGGTATCGCCATCGCCCTGCGTGCCATGGAGTCTCCGCTGCGTCAGATCGTGACCAACGCCGGTCAGGAAGCTTCCGTGATCCTCAACGAGGTCAAGGCAGGCCAAGGCAACTTCGGCTACAACGCCCAGACCGGCGAGTTCGGCGACCTGTTCGAGATGGGTGTGCTGGACCCGGCCAAGGTGACCCGCTCTGCGCTGCAGTCCGCCGGTTCGGTGGCTGGCCTGATGATCACCACCGAGTGCATGATCGCCGACGACCCGGAAGAGAAGGAAGCCGGTCCGGACATGGGCGGCATGGGTGGAATGGGTGGCATGGGCGGCATGATGTAGTGCGACGAGAGTCGCTTAGGTAGCTAGCCTAGCGGGCTACATCATTGTGGCCACCGACCCTGGAGTCGGTGGCCACACACCCGCAGAAAAAGCAATTTGCTAAACCCGGTATCCGGGGCTTTCTCAAGACCCGGATACCGGTCACCTGTAACTAGGGTGTACCGTCCTCGGTGTCTGGGGGAAACCCCGAGTCCTCGCCTCACGGCGACGGATCTATCAATGCTGAAGTTCGGCCAAATGGCCGGATGACGTAGCAGAGATTGCCGTGTCTACAAAGCTTGCTGGCACCTAGTGGCGCAAGCCTTTCCTGCTATTGTCTCACCTTGGGGTATTTCGGGGTAACGAGACCTGTTGTTCAGCCAACAGTAGCCTAGGGGTAGTGCATTACTGGCAACGGTGGTGTGCGAAGCTCCCTGACAATGTAGTCCCACCTCGGTGGACTGTCCGTGCCGCGAGGCACGCCAGTGACTCTGCCAGCAACAGGCGGATGAGACGCTAGGCTGGGTGGTACGACCAACGCAAGTGAACTGCTGATAAACACCGTCAACCGCAAGAAGCCAAAGTTGCTGACAGGCTTCAACCAAAAGGTGTGTAGCCGGTTATGCCCCTTACATCTGGGCATACGCTGACGCACGGCTACCGGTGGATAGGCAGGGTCTAACCCACTCATGTAGAAGGAAAGGAACTCGGTAAGCCCGTATCTCTGCCCTCGGGCAGGCGAGCCGCAAGGCAAGCTGTTGGAGGTGCGGGTAGAGGAGGATAGAAAAAGCGAATGCCTGTCTGTAATGGATGGGATAGGGGTTCGAACTTTGCCCCGACGCGAAAGCGTGCCGACTTCTGTCTGGTCTCTGATCGCGTGAAGGCGCGTAAAGCCGCCTGAAAGCACCATCCGTGGTTTGGATGGACAGTACGAATGCCCTTGCGGGGTGAGGCTCACCTTCCCCGCAAGGGGTTAGTGCCGTCTTCACCCCTCGGGGCATTTTTCGTCAATGCTCAGAGGAGGATAGCAAGATGAGTACTCTTGAAAGCGTACCTGCATTCTCCCACTCGGCATCAAGCTGGCACACCATCGATTGGAAGGTCTGCCATCGCCGTGTGAGGAGGCTACAGGTACGGATCGCGAAGGCTGCCCATGATCAGAAGTGGCGCAGGGTCAAATCCCTGCAACGCATGCTGGTCCGCTCGTTCTCAGCCAGGGCACTGGCTGTGAAACGCGTCACCGAGAACCAGGGCAAGAAAACGCCTGGTGTTGATGGGGCATGCTGGGACACTCCGGATGACAAGTGGGAAGCGATCTTCCGTTTGCAGCGGAAGGGCTACAAGCCCAGACCGCTTCGTCGGGTCTATATACCAAAGGCCAACGGTCAACGTCGGCCGCTGGGAATCCCGACGATGCTGGATCGCGCCATGCAGGCAATGTACCTGCTTGGGCTCGAACCGGTAGCAGAAACGACGGCGGATCGGAACTCCTACGGCTTTCGGCCCATGCGAGCCACCGCGGATGCGATTGAGCAATGCTTCGTCAATCTCAGCCGCAAGCACTCGGCTCAGTGGGTACTCGAAGGCGACATCAAGGGGTGCTTCGACAACATCGACCACGAGTGGCTGGTCCGGAATATCCCCATGGATAGGACGGTCCTCCGCAAGTGGCTTAAAGCGGGATACATGGAGTCCTCACGGCTCCTTCCGACGACGGCGGGAACACCGCAAGGTGGCATCATCTCGCCGGTATTGGCCAATATGGCGCTTGATGGTTTGGAAGCGGTGCTCGAATCCCAATTCGGGAAGAAGAACACCAAGGCCAGCTACAAGACCAAGGTCAATTATGTGCGGTACGCGGACGACTTCATCATCACCGGCATCTCCAAGGAGCTGCTGGAGGAGGACGTGAAACCCATCGTCGAGGCCTTCATGGCCGAGCGTGGGCTCACGCTCTCGGTGGAGAAGTCCGTGGTCACGCACATAGCGGATGGATTCGACTTCCTGGGCCAGAATATTCGCAAGTACAGTGACAAGTGCCTCATCAAGCCGAGTCACAAGAACGTGAAGACTTTCTTGGCCAACGTAAGGAAGCTGTTGAACGCCAACAAGACCATGCCTGCCTGGTGGATCGTGGATCAGCTCAACCCGATGATTCGGGGCTGGACCAACTACCATCGGGGAGTCGCGGCCAAAGAGACGTTCAACTACGTGGACTACCGCATCTGGAAGATGCTATGGCAATGGTGCAAGAGACGGCACCTGAGCCGGCGCAAGCGCTGGATCAAGGGGAAGTATTTCCCTCCAGCAGGCAAGCGTCAGTGGGTCTTCCAGGGTGAGTATCCCGGCGGCAAGCGAGTGTATCTGCTCTATGCCAGCGATGTGCCGATCAAGCGGCATACCAAGATCAAGGCGGAAGCGAACCCTTACGACCCGGCGTTCGAGACCTATTTCGAGGAACGGCTGGAACGTTCCTGGAAGGAATCGACAAAGGGAAGGAAGAAGCTGCAGACGCTCTGGTCCCGGCAAGGCAAGCGCTGCCCGATGTGCCAACAGTTCATCACCTGGGAAACCGGGTGGAACATCCACCACGTGGTGGAGAGGCACAAGGGTGGCGGCGACGAGCTGGAGAACTTGGTACTGCTGCATCCCAACTGCCATCGGCAACTGCACTCGTCTGCGCTGGTCAGGCAGTCGAGTTAAGCACAACATGTTGTGCTGTGACAGCTGGTGATAGGCATATGTTGCAATGACTGGTACTGCATGCTATATACCCATACAGGCTCGCAAAGACCCGTAGGGGGTGACTCATGGCAGGCAAGAACCAGCATGTGGTGCAACGGCCCGATGGCTGGGCGGTACGTGGTGAAGGTAACTCTCGAGATACCTCGCATCACTCCACCCAGAGCGAGGCCGCAGACGCCGCTCGTGACATCGCCAGGAACCAGCAAAGCGAGGTGCTCATCCATGGCCGGGATGGCAAGATCCGGGAGAAGGACTCCTACGGAAACGATCCATTCCCGCCCAAGGGTTAGTACTTGTAAGTGCAACCGGCTCAACTTTTCGTTGGGCTTACAGAGGCTTGAGCCGTATGCGGGGAAACTCGCACGTACGGTTCTTAGGGGGCGGCGGGGCAGAAATGCCCTGCTGCTACCCGACAGCAGCCTCCACTCTTAGGCCTTACGGCCTGAAGGAATGAGCAAGCCCCGCCATCGTGCGGGGCTTGTGCTTTTTGGGCTACCATCACACTTTTCCCCACAAGCAAGCCGACCCATGCTCGCCAATATTCGTATCGTTCTCGTCCAGACCTACCACCCCGGCAACATCGGTGCCTCGGCACGGGCCATGAAGACCATGGGCCTGACCGACCTGGTGTTGGTCAACCCCCGCTGTTTCCCCGATGGCGAGGCATCGCGCCTGGCCGCCGGTGCCGAAGACGTGATCGACAGTGCCCGTATCGTCACAACGCTCGAGGAGGCGGTATCCGACTGCGTGCAAGTCGTGGGCGCCAGCGCCCGCCTGCGCAGCCTGCCCCTGCCCCACTTCGACGAGCCGGAAACGATGGCACAAGAACTGGTCGTCCATGCCGCAGTCGATCCGGTGGCACTGGTCTTCGGCCGCGAGCGCTTCGGGCTGACCAACGACGAGATTCGCTGCTGTAGCCATCAGGTCAGCATCCCGGCCAACCCGGACTATGGCATTCTCAATCTTTCCCAGGCCGTTCAGGTACTCGCCTACGAAACGTTCAAGGCGTGGCGTCGACGCCCCGAGAGCCAGTATCGCCAACCGCGCCCCACCGAGGAGCGTCAGCCAACCCGCGAGCAGCTCACCCATTTTCACGAGCATCTGAGCCGCGTCATGCAGGCCAGCGGCTTTCTGACCCAGCCTCACGCTCGCACCGAGGCCCAACTGCAGGCGCTATTCGCGCGGGCAAGGCCCAGCCGCAAGGAGCTGTCGCTGCTGCGCGGCTTGCTGCGCTCACTGGAAGAATCACCCAACGAAGGCTAATCTTGGAATTGCCTTTATCCGACCTTTTTTCACCCCGCCGTCACGGCAATGTCACCTGCTGATGGGATAAAGGTCCGTGCCCGCCAGGGCAGAAGACAAGGGATACTGTCGAGCTGCGACACGGATGCGACCGGGCAGGAGGCCGGTGCAGGAATGTCGGCATGAAGGACCATGCCCAGGGAGACATGCGCCACGTGGCCACAGGCCCGTGGCGCTCTTTATTTTCCGTTACCGGTTCCTTCCAGCGACTCTTCCCAGCCCGGCACCTCCTGGCGGATGCGCTGCGAGAAGTCGGCAACGCGATGCGCCTGGCGAGCCTGCTCGTCGATTCTGCCTCTATCTTCCAGCTCAGGTAAGGTATATCCAGGCCATAGCCCACCGACCTTGAAGGCATAGCCCGGCAACCTGTCGGTCACCAGCAGGCGATAGTCGAAAGGCAGACGCGCCCCGATGCCGCGCGCCATGGCAAAAATCAGCGTGGTGCAGTTGGCTGTAATGGTGTTGTAGTAGCGTGGCGACTCGGCCAGTGCATTGGCCTCCTCGACATAGGCCAGCAGCAACGAACGCATGGCGCTCTGCGGCATCCGCAGCCGAAACAGTGAAACCCGCTCACCGCGCACCCCGGCTCGCAGGCCCACGGCATCGCGCTCGTCGGCGGCCACGATGGCAAGCTCGTACTGACGGAAGAAGCCGCCGATTTCTGAAAATCGCTCACCCTTGAGGCGCCGCACCTCCACCGAGAAGAGCACGAACTGCTCGCCCTCGAAGCCGAACGAGATCATCACGTGGGCGACTCCCGGCCGCCCCCAGCTCGAAACGATCATGTCGACCGAGTCGAGCCGGTCGAGATCGTAGCTTCGCTTTTGCCAGTACACCGCGGCGTCGTCGCGGGTCCGCCAGTCGAAGTCACGCACATGATGCAGTGTCAGCCTGTTGCCCTGCACCTCGCCGGTGGCCAGGTAGGTCACGTCGTCGGACCAGGGACGGTCATGGGTCGGCTGCAGCCGAAACCACCAGACGAACAGTGCCGTCAGCAGCAATAGCTGGGTCACATTCGCCAGCCACTCTCCACGCATGCCCAGCAGTAACAGTAGCAGGGCCACCATTCCCCAGCCGGCCACGGCCAAGCGTCGCTGTGTACGTGACCCTGGCAGGCGAAACCACAGTGCGGCAGCTCCCCACGCCATGAGCACGGCCAACGGAACACTCACCAAGAAACCCACGATCGCCTGAGTCATCACGCCCCACTATTCTTCGAGATGCGGCCATATTAGCAGTCTGAATATGGCGTTGCGCGACTCGAAGTACGGGGCGCACTCAGACGAACGGCTTAGATTGGGGTCAGCCAGTCGCGGAAAGCAGCCAAATCCTCGCTCGGCTCTCCACGCGTAAGCCGATGATAGAGGCGTTGCAACTGAGCCGTCACGGAGCCCCCGGCGATCGGCTGTCCCGGGGGCGGCGCACCGGCGCGTGCACCGATGTGGCGCCCATCGAGCTCACGCAGCGGCAGGAGCTCGGCAGCGGTACCGGTAACGAACGCCTCGTCGGCGACATACAACTCGTCGCGGGTGATGCGCCGCTCGCGCACCTCGATACCGAGCACCTCACGAGCCAGGTGGATCACGCTATCGCGGGTGATGCCCTGCAGACAGGAGGTGACCTCGGGCGTGTGCAGCACGCCATCGCGCAGCAGGAAGACGTTGGCGGCGGAAGCCTCGGCCACATAGCCCTCGGGGTCGAGCATGATGGTCTCGTCGAACCCCGCCTTCACGGCAGTATTGAGCGCCAGCATGGAGTTGACGTAGTGGCCGTTGGTCTTGGCTCGGCACAGGCTGATGTTGACGTGGTGGCGTGCCCAGGACGAAGTCAGCGCCCGCAGGCCCAGTGAGGCGGCCTCGGCCGAAATGTAATCGCCCAGGTCCCAGGCGGCGACCATCACGTGGACGGTGAGTCCCTTGGCGCGCAGCCCCAGTCCTTCCGCACCGAAGAAGATCGTCGGCTTGAGATAGGCGTTGCGCAGTTCGTTGCGCACCAGGCACTGCCGCTGGGCCTCGATCAATTCCGCTGCATCGAAGGCGACCGGCATGTCCAGGGCGTGGGCACTGTCGAGCAGGCGCCGTGTATGCTCGCCGACACGGAACAGATGCGTTTCCTGCGGCCCGGCATAGGCCCGCACGCCCTCGAAGCAGCCCATGCCGTAGTGCAGGGTGTGGGTCAGCAAATGGGCCTGAGCGTCGCGCCAAGGCAGCCATTCGCCATCCAGCCATATCCAACCATCCCTATCGTAGAGCGGTGTCATGTCGTCCTCGTCGGTTCACTTGAGTGCAATGCGCCGCCACTCGTCGCACCAGCCATCGATCAAGGCGCGCTGATGGGGCTGCAGCGACTGGTAGGCCCAGGCGGCAATCTCGTCGTTCTGGGGATCAGGCACCTCGGTGCGGCTGCCCGACAGCGTCTGGACCACTGCATGGCCGCACAGCGGTACATAGCCTTCGGAGTAGCCGCCTTCGTGAATCATCACCAGCTTGCCGCCGCTGATGCGCTCGGCCAGGGCCTTGAGCTGCTGGGTCATGGCGGCGAAGGCGGCACTATTGAGCATCATCTTGCCCAGCGGGTCCTTGGCGCAAGCGTCATAGCCGCTGGCCACGACGATCAGGTCCGGGGCGAACCCGCCGATGGCAGGCAGTACCAACTCCTGCATGGCATAGCGGTAGGCGCCGATGCCGCTGCCAGGTGGCAGCGGAAGGTTAAGATTGGTGCCGTAGCCTGCTCCTTCGCCCAATTCGTCGAAATCGCCACTGTCCAGCGGATAGTTGCCGGCCTGATGTATCGACACGGTCAGCACGTCAGGGTCGTCGTAGAATGCAGCCTGCTGGCCGTTTCCGTGGTGCACGTCCCAGTCGAGTATCGCCACTCGCTGGGCCAGTCCCTTCGCCCGGGCACGCATCACCGCCACCGGGACGTTGCCCAGCAGGCAGAAGCCACGGCCACGGTCGGCCTCGGCATGATGCCCCGGCGGCCGGCACAGGGCGTAGGCGTTGGCCAGCTCGCCGCTGGCTACCGCCTCTACCGCGGCAATCGCCAACCCAGCCGACTGGCGGGCCGCGGCCAGGCTGCCCGGTGTATAGGGAGCGCATTCGCCAGCATCGCCGCCTCGGGTCGTGTCGCCCTCCTCGAGCTCGTCGAGGTAACGTCCCGTATGAAAGCGCGCCAGGTCCTCGCGGCTGGCCGATGGCGCCTTGCGTACCTCGAGTTCCTCGATCAACCCCGAGACCTCGAGCAGGTTCTTCAGCCGGCGCTTGCTCTCGGGGCTCTCCGAAGCGGGCTGCGGCTGCAGGAACTCTCCCGGTCCCGAGAACACACCGATTGACCCAGGGTCGTGCCAGAAGCAGCGCTCGTGCCAGAAGAAGCCGGTCCTGCCACTATTCTTCATGCACCCTCTCCAGTTGCTCCCAGACTTCGATGGCGGCCGCCAGATCTTCCAACGACGCACCCACCGACTTGAACACGGTGATGGCCTCAGCCGAGCTGCGACCGGGCTTGTCGCCGCGCACCAGCTCTGACAGTTCGGCGGCGATGTCGTCGAAGGCGAACGACCCTTCGTCGATGGCCTGGAGAATGTCGCCCGCCTCACCCCGGGCGCCGGCGTAGGTGTCGACGAAAACCTCGCCGCGGCGCAGGCACTCGGCGTCGGTCTCGCGCATGGTCGGGCGAAACGCACCGATCAGGTCGAGATGGGTACCCGGCGCCAGCCATTCGCCACGAATCAGCGGCTCGGTCGATAGCGTCACGCAGCTGATCAGGTCGGCCTCAGGCACGGCCGCTTCGAGATCCTCCACCGCTTCGCAATCGAAGCGGTCGGCGTACTCGGCAGCCAGACGCCGCGCCTTATCCGGGTTACGGCCCCAGATCCGCACTCGCTTGATCGGACACACCGCAGCGTGAGCCTCAATCACCATGGGAGCCAGCTTGCCGGTCCCGACCACCAACAGGCTTTCGGCGTTCTCACGGGCCAACTCACGGGCCGCCAGAGCCGAGGCCGCCGCGGTGCGGCGCCGGGTCAGCTCGCTGCCGTCGAGGCAGGCCAAGGGGCGCCCGTGGGTGCCCTCGCTGAGCAGATAGACACCGGAAATAGCCGGCACCCCGTGGTCGGCGTTCTGGGGAAAGACATTGACCATCTTCACGCCGATGTAACCGGCCCGCTCCCAGGCCGGCATCAACAGCATGGTGGCTTCGCCATCGGGACGATGCATGGCGTGGTGATGACGCGGCGGAGACTCCACGCCCTCACGGAACGTCAGCGCCAGGCGCTCGACCAACGCCGACCAGGGCAGCGCACCGGCCACTTCCTCGGCTGTGACGATTCGCATCTCAGGCCTCCGGCAGGGCCGCGACAACCATGATCTCGACCTTCCATTCGGGTTTGGCCAGCTTGGCCTCGAGCGCGGCACGCACCGGTGGGCGACCCGGTACCACCCAGGCCTCCCAGGCTTCATTCATCTGGCCGAACTCGGCCATGTCGGTGACCCAGACTTGGGCTGACAGCAGGTTCTCCTTGGAGGTACCGGCCTGGGCCAGCAGTTCGTCGATACGCGCCAGGACCTGCTCGGTCTGCCCGCGCATGTCGGCAGTGGCGTCGCTCGGCACCTGGCCCGCCAGGTATACGGTGCCGTTGTGCACGGCGATCTGGCTCATGCGGGCGTTGCTCTCATGGTATTGGATGCTCATGTCGATCATGTCGCTCTCTCGAAAAAAATACGTGGTCAAAGAAACGATACTTGCACGGTGAAGCCGTGCCGTCAGTCGCCGGTGAAGCCATTCATGAAGGCGGCCAGGTTATCGCCCAAGTGCTCGGTGGGATAGCCACCCTCCTGCACCAGTACGGCCGGTTGCGTCAGCCGGGCCAGCCGCTTGCCCACCGCAGCGAAGTCCTCAGTCTCGAGTGCCATGCCGGCCAGCGGGTCGGCGCGGTGGGCATCCAGCCCCAGGGCGATCACTACTGCCTCGGGACGGAACGCTTCCATACGTGCGATCAGAATCTCAAGTGCTTCAAGGAAGGCTGTGCCATCGCTGCCCAGCGGCAGTGGCAGGTTTACGTTGGCGCCCAACCCCTCGCCCATGCCCTCCTCGTTGGCACCACCCCAGAAGAAGGGATAGAAATCGCTCGGGTCGGCATGCACCGAACCGGTCCAGACGTCGTCACGGTTAAAGAAAATATCCTGGGTACCGTTGCCATGGTGCAGGTCGATATCGAGTATGGCAACGCGCGAGAACTGCTCGCGCAATACCGTGGCCGCCAGCGCCGAATTGTTGAGAAAGCAGAAGCCTCCCGCCCGGTCTGGCCCGGCGTGATGGCCCGGCGGGCGGCACAACGCATAGGTGTTACCGTGGCCGCCAAGCAGCGCCTCGGCCGCCGCCTGGGCGGTAGCCGCACTGGCCAGGATGCCGCGGAAGCTGTCGGCGCCGATGGGGCACGCCATGTCGTGCATATGCCAGCCGGCCTGGCCCACTGGATGGCGCGGATAATGGTGGCCGCCACCGCAGGGATGAATGTTAGGCGTCACCAGCTCGGAGGCGGCCGGCATTTCACGCCACCGGGCATGAATGGTCTCGAGAAAGTCGAGGTAGCGCGGCGTGTGGATCCGTGCCAACCGACTACGCAGCCGCGGGCTGTCGAGGTCATCGGGCTCGCGCAGGGTCAGGCCCGCGGCGGCCAGGCCCTTGGCCAGCAGCTCGGCGCGCACCGGCCCTTCGGGGGAAGAGGTGAGCTGACCACGTATCAGAAAGGAGCCGGGTGCGTGGCACTCTTGGTCCGGGTGGTAGAAGAGCTTCATCGTGTCTGTCCTTGCATTCACGTTCCTCGGTCGAGAGCGAGAAATACTCGATTCTTAAGCATAAGGGAAACTTGCCGCCCCGTTTTTCCCTGACTCTTGTCTTCTTGCCCCAGGCTCAGCGATCACCACGCTCGGTGGAGGGGGAAGTCTCGAAATGACGCCGGTAGGCGCGGCTGAAGCTGCCCTGGTCTCGAAAACCGACCAGGCTGGCGATATGCCCCAGACTCAGGCGGCTGTGCCTAACCAGCGCCCGGGCATGCTCGAGCCGGCGCTGCTGCACGTAGGCCAAGGGCGTGACGTCGGTGAGATCACGGAACAGCGCATGGAAATGCCCAGGACTCAGGGCACAGAGCGCCGCCAGTTGGTCGACGCGGATCTCGTCGGCTAGATGCCGGTCGATCCAGACATCGAGGCTGCCGAGGTCGATACGCTCACTGGAGTGGCGGCCGAACAGAGCCGCGCCAGGCACCTCCTCCTTGAGCTGCAGATAGAGCGCACGCAGCAGCAGCGCAGCGATCTCGCTGTGCAGAGCCGGGAACTGTTCGAGCTGAGCCATCAGCGTGACGGCAAGATGGTTGAGGCGGGTCGATACGGGAAAGAAACGCGGTCGCTCGAACAGACGCTGCAGGTCCTCACCGTCGCGCATGTCGTCCAGCGCGGCCAGTGGTACGTCGAGCACCAGCGTACGATTGCGTCCGTCGCCTTCGTACTCGTGATGGCTGGCACAGGGAATCAGGCAGCCACGCCCACCGGTCACACGACCGCCAACGCCCTCGATATCGAGTTCGGTGACACCGCAAGTCGCCAGAATCAACTGGTGGTGCGTATGGGCATGAGCCACGTGTTCCTGGCCCAGGTTGGAGGCGCGCAGGTCGAGTAGAGACATGACGGTTCCTTGACGCCCGCTCGATCAGGGAAACTTCTACATTACCTTGCCGAGCGACATCATGAAACCGGCCCATTACCTGTCAGCAGCGGCCCTGCATACCCAGCCCGGGTGGACAGAAACCGCCGCGATGGTGACGACGGTCCCGATAACGGCGGTCGTCGTAATAACGGTGGCCGTCACGATAGTAGTGGCGCTCTACGTAGCGCTCACGGTGACGTTGCCTGTCGCCGTGATAATGGCGATGGGAACCATCGACCACGACCAGCGGCTCGGGCATGATGCGCGCCGGCGAATAGCTGCAGCCGGCCAGGGCCAACATGAAGGGCAAGATGGCCAGGATGAGCAAGCGGGACGTTCTCATGGTATGTACCTCGCAAGTGCAAGAACTCCAGACGCCCCTTCCGGTTCCCGTTCGAAGTCGTTATGGCTACGACTCTAGTCAGTCTAGCGCGCCTTTGGAGAGCGCTGACTCAGCAGCGTCCTTTCTTCGCCTGTCCCGGAGGACAGAAGCCACCCCCATGATGCCCACCGCGGCCATCATCAATGACGATCAGCGGCTCGGACTTGATACGTGCCGGCTGATAGCTGCAGCCCGCCACCAGCATGGCGGCAAGCATCAGAACGAAAGGAAACAACAGGCGCCGTGACATGACGTATCTCCAAGTTGACGAACAGTGTTCATGATAGCCGAGTACATCGCCTTTACACATGTGGCACACCGGCTACACAAGTGTCGCCAACCGGTGACATTGCCAGCCATTGGAGAAAGCGCGATAGTGCATGCTCGTTAGCCTGCAAACTGGACGACTCCCATGGACGCCCTTCGCCGCCACACGCTACTGCTGATCCTGCTCGGCAGTCTGGTCATCTCGCTGGCCATGGGTCTGCGCCATGGCTTCGGCCTGTTCCTCGAGCCGATGAGCAGTGAGCTGGGCTGGGGTCGTGAGGTATTCGCCTTTGCCCTGGCATTGCAGAACCTCATATGGGGATTTGCCCAGCCGTTCACCGGGGCGCTGGCGGACCGTTTCGGCGCGGCCCGTGTGGTGGCTGTCGGCGGTGTGCTCTACGCCTTGGGCTTGCTGTTCATGGGCCTTTCAGAATCGGCGCTGGGCATGTCGCTCTCGGCCGGGGTGCTGATCGGCCTGGGGCTCTCGGGCACGACGTTCTCGGTGATCCTCGGCGCCGTAGGCCGTGCCGTGGCACCGGAAAAGCGCAGCATGGCCATGGGCATCGTGAGTGCGGCGGGGTCGTTCGGTCAGTTCGCCATGCTGCCGGGTACCCTGGGCCTGCTCGGGTGGCTCGGCTGGTCGACCGCGCTGCTGGCAATGGGCGCCCTGGCCGCCATGATGGTGCCGCTCGGTGCCTTGCTGAAGGACCGCCCTTCCGCGCGTCAGGCCACGGATCTCTCGCTGCGCGCGGCACTGGACGAAGCCGCCGGGCACCGTGGCTTCTGGCTGCTGTGCCTGGGCTTCTTCGTATGCGGCTTCCAGGTGGTGTTCATCGGCGTGCACCTGCCCGGCTACCTGTTCGACAACGGCCTGGCCGTGAAGGTGGGCAGTACCACGCTGGCCTTGGTCGGGCTGTTCAATATCTTCGGCACCTATACTGCCGGCTGGCTGGGTGGTATCTACTCCAAGCCGCATCTGCTGAGCTGGCTCTACCTGACCCGTGGCGCGGTGATCGCCGCCTTCGTGTTCCTGCCGTTGAGCCCCGCCAGTGCCTACCTGTTCGGCATCGCCATCGGCCTGCTGTGGCTCTCCACGGTGCCGCTAACCAACGGCATCGTGGCCTCGGTATTCGGCGTACGTCATCTCTCCATGCTCGGCGGCATCGTCTTCCTGTTCCACCAAGTCGGTTCGTTCACTGGCGTGTGGCTGGGTGGCAAGCTCTACGACCTGCATGGTGACTATGACGTGGTATGGAAGCTCGCCATCCTGCTCTCAGTGGCGGCAGCGCTACTGCATTGGTTCATCAGCGAGGCGCCCATCAAGCGCCCCGCCCCCAGGGAGGTGCAGGCATGAGCCGAACCCAATCGGTGAAATTCGCCGCCCTGCTCGCCCTCGGCGCCGCCCTCGCCTTGGCATGGTGGGGCTGGCAAACGGCCGACGCCTCGCTGCTCCTGCTCGGCACGCGACTGTGCTGAGCATGGCATTAGCGCTTGCCCGGCTTGGCACGTAGCGCCGCCTGGCACTGATCCGCCAGTTGCTCGGCAACCTCGGAGTGACCGTACTACCCAACCCGCTGGCCGTCCCCCGCGCCGCCCAGGCCTTCGGCGAAAACGGCGAACGGGTGGACGAAAGCCAGCAGCAGCGGCTCGATGCACTTTGCCAGCGGCTGGTGACCACCTTGATCAAGCTGCAAGCTACCGATTCCCCGAGCGGCGCCTGAACGACAAGTGGCCAGGCATTCTGTAACGCAGATAAAGAAGGCACCGGTATCGGGCTCGCCCACAAGAGGTCTACACTGCGTTGCAGCATGAATGACACAGGAGATGGCATGCCCAAGGGAGAACGCAAGCACATCGATCTCGCCCTGCAGGGAGGCGGTTCACACGGCGCGCTGACCTGGGGCGTATTGGACAGGCTGCTTGAGGAGGAGCGCCTGAAAATCGACGGCGTAAGCGGTACCAGCGCCGGTGCGATGAATGCCGTGGTCCTGGCCGACGGCCTGCACCGAGGCGGCCGCGAAGGAGCGCGTGAGGCGCTCCACCATTTCTGGCGCGGCGTCAGCGATGCGGCTCGCTTTTCGCCGATCCAGCCGGCCCCGTGGGACTGGCTGGCCGGCGGCGGCAGCCTCGATCATTCGCCCGGCTACCTGATGTTCGAGAGTCTCACCCAGCTCGTCGCCCCGGCCAAGCTCAACCCGCTGAAGATCAACCCGCTACGCGACCTGATATGCGAACTGGTCGACTTCGAACGGGTCAACGCCTGCCGCCGGGCCAAGATATACGTCACTGCCACCAATGTCAGGACCGGGCGCGCCAAGGTTTTCCGCCAACCGGAAATCTCGGTGGATACGGTAATGGCGTCGGCCTGCCTGCCGTTCATGTTCCCCGCAGTGGAGATCGATGGCGAAGCATACTGGGACGGCGGCTACAGCGGCAACCCGGCACTCTTCCCGCTGGTCGACGACATGGATTGCCAGGACCTGGTGGTAGTTCAGGTCAACCCGCTGGTACGCCAACGGCTGCCCGACAGCGCCCGTGACATCATCAACCGCATCAATGAAATCACTTTCAATACCAGCCTGATCAAGGAGCTGCGCAGCATCCAGCTATTGCAGCAACTGATCGATGCAGAAGGCCTCGAGGTGGAGCGCTACCGCTCCATGCGCCTGCACCTGATCCACGCCGAACAGGAAGTGCAGGAGCTCTCAGCCTCGAGCAAGTTCAACGCCCAGTGGGACTTCGTCTCGCGGCTGTACCGCCAGGGCCGTGGCTGGGCCGATCTGTGGCTCGAGGAAAACTTCGATGCCCTGGGCCACTACTCCACTTTCGACCTGGATGCCGTGTTCAGCGACACGTTCCGCCCCATTTCCCACCCTGCCGATCGACCGGACGACGCATGACCGGCACCGGCCAGGGCCGCCCCGACCTCAGGCGGTATCGGGGCGCGCCGGCGTCTCACGCTTCCTGCGTCGGACCTGTGCGCCGCTGCCGACCAGCATGCCCAAGGTGATCACACCGGCCGCCAGTGCCAATAGCGGCGTGGCCTCGGCATAGCCGGCCACGATCAGTACCAACGTGGAGAGCAGCGGCGTAGCGTAGGCCAGCAGCCCCAGCAGGTGCAGGTCGCCGTGCTTGACGCCGATGTCCCAGGTAAAGAAGGCGCTGCCCACCGGCCCCAAACCCAGACCGATCACCCCCAGCCATTGCATGCCCTGGGGCCAGCGCGTTACCTCGAACAGCCCATGGCAAGCGAAAGCCAGTAGCGCAGTCACCAGACAGAAACCTCCCACCGCCGCCGTGGGCACCGCCCTCTTGGCCCGCGACAGCACGGAGTAGCCGCTCCACACCAGGGCACAGGCGTGAGCCAGCCGCTGACGGACCAGCCACACATTTGCATCCCGAGCTAGTCGCTATACGAAGGTCTGCGAGCACAGGCCAGACAAGGCAGCCTAGAACCAGTGTTTGCGCTTGAACCACACCACCATGCCGAAGGCGACGGCGACCATCAGACCCCATACCATAGGATAGCCCCAGTACCAGCCCAGTTCGGGCATGGCGAAGGGGCTGGTGGGGTGAGCGAAGTTCATGCCGTAAACACCGACGATGAAGGTCAACGGCATGAATACGGTAGCGACGATGGTGAGCTTACGCATACTCTCGTTGAGCCGGTGGCTCATGCTGGAGAGATAGACGTCGAGCAGGCTTGCGGTCATGTCGCGATAGCTCTCCACCAGGTCCATCACCTGCACGGTGTGGTCGTAGACGTCTCGCATCCACAAGCGCGTGTCGGGCGTAAACAGGTCGTCATGGTCGCGCAGCAATTGGTTGATCACCTCGCGAGTGGGCCACAGGTAGCGGCGCAGCATGATGAGTTCGCGCTTCAGCCCGTGCAGGCGCTCCAGCGTCGAGCTGTCGGGTTGATTGAGGATCTCCATCTCGAGCTCCTCGATGCGCTCGCCCACTCCATCCAATACCGGAAAGGCATGGTCCACAGCGGCATCGAGCAGGCCATAGAGCAGGTCGTCCGGCTCCCCCAGGGCACGCCCGCCGCGCTCCTTGAGCCGACGCCGCACCTCGACGAATGGATCCAGCGTCTCGGCAATGACGCTGGCGACGATGTTGCCGGCCATGAACAGGGTCAGTTGGTAGAGGTGCAGGTTTCCTTCGTCGTCCACCTCGGGGATGCCGAGGGTAACCACCAGCGATTCCTCGAAGCGCTCGACCTTGGGCCGCTGGCCGCCGTTGAGGATGTCTTCCTGAGCCAACGGATGCAGCCCCACCCGCTCGCCGAGCAGTTCGAGCTCCTCGGTCGTCGGCATGCCCTGCACGTCCAGCCAGCACAGCGGGCCTTCCGCCGCCACTTCGGGGATCGCTTCGGACACGATCTCGTGCATCTCGCCCCAGCGGCCGCCCTCGCGCCTTGCCAGCAGGAACGTCGCCGGCCCCTGCAGGGCGACTTGTTCGAGGGACAGGTCACGCAGCGTGCCGGGCGCCGTGCCGGCCGGGTGATAGTGCTTCTGGAACAGTCGGGTCATGAATGCCTTCCTTGCAAGAACGGCCAGGTCCAATACTGGCATGTTCGGGCCATGCCGCGCATCCGCCTCTCGCGCCCCAGGGCATCATTGCTTCGCCCCCGTTCGGGCCAGAGGCAGCGCACCCTGGCGCGGTGGCCGGGCTAGCCTTCGGGCCGCTCTATTTCGGACGCGGCAAGCGGCGACGTCTGCATGAGCGTAACGTGACAGCTGTCACATGGTTGTATCGTGGAGTACACCCGGGGTCTCGTGTTTCCGCCTCACTGACATGAAAAAAACAGGAGCTTATTCTCTGCACTGCCTTGGCATGCTTCTTGCCATCATAACTTCGGAGGCAAACAAGCCGCCGAAAAACGGAAACAACAAGGAGTCATGCCATGAACAAGACTAAATGGGTGGGGCCCACTGAGTAAAAACAGCGGCGCCATGTCGGCGCCGCTGTCGATTCCCAGTCGATACGATCAGTCCCAGCGGTTCGAGGTCATGTCACGGCGGCTCAGGGGCATTGGCCAGACGCCATAGCAGGTCCGGCAGCGCCGTCTCGACGTCCATCCCGGGCAGCGCCTGCGTGAGCGCGACGTGACTCTCGGCCAGGAAGCGCTGGGGATCGTCGATGGCTTCCTGAAAGGCATTGACGACGCCGACCAGCTCGGCCGGATCGCCGCTCACCTGCATGGCACCGTGGACCAGCATCGCCATGTCGCGGCAGCCGCGAACCCGACGCCAGCGCTGGGCCGTGCCCACCAGCTTGCGCCCGCCGATACGCACGTTGAAGCGACCGTCGCAGTAGGCACCCGGCGCTTCACCCAGATCGGCCGCCTCGACCCCGAGCGAGGCCAGCCACTCGCACCAGGGCTCGCCCAGGCGATGGTAGCCCCACTCGAGATGCGCCGCGGAGCTGCCCACCCGACAGCGCAGCGCCAACGCCACGTTGACCACCGAGGCGCACTGCGGCACCGGGGTGCCGCCCGTGGCACGGAACAGAATCGGCCAGCCCCGCTCGCGCAGGACCTGGCGCGCCTCAGGGAAGCCTTCGGTCCTCTCGTGACGGCGCGGCATCACCAGGGCGCGATCCAATGGCTGCCAGGCCAACAGCTCCGCATGGCTCTCGCCCTGGCAGATTGCCTCCAGCCTTGCCTCCTCCGCGGCCAGGCCGGCTTCCACACTGAGCCGCTGCAGGCCGTTTGCGTCGATGGGCGGCACGGCAGTCATGGCAGGTTTCCTCTCTCCAAGGGCTCCCGAAGTTCGCTAGTAGCTCGATGTCTCGCCGAGTTCATGATCGAAGGCATCCGGGGACAGCGTCTCGATGCGCTCGCACAGCGCATCGAGAAATGCCGCCGCCGGTGCACCGTTGACGGCACGATGGTCGAACGTCAGCGAGAGGCCGATGAAATTAGCCGCCCGCCAGCCCTCGGATAGTGGCACAGGGCGCGTTTCGATCCCACCGATACCCAGGATGGCCACCTGCGGCACGTTGAGTATCGGCGTGAAGTGGTGAACCCGCGAGCGTCCCAGGTTGGATACCGTAAAGGTGGCTCCGGTCAGCTCCCGCACCCCGAGCCGGCCCGCCTGGGCCTTGGTCGTCAGCATGCGCCGCGCTGCGGACAGCTCACCCAGGCCCAGCGATTCGGCAGCGAACAGGGCCGGTGCCACCAGCAGGTCGTCAGGCAGCGGAATGGCCAGGCCCAGATGCACCGAGCCATGCTCGACGATGCGGTTTTCTTCCAGAATGGCGTTGAGGGACGGGTAATCGGCGAGCGTCTGGACCACCAAGCGCAGCATGAGATCTTGTAGTGAGGGCACGGCGAGCCCCCGCTGCCGGCAGTGCGCCCTCAGCGCCTGCGGCGCTTCCAGGCACGCGCTGGCATGATGGGTCAGCTGTGCCGAAGTCTGCAGGCTCTGCAGCATCTTCGACGCGATCATGCCACGCATGCCCTTCAGTGGTATCTCTCTCGCCGTGGCCTCGCTCAGTGGTTCATCGCCCGCCCGGGCCGACAACGGACCCGCCCCCTCAGGGCGGGGCGTGTCGAGTCGTGTCGTGGTGTCGAGTTTCATGGCCGCTCTCCTCAGCTCTCCAGCGTGGCGATCACGCTGCCCTTCTCCACCACCTCGTCCTCCTCCTTGGCAATGGTGAGCTTGCCCGAGACCGGCGCCTCGATCTCGTATTGCGCCTTCTCCACCATGACCTCGGCGACGAGGTTCCCTTGGGCGACTTCGGCGCCGTCGCTGACCAACCAGGCGGTGATGACGCCCTCGGTGTCGCCTTCCCAAAGGTCATCGGGCACACGGATATCGTTCGTCATGCGGGGCTCCTCACTGGTCTCGCATCATCTGGTGAAAGGCGGCGACGATCTTGTCGGCATTGGGCAGCGCCCACTGCTCCATCGTCGGCGCGAAGGGAATCGGGATGTCGGGGTAGGCCACGCGCTTCGGAGAGGCCTTGAGTCGGCAGGCGACATGCTCGGCCACCGTGGCGACGATCTCGCCGCTGACGCCGTAGCTGTGGTAGTCCTCATCGACCACGATCAGGCGCCCGGTCTTGGCCACCGAGGCGCGCACGGTCTCGCGGTCCAGCGGCACCAGGCTGCGCAGGTCGACCACTTCGGCGGAAAAGCCCTCCTCTTCCAGCGCCTTGGCGGCTCGCAGGCAGTGGTGCACGCCGGCAGCTAGGCTGACCAGCGTCACATCGTGGCCCTCACGCACCACCGCGGCCTTGCCGATGGGCACCGTGTAGGGTTCTTCGGGAACCGGCACGGTGGCGCCCTTCTCGGTACCCAGCCAACCCATGCCCTGCAGCGACTTGTGGTACATGAACACCACAGGGTTATCGTCGCGGATCGCCGCGGTCATCAGTCCTTTGGCGTCGTAAGCGTTGCTCGGCGCCACCACCTTCATGCCCGGCAGGTGAGCGAAGGTGGCGTAGAGACACTGGGAGTGCTGGCCGAACAGGAGGTGCTGCCCATCGGCGCCAGCCGACCGATCAAGGTCGACCTGCGGGTGGTGGCGGCGACCCACCGCGACCTGCGCGAACTGATCCACACGGGGCGCTTTCGCGAGGACCTTTTCTATCGCCTCAACGGTGCCAGCGTGCGCCTGCCGCCGCTGCGTGAACGCGCCGACAAGGGGCTACCTGATTCGCCGGCTCTTCGACGAGATAAACGGCGAGCGCGACTCACACGTACGCCTGCGCGGCGACGCCATGAGCGCCCTGCTCGCCTACCCCTGGGCCAGGTAATATTCGTGAGTTGCACAATGCCCTGCGCTTCGCGCTGGCGACCTGCGATGGCGACGAAGTCGTGGTCGACGATCTTCCCGATGAGTGCACCCACGGTCAGTTGGCCCATCCCGGCGCCAGCCGCGGAGTCAGTGAATCCTCGACGCTCCCGACCGCGGCCCGCACGCCGCAGCAGGACCTGCTCTACGTCGCCCTGGTTCGTCATCAATGGAACATCAGTGCGGCAGCTCGCGATTTGGGACTCTCCCGCCCGACCATCTACAGGCGCATGAAACGGCTGGGGATCGTGCCGCCCAACCAGCAGCCCGCTGTCTGAAACGCCCGGAGCCAGGGCCGTGCAGATATCGATCGTGCGCCGACATGCCAAGGTGTCGCTGGCCAAGCGCTCGCCTACGAGGATCGGAAACCTTGCCCAGCGTTGACATGATCCAAGGTAGGCGCAGGCAAAGCCCACTATATTGGAGCCGTTCACCGTCTCTTTCGTCAGGCACGCGATGCGCCACGACAAAGGGCAGCTCAGCTTCTCTGGGTGACACAGGCCTGGCACTGGCGGCGCTACGGCGGTGAGATGAAGGTTCTCCACGTGCTTCAGGGAGTTTGCATGAGAAGAACAATCAACGATTGTCCGGGCCCACTCGTCAGTAACCGAGCTGCAAAAGGCCAGAGGTTGGAACGACCCAGCCACTGGCGACCTTACTGACGCTAGCCGCAAGCGACCTCATGGCACTTGCCCTCGTCATTCTGCTACCGCTGCTGGGCGCGACGCTGCCCGCTTTTCGCCGCGGCGGCACGTCTCGGCAGCTTGCCTGTCTCGCTGCCCTGCCTGCCGTCTCGAGCTTCGCCCTGTTGTTGAGCTGGCTGCCGCGAATCTCGAGCGGCGAGACCGTGATTCGCGAGCTGAGTTGGCTTCCCTCGCTGGGATTGAACGTGGCGCTGCGCCTGGACGGCCTCGGCTTGCTGTTCGCCCTGCTCATCACTGGCGTTGGCTGCCTGATCCTGCTCTATGCCCGCTACTACTTCGAAGGCAGCGCTTCGGCCGCGCGTTTCTACACCCTGATGCTGCTGTTCATGGCGGCCATGCTGGGCATCGTGCTATGCGAAAACCTGCTGTTCATGCTGGTGTTCTGGGAGCTGACCAGCCTGGTGTCGTTCCTGCTCATCGGCTTTCACAGCGACCGCCATGCCGCCAGGCTGGGCGCACGGATGTCGCTGGTGATCACCGGCGGCGGCGGGCTGCTACTGTTGGGCGGCATCGTACTGCTGGGTCAGGCCGCTGGCGGCTATGAACTCTCGGTGGTGCTCGAGGCCGGCGAGCGAATCCGCGCTCATGAGCACTACGCCCTGATGCTCAACCTGATCCTGCTCGGAGCCTTCACCAAGTCGGCCCAGTTTCCCTTCCATCTCTGGTTGCCCCACGCCATGACCGCGCCGACACCGGTCTCGGCCTACCTGCACAGCGCCACCATGGTCAAGGCGGGGCTGTTCCTGCTCGCCCGGCTGCATCCCGCCCTGGCGGAGACCGACCTATGGTTTCACCTGGTGACCCTGACCGGCATGCTGACATTGATGGTGGGCGCCTTCGTGGCCATGTTCATGCACGACATGAAGGGGCTGCTGGCCTACTCCACGGTGTCGCACCTGGGGCTGATCATGCTGCTGTTGGGCCTGGGCACGCCTATGGCAGTGGCCGCGGCGCTCTTCCACCTGGTGTGCCACGCACTGTTCAAGGCACCGCTGTTCATGATGGCAGGCTACGTGGACCGCGCTACCGGCACCCGCGACATGCGCCATATCAACGGCATGTGGCGCTTCATGCCGGTGCTGATGGTGCTGTCGGCGATCCCCGCCGCCGCCATGGCCGGCTTGCCGCTGATGAGCGGCTACTTGAGCAAGAAAATGCTGTTCGGCGAAAGCCTGCTGGTAACGACGCCCAGTTGGGCGACCCTGGTGATCCCCGCCTGGGTGACCCTGGCCGGGCTGTTCTCGGTGGCCTACTCGATTCGCATCTTCCATAACGTCTACTTCAACGGCAGGCCCATCGACCTGCCCGTCTGGCCACCCAAGCAGCCTCGCCTGACGGCCTTGACGCCCATCGCACTGCTGGCCCTGGCCACGCTCTACGTGGGCCTGGCACCGACGGGACTCTACACGACGCTGGTCCAACCGGCATTCCTGGCCTCGCACCAGGCCGACCTGCCCGCCTACGATTTTGCGGCGCTGGGCGGCACCCTGCCGATGCTCATGAGCCTCTTCGCGCTGGCGGGCGGCGCGCTCTTCTACATGATTCGCGATCCGCTGTTCCGTCTCCATGCCCGGCTGCCAGAGGTGAATGCCACGGAAATCTTCGACTGGATCATGTTGCGCCTCATCACGCTTTCCCAACAGCGCGTCTTCCAGCTCGAAAACGGCTCACAACAGCGCTACTTGGTCTTCATCATGGTCACCGTCGTGGTACTGGTCGGCGTGGAACTGCTCGCCGTGGCGCGCTGGAACGGCGGCGTGCCGCTGGCAGCTCTCGACCCGCTGACCGTGTTGGCGGCGATCCTGCTCTGCCTGGCCTCCATCGGCGTGGTCGTCTTCCACCACTATCGGTTGCCGGCCCTGTTGCTGCTCGGGGTGACCGGGCTCTTCGTCACCGTCGCCTTCGCCCGTTTCTCGGCGCCGGATCTCGCCCTGACCCAGCTGATGGTGGAGGTAATGGCGGTAGTGATCATGATGCTGGCGCTCTCCTTCCTGCCCCAGCAGTCGCCCAGGGAATCTTCACGCAGGAGGACGGCACGCGACCTCGCCATCGCCGGCCTGATGGGCGTCGGCGTGGCTGCCTTCAGCTTCGCCATCCTGACCCGGCCGCAGCGGAGCATCTCCGACTTTTTCCTCGCCAACAGCCTACCCGGTGGCGGCGGTACCAACGTGGTCAACGTCATCCTGGTGGACTTTCGCGGCTTCGATACCCTGGGCGAGATCACCGTGCTGGGCATCGCGGCGGTGGCGGTCTTCGCCTTCACCCGTGACCTGCACCTCAAGGAGCGGGTAGTCGATACCAACCCCGCGCACTGGGTCGCCGAACCGCATCCGATCATGCTCGGCACCGTGGCGCGGCTGGTGCTGCCGATCGCCCTGCTGGTCTCGGCCTATATCTTCCTGCGCGGCCACAACCTGCCGGGCGGCGGCTTCATCGCCGGGCTGATCACCGCCGTGGCCCTGACGCTGCAATACATGGCGGGCGGACTGGTCTGGGCCCAGGCGCGCATGCTGACCGCTTTCCGGCCGCTGATCGGTGCCGGCATCCTGATCGCCGTGCTCACTGGCCTCGGCAGCTGGCTGTTCGGCTATCCCTTCCTCACCTCGGCCCATGGCCATATGCACCTGCCGCTGATCGGCGATTTCGAGCTGGCCACTGCGATGCTCTTCGACCTCGGGGTCTACGCCACCGTGGTCGGGGCGACGCTGCTGATACTGGCCAACCTCGGCAAGCTGATGACCGTGGCCGGCCCCGGCAAGGAGATCGGTTGATGGAACTGCTCTATGCGATAACCCTGGGCGTGCTGACCACCTGCGGGATCTACCTGCTGCTGCGCGCGCGCACCTTCACCGTGATCCTGGGGCTCACCCTGCTCTCCCACGCCGTCAACCTCTACCTGTTCGCCTCGGGCCGCCTGGTGGCCGGCGCGCCGGCCATCGTCGGCTTCAGCGAACGCTCGGCGGACCCGCTGCCCCAGGCCCTGGTACTGACCGCCATCGTCATCGGCTTCGCCATGACCGCCTTCGTGGTGGTGCTCGCGCTCAAGGCGGCTGTGGAGCTGCGCAACGACCACGTAGACGGCGAAAACCCCGACGAGGACATTGCATGAACCACGCCCTGATCCTGCCGATACTGCTGCCGCTGGTCACCGGGGCGAGCCTGCTGCTGCTCTACCGGCTGCCCTTCGGCGTGCAGCGCCTGGTGGGTGTCGCCAGTACCCTGGGCCTGGTGCTGCTGGGAGTGTGGGGGCTGGCCATGGCCGGCTCGGGGGAGTACCAGCTCTATCACGCCGGAGACTGGCCCGCACCCTTCGGCATCGTGCTGGTGCTCGACCGGCTCTCCGCCATCATGCTGGCGCTGACCGCCGTGCTGAGCTTCTGTTGCCTGCTCTACGCCAGCAGCGGTAGCGGCACCGACAAGCGCGGCGCGCACTTCCACGCCCTGTTCCAGTTCCAGTTGGCCGGCCTCAACGGCGCCTTCCTGACCGGCGATCTTTTCAACCTCTTCGTATTCTTCGAGATCCTGCTGATCGCCTCCTACGCCCTGCTGCTACACGGAGGGGGGCGTGCCCGCAGTCGCGCCGGGCTGCACTACGTGGTCATCAACCTGGCGGGCTCCGCACTGTTCTTGATCGCCCTGGGCACCCTTTACGGCCTCACCGGCACCCTCAACATGGCCGACCTGGCCCTGCGGGTGGCGGAGGCACCGCCGGAAGATGCGCCGCTGCTCGCCGCCGCCAGCCTGATCCTGCTGGTGGTGTTCGGCATCAAGGCCGCCATCCTGCCGCTTCTGTTCTGGCTGCCCCGCGCCTACTCGGCCTCCAGTGCACCGGTGGCCGCGCTCTTCGCCATCATGACCAAGGTCGGCATCTACGCCATCCTGCGGGTCTTCCTGCTGGTCTTCGCATTGGGCGAGGCGCCGGTCAACGCGACCGCCTGGGCCTGGCTGTGGCCGCTGGCGCTGCTGACCCTGGCGCTGGGCGGCGTCGGGGTGCTGGGTTCGAACAGCCTGCGCACCTTGACCGCCTACCTGGTGATCCTCTCGGTAGGCACCCTGCTGGCCACCATCAGCTTCGTCACCCCCAGCTCCCTCGGCGCCGCCCTTTTCTACCTGATCCACAGCACCGGCATGACCGCCGTCTTCTTCCTGCTGGCCGACCTGCTGGGCCGGCAGCGCGAGGAGGGCTATGACCGCTTCTCGGCGATCGGCCCCATCGGCCATCGATGGCTGCTGGGCACACTGTTCTTCATTGCGGGCATCGCCATGGTGGGCCTGCCACCGTTCAGCGGCTTCGTCAGCAAGGCATGGATCCTCCAGGCCAGCGCGCAGGAGCCCCGAGGGCTGTGGCTGTGGGGGGTGCTGCTGTCCGCCGCGCTGCTGACCCTGGTCGCCGTCAGCCGTACCGGCAGCAACTGGTTCTGGCGACCCGCCGACATGGCCAAGCCGTACCCGCTGGAGCGCGGGCCGCTGGTGCTGGTCTCCACCATGATCGGTCTCAATGGGCTGCTGGCGGTGTACGGCGAGCCGGTAATGGATTACCTCGAACTGACCGCGGAACAGCTGCTCGACCCGCAGGCCTATATTGCCGCCGTGCTGCCGCAGGCCATCGCCTCGGCACAGGAGATCCCACCATGATTCCGTCGCCGTTCCGCTCCCGGCAGTTCTGGCTGCCGCATCCCCTGTTCTCGCTGTTTCTGGCGCTGCTGTGGATGTTGATGGTCAATGACTTCAGCGTGGCTCATGCCCTGCTGGGGCTGGCTCTTGGTGTGGCCATTCCTTTCTTGACCCACGCCTTCTGGGCCGAGGAGGCGAAGATCAAGCGACCCCTGCCGCTGCTGCGTTACCTGCTGGTGCTGCTGGTGGACATTCTACGCTCCAACCTGGTGGTGGCCATTCGCATCCTGCGCCCCGCCCGGCACCTGCAGCCCGGCTTCTTCGTCTACCCGCTGACCCTGGACGACGACTTCGCCATCACCATCCTGGCCAGCACCATCTCGCTGACGCCCGGCACCGTCTCGATCCACCACGATGCGAAAGCCAATACCCTGCTGGTCCATGCCCTGCACCTGGAGGACGAGGCCGAAGCCATCGCCACCATTCGCGAACGCTACGAACAGCCGCTCGAGGAGATCTTCCGATGATCGCTACCGTCATCACGGTCGCCATGACCCTCTTCGCCATTGCTGCCCTGCTCAATCTCTATCGACTGGCCGTCGGCCCGGACATCGTCGACCGGATCCTGGCGCTGGACACCCTGATGATCAACAGCATCGCGCTGATCGTGCTGGCGGACATCCGGATGGGGCTGGGCGTGCTGTTCGAGCTGGCCCTGCTGATCGCGCTGATGGGCTTCGTCAGTACCGTCGCCATGAGCAAGTACCTGCTAAGGGGGGACGTCATCGAATGACCAGCATCGACATGCCGTGGTACCTGGAGTTCGTCGTCGCCACCTTCCTGCTGTTCGGTGCCCTGGTGGCGCTGATCGGCTCCTGGGGGCTGGCCAAGCTGCCCGATTTCTACACACGCCTGCACGGCCCCACCAAGGCCAGCACCCTGGGCGTCGGCTGCACCCTGATCGGCTCGCTGCTCTACTTCAGCCACCAGCAGGGCGGCGTCTCGTTCCAGGAAGCCCTGGTAACGATCTTCCTGTTCGCCACCGCCCCGGTCAGCGCCCACATGATGGGCAAGGCCGCCCTGCGCCGGCGGCTCCCGGGCGTGGCGCGCACCCGCAACATGCCCGACATGTCCGAACGCTAGCCGCCGATCCGTTTCGGCGCAGTTCGCCGTCGGTTCAGGTCTGTGCGACAGCGTGTGCTATCGGCCTGCCCACGCTGAGCGGCCCCACCAGCCCGGGCGGGAGCTGGCGAAAGACGGCGTCGGCCTCGACCCCGAGGCCGTCGAGAATTCGCGTAAAGAAGGCGCGCCCCGCCACGACGGCAACGATGTCGAAGATCTCATCGTCGGCGAAGCCGTGAGCCCGTAGCGCTTCGATATCCTCGGAGCCGACCTCCTGGGCACGACAGGCCACCTTGGCGGCAAAGTCCATCATCACGCGTTCCGCCTCGCTGAGCGGCCCCGCCTCGTCCGTCAGCATGGCCTGGGCGGCCTCCATGCCCATGAGCTGCAACAGGGCCTTGGCATGGGCCAGCGAGCAGTAGGTGTTGCCCAGGGCACGGGCGGCAGCCAGCGTCACCAGCTCGTACCGACGCGGCGCCATGGGCCGACGAATGGTCGCGATCAGCGCCGCCCAGCACTTCATCACCTCGGGGCGATGGCAGAATACGTGGGCATAGTTGGGCAAGAAGCCGAAGTGGCTCTCCTGGCGCTGGTACATCTCCCTGACCTCGCCCTCGGCCAGTTCCGGAGCAATCGTTTCGATATAGCTCATGTCGGCTTCCTCCGAATCAGGCCGTAGTGGAGCGTGGATGCAGCCAGGCCGGCAGCAGGAGCTCGGGTTCGATCCTCGCCTCGCTGTCGTAAGCGACCCCGCACGCTGCAAGGCGCTCGCCCAGGCTGCCGTCGGCCCAGGCCTCGAACAGCTCTCCGCAGCCACCGAGCGGCTCGCCGCCGATGAAGATCTGCGGAATGGTCGGCCCCCCGGTACGCCGCGCCAGCACCGGGCGCAGGCGAACGCCCATGTCGTCGGCCTGGCAGGCCGGTGCATCCAGCTCAACGCTCACGAAGTCGACACCCAGGCGGTCGAACAGCTTGCGTGCCGCCCAGCAGAACTCGCACCAAGCCAGGGCGAACATGACCACTGGTGCTTGCGCCAGGCAGTCGTCGAGCCGGCGCTCGGCTTCCGTATCGCTCGTCAATTCCTGCACTGCAGATACTTGTGCCGCGGGCATGGCAGCGGGCTGGGGTGCGGGCGTATCGAAGCGACAACCGGGCGTGGAACGCGACAGCGCCAGCTCCTCCTCGTTCATCTCATCCACGATGCCTTCGAACAGCGGCGTGGACAGGTAGCGCTCGCCGGTGTCGGGCAGCATGCAGATCACATGGCTGCCGGCCGGCGCCCGCCGAGCCACCTGCAAGGCAGCTACCAGGGTCGCGCCGGCGGAGACGCCGACGAAGATGCCTTCCTTTCGAGCCAACTGCCGGGCCAGGCGCAGCGCCTCTTCTCCCGCCACCGGCACGACTTCATCCACCATGCCGGCAGCCACCGCCTGCTGGGCCAGAGGCGAGATGAAGTCGGGGCTCCATCCCTGCATCAGGTGGGGGCGAAAACGCGGGTGGCTCATGCCTGCCGGCTGCGCCTCCCCACTGCCCAGCAGCGGGGCATTGTCGGGCTCGGCGACCACCACGCGGGTTGCCGGATCGGCGGCTTTCAGCACCCGTGAGACGCCCTTGAGCGTGCCGCCGGTACCGAAGCCGGTCACCCAGGCATGGATCGGCTCTCCTTGCATGTCGTCGAGGATCTCCCGTGCCGTGGTACGGCTGTGCACCTCGGCATTGGCTTCGTTCTCGAACTGGCGGCACAGGAAATAGCCATGGGTTTCGGCCAGCTCGTTCGCCTTGGCCAGCATGCCGCTGCCCTTCTCGGAAGCGGGCGTGAGCACCACCCTGGCACCCAGGAAGCGCAGCAGCCGACGCCGCTCCAGGCTGAAGCTCTCGGCCATGGTCACGACCAACGGATACCCCTTGCGGGCGCACACCATGGCCAGGCCGATACCGGTATTGCCGCTGGTGGCCTCGATCACCGTCTGGCCCGGGCGCAGGGCGCCGCTGCGCTCGGCCGCTTCGATCACTGCCAGCGCCATGCGGTCCTTCACCGAGCCCATGGGGTTGAAGGCTTCCACCTTCACGTACACGTTGACATCCGGTGGGGCGAGACGGGCAAGCCGTACCAGCGGTGTGCAGCCGATGGTTTCCAATATGCTGGCGTAGCGGGTCATGGTGAGTCTCCTCGGGTGAGTAGACTTAGAGCGTTGTCCCATGCCGAGGGAGCCGGCGTGTAAGCCAGCGTGGTTTTTCCTGCCAAAGGAGGAAAAAAATGGTCGGACGGCCCGGTGGCATCGCGAACTATACTGCTAGCGTTCCCCCACCGGGTCCTGACATGAATGCGCTGACCCTCAACCTGCTCGGCGATCTCGAAGTGATACGGGACGGGCAGGTATTGGCGCTGCCTCCCTCAAGCAAAACTCGTGGGCTGCTCGCCTATCTTGCCCGCCACTCCCGCCCCCTGAGCCGTGAACACCTGTGCGACCTGCTATGGGAACTGCCCGACGACCCGCGCGGCTCGCTGCGCTGGAGCCTCTCCAAGCTGCGCCGACTGGTGGACGATGCAGACAGGAATCGGCTCAAGGCGGACCGGCTGGGCGTGAGCCTGGATACCACGGACATCGACATCGACGTGATCGGCCTGCATGCGCTATGCCAAAACGGCTTGGCGACGGCCGACATCGAAGTGCTGGAGCAAGCCGCAAGCCGCTACCGGGGCCCCTTCCTGGAGGGCCTTGAGCTGGACCGGTTTGCCGACTTCCACGCCTGGTGCCTGGCCGAGCGAGAAGCCGCCATGCGTGCCCAGACGACCCTGCTGACGACGCTGGTCGGGCGTCTCGCCGATACCCCTGAACTCGCCTTGCCCCACGCCCATGCCTGGGTGCGCCTCGCCCCTTTCGACGAGGCGGCACGCGCCTGGCTGGTGCGCCTGCTACTGGCCCAGCACCAGCCGCGCGAAGCCGAACGGCAGCTGCAGCTGGGTACGCGACTCATCCGCGAGGCGGGCCTGCCGCTCAACGGCCAGTTGCTGCGTGCCTGGCACGAAACCAAGCTGGCTCGAGGCCCGCTGGCGACGAATGCGAACACGGCAATACCGCCACGCCCAACCGACGATGAACGCCCCTCGGTGTTGGAGGGAGACACCCTCGAAGTGATGCGCTGGGCTGCGCTGCTGGCTCCAGACCCCGACCTTGGCATCCTGGGCCAGGTCTCGGGGCTCGGCACCAACCGTATCGGCCTGGCACTGGAGGTGGCCGAACGGCACCAGTGACTCTCCACCGGCCCCCAGGGCCTTCGCTTTACACGCAGCGAAGTGGCTGCCGAGCTGTACGAGGCGATTTCTCCGTCCCGGCGCCTGGCCATGCATCGACGCGTTGCCGAATGGCTGGCCGAAGGATCCCTCAACGACATGCGCCAGGCCAGCAGCCTGGCCCACCACGCTCATGCCAGCGGCGACATCGAGCTGGCCACTCGGGCAATGATCGAAGCCGGCCGCTTCTGCCTGCGTATCTTCGCCAACCAGGAAGCCCAGCAGTACGCACAGCGAGGCTTGGCACTAGTCGATGACCTGACCGGTTGCCGGCGCGTGTGCCTGGCCCTCGAGCTCCATGATCTTCTTTACATTGCCGCGCCCCTGGCCGATTGGGAGGCCGGCGCCGGCGAAGTGGTCGCGCTTGCCGAGCAAGCCCTGGAGCACGGCGCCCTGGCCCATGCACGGCTCGGCTACCAGTTGGCCAGCCATATCCGCTGGGCCCACGGCCAGTGGAGCGACGCCCATGAGCAGTCACTGCAGGCGGAACGCGCGACCCGCTGCGGCGAAGGCCGTGAACAGGTCATCGCCATGGCCGAAACCGCCCGTTGCCTGGCCATGCTCGAGCGCGACCTCCACCAGGCGGCCGAGTTACTGTCCCAGGCACGTGAACTGGCCATCCAGTACAATATCGGCCATCCCGCCATTCCCCTGGCCCAGGGCCTGCTCAGCCTGCACGAGGATCGCTTCGATCAAGCGGAATCCTACTTCAAGGAAGCCCGCACCCTGTGCAAGGCCATGGGCGACAAGCTGGGAGAATTCCAGGCCGAGGAGACCCTGCTGCTGATGGACTTCGAGCGGGACGCATACGCCGCCGCCCGTGATCGCTGCGCCCAGCTGCGCGAGCTCGGCAAACGCCTGCGCGACGGCAGCGAGGCCCCTTATGCCGCCGCTGCCGAAGCCTTGTGCCACTATGCCCTGGAAGAGGACCCCGACCCCTTCGGCGTCGCTCTCGTCACCCTGCGACACGCCGACGCTCGCCATCGCCTGGCCGTTCTGCTGCTGCAGGCGGCCCGGCTCGACCTTGCCCGCATGCGAGCCGGGAGCGCCAGGCAGCGCGCCGCCGAAGCCCTGGAACACGCCCGGGTGCTGGAGCGTCGCAGCGAGCAGTTATTGGCCCACGCGCTGCTGGCCGAGTGCGCCCGTCGCCTTGGCGATACGGCCGACTGGCATCACCATGCCCAGGCCGCAGAAGCGCTGGCACGGGAGCCCGTCGCCGGCTGGGCGCGACGACGCTGGCAAACGCTGCTGGCCCAGCCCGCAGCCGAGGATGAGGCATGATCGACGTCATTCTGGAGCGCAGCTTCGACCGTCCCCTCGAACCGCGACTGGTACGCTCGCTGAGCGAGGCGGCCCTACCATGCTTCGACCTGCATCGTATCCAATGGCAGGAGAGCCTGTTGGCGCGGGACGGACGCCGCCTGGTGTGCCATTTCCAGGCTCCCGACGTGGAATCGGCACGCATCGGCCTACGCCAGGCCGGCGCCGACATCAGCTCGTTGTGGGGCGGCAGCGTGCACGATGCTCCCAGGCTGAGTGTCACGGCGCTGGCTGCTGCCAACGTCATGGTGGAGCGCCGTTTCGCCGCGGCGGTAACCTTCGAGGCGATCCAGGCCCTGGAGGACGCCGGGTCGGCGTGTCTGAACAATCATCAGGTACGCTTCGTGCGCACGCTTTTTTCGCTCGACCGGCAGCGTATGCTCTGCCTCTACCAGGCTCCGGATGCCGAATCGGTACGCCTGGCCCAGCACCAGGCCGGCATGCCGGTCACCCGCGTCTGGGCCTTTCGGCGCATCGCCCTCGTGGTGGATTCCACGCCACCCATCTGAAAAACCACGCCCTCTCCCACGCTGGCTCACACCTCGCCCGCCGAATCTCGCTATTGACCGCTGACGGTCTATCCATGACGAGACAAAAGGAAACGCTGAACAAATTACCGAGCGAGATGAAGCACAAGGCGCACGGAGCACAGGAACCGGAGCATATGGGTTATATGTGAGGATTCCGACCGGGCTGGCGCTCCAGCACCGCGCAACGCAGCGATTCGCTCGCGCAGGTATTTGTGCTGTGTTTCCAAAACAATACGAGGAGAGTCTAGATGTATACCGCCACCCAACAGATCGACAATGGCGTCAACGTCACCGCCTTGCTGGGCGCTCGCGAAGCGCTTTCCCAGACCCCCCAGGCCGCCCGCTTCACCTGGCGCGCTCACTGCGACTGGGTCCGTGGGACCCATAGCCAGATTGCCGTCGAGGATTTCCATGGCCTCGGCGAAGCGCAGCAACACCGCTCACGCTTCACCTTCGAGGCGGATCACCCCGAAGTATTCGCTTCCGAGGATCACGGCCCCACCCCGGTGGAGTACGTACTGGTCGGCTTGGCCGCTTGCCTCACCGCCGGCGTCGCCGCCGTGGCCCAGCATCGCGGCATTCAACTGCGCTCGGTCAAGGCCACGGTGGAAGGCGACATGGATATCCAGGGCATCCTCGGCATGGACCCAGAAGTCCGCAACGGCTTCGACGATATCCGCGTGATGTTCGAAATCGACGCCGACGCCAGCCGTGCCGACATCGAGGCACTCGTGGCCCAGTCGCAGAAGCGCTCGGCGGTCTACGACCTGCTCACCAACCCCACTCACGTGAAGGTCGAGGTGAAGTAATGAAAGCCGTGACCGCTGTGGTCATCGGCGCGGGACACGCCGGGCTCGCCATGAGCCATCACCTGGCGCGGCACGGCATCGACCACGTGCTCCTGGAGCGTGGCGAGGTGGCCAACGCCTGGCGCAACGAGCGCTGGGACTCGCTGCACCTGCTTACGCCCAACTGGCAGACGCGACTGCCCGACCAGGCCTACGGCGGACCGGATCCGGAAGGCTTCATGAGCGTGCCGGAACTGGTCGACTTGCTCGTCCGCTATGCACGGGGCCTCTCGGCCCCGCTGCATACCGACACCAAGGTGAAAGCGGTATGGCCCTCTGACGGCGGCTACCGGGTTGTGACCAACCGAGGGGACTGGCGCTGCCGGGCGGTGGTGATCGCCACCGGCGCCTGTCAGCTTCCCGTCGTGCCCGCCATGGCCGCGGCCCTGCCGCCCTGGATCAAAAGCCTCACGCCCCATGAGTACCGCTACCCGGAGCAGTTACCGCCGGGCGGCGTACTGGTGGTGGGCGCCTCGGCCACCGGCGTGCAACTGGCCGACGAGATCCAGTGCAGCGGCCGCCCCGTGACGCTTGCCGTGGGGCAGCACCTGCGCCTGCCGCGGCGTTACCGAGGCCGCGACATCCAGTGGTGGCTGGAGCAAGCGGGAATGCTCGACCAGCGCTTCGATGAGGTGGAGGACCTGGCCCGCGCCCGGCGCCAACCCTCGCCCCAGTTGCTGGGCAGCGCCGAGCCGCAGGATCTGGACCTCAACACCCTGAGGGAGCGCGGCGTACGCCTGGTCGGCCGCCTGGCGGGCCTGGCCGGTACCCGATTGCAATTTTCGGGTTCGCTTGCCATGCACGCCACGGCGGCGGACCTCAAGTTGGTGCGGCTGCTCGACAACCTGGATGCCTGGGCCATCGCCCATGACTGGCAGGACGCCCTGCTCGCCCCGGAACACGCGGCAGCCACGCGAGTACCGCAGCGACCCTGCCTCGGGCTCGACATGGCCAGCGGCGAGATCCGCACGGTGCTCTGGGCCACCGGCTTCCGGCCCGATTTCAGCTGGCTGGACGCGCCGGTGTTCGATGCCCGCGGGCGCTTGCGGCACGAGGGCGGCATAGTGGCACCAGGCCTCTACGCCATGGGCCTGCCCTACATGCGCCGGCGCAAGTCGGGCACCATCCACGGCGCCGACGACGATGCCCGCGATCTCAGCCATCACCTTTCGGGCTGGCTGGCCACGGCAGGACGGCGTCACGACTCCTTCGCATGATGAATGTTCATAAATAAACAGATGTGCTGAAGCAAAAAAGACCCAGCCGCTCGCACTGAGCGGCCGGGTCTTCTTTACCATGATCGTGCCATTTGTAACGCTATAGCTCCGTTGCCGCCTCCAGCCGCCCTAGCATCGCCTCCAGCTCATTGGCCACGAAGCGCGGTTCCACGCACTCGTCGAGATGCCCCGCGGCGAAGCGCAGGAAGCCCAGCGCGGCGTGAGGCAGGCGACGGTCGCGGCGCACGATGAACTGCCAGTGGCTTTCGATGGGGAAGTCGATGACCGGCAGGATCGCGATATCGGGATGCTCCGGCGGCAGCACGTGTTCGGAGAGCACGGCCAGGCCCAGCCCGGCCGCCACGCCGACGCGAATCGCCTCGTTGCTGGCCATCTGCAGGGTCGGGCCCAGCGACAGGCCGTGTTCCTGCAGCCAGCCCTCGAACATCATGCGCGTCGCCGAGCCCGGCTCCCGCAGCAGCAAGCGTTCCCCCAGCAGCTCCCTCATGGCGATACGTTCGCAATCCGCCAACGGGTGCCCCTGTGGCGCGACCACCACCAGCGGGTTGCGCAGGAAGCGCCCGGCCAGGGCATGGGCCAGCGAGGGCGGGTGGCTAAATACGTAGAGATCGTCGTCCTGGCGCTCGAAGCGCGTGAGCATCTGGCGGCGGTTGCCGATGTGCAGGGTCACGTCGACATCGGGAAAGGCTTGACTATAGGGGCCGAGAAGGCGCGGCAGCACGTACTGGGCAGTATTGACCAGGGCGATGCTGAAGCGTCCCCGCTCGCCGCCGCGCAGCGCCTCGAGGTAATCCTGGAAATCGTCGAAGCGACCGAGCACCTCGCGGCTGGCGCGGTAGAGCTCCCGGCCCGCCTCGGTCGCCACCAGCCGCCCCTGCCTCGCGATCAACAGCGGCTCGCCCACCGCCTCGCTCAATCGCTTGAGCTGCTGGGATACGGTCGGTTGGGTCAGGTGAAGTTGGCGCGCGGCCTCGCTGACCGAGCCCGTTCGCACCAAGGCGACATAAACCTGCAGCAGACGAAACGTCAGGTGGCGTACGTTCACGGCGCGGCTCCGAAACGGCTCCTATAGATAACTACCTATGCTAAGTCGGTAAACATTCAATTGGAATCAATACCACGCAATCCGCACAATCCGCGACATCCTGCCATCTGCGTTTCCACAAGAAGAGAGCCCATGCCCGACATCGTCGTGATGTTCTTCCTGCTCGGCCTGCTAGCCGGCGTCGTGAAGTCCGATCTCACCATTCCCAAGGCCGCCTACGACACCCTGAGCCTGCTGCTGATGCTGACCATCGGTCTCAAGGGCGGCATGTCCCTGTATGGCAACATGAACTGGTCGCTGATACCGGAGCTGCTCGCGGTGGCCGCCCTGGGCGGGCTGATCCCGCTGGCGCTGATGCCGGTATTGCGCCGCCTGGTACGCCTCTCTCCCGCCGATAGCGCCAGTATCGCTGCCCACTACGGCTCGGTCAGCGCCGGCACCTTCGCCGTGGCGCTGGCCTTCGCCGAGAGCCGCGCCCTGCCCATCGGCGCCGAGGTCACCCTCTACCTGGTGATGATGGAGCTGCCGGCGATCATGGTCGCTATCGCGCTGTTCCGCCGCCATGCCGGCAAGGACTCCAGCGAAGCGCTGCAGGGCATCTGGCACGAGACGCTGACCAACCGCGGCGTGATCCTGCTGGCCGGTGGCGCGGTGATCGGCGCCATGTACGGCCCAGCCGAAGGCGCCAACGTCACAGACCTGCTGACCGGTGCCTTCCACGCCGTACTGGCCTTGTTCCTGCTGCAGATGGGCCTGACAGCGGCGGAAACCCTGCGCCCCATCCCCTGGTTCCACTGGCGCCTGCTCACCTTCGCCTTGATAGCACCGTTCTGTCTGGCGATGGTCGGTCTTGCGGTCGGCCTGATGCTGGGCCTGCCCACCGGCTCGCTGATGATTCTCACGGCACTCGCCGCCAGCGCCTCGTATATCGCCGCCCCGGCCGCCATGCGTACCGCCATTCCCCAGGCCAACATCGGCCTGGCGATGCTCGCCTCGCTCGGCTTCACCTTTCCGCTGAACGTGATCGTGGGTATCCCCATCTACCACCAGCTCGCCATGTGGCTGGGCTGAGTCGAGCTGAGTCTGCTCCCGCGCCACCGGCCATATCGACCGGTGGCATGGATCTCAACCTTCTGTCACGCTTCCCTTTACCCCCTTCTTTACGTTCCTTTCCTTGTGACCATCTTCGACATTCGTCGCACCTTAGGAAGCTGCACTTTACGTTAACGTAAACCTCACCTAGTCTAGTACCATTCGTAAATAGCACTGCGGGTTGCGCCTGTGCGGCCCGCACCCAGACAGCTGGTCTACCACTGACACTAGGGAGTTCCGCCGCCATGTTCACGTCCTACAAGCCCCTCGACTTCGGCCTCGATGACGAACTCAACATGCTGCGCGACCATGTAAACGCCTTCGCCCGCGACGAGATCGCCCCGCGCGCCGCCGAGATCGACGAGAAGAACGAGTTCCCCAACGACCTGTGGCAGAAGTTCGGCGACATGGGCCTGCTCGGCATCACCGTACCGGAAGAGGACGGCGGTAGCGGCATGGGCTACCTGGCGCACTGCATCGCCATGGAGGAGATCTCCCGCGCCAGCGCCTCGGTGGGTCTCTCCTACGGCGCGCACTCCAACCTGTGCGTGAACCAGCTCAAGATCAACGCCAGTGCCGAGCAAAAGGCCAAGTACCTGCCCAAGCTGATCAGCGGCGAGCACGTCGGCGCACTGGCCATGTCCGAGCCGGGCGCCGGTTCCGACGTGGTCTCGATGAAGCTGCGCGCGCGTCGCGAAGGCGACCACTACGTGCTCAACGGCAACAAGATGTGGATCACCAACGGCCCCGACGCCGACGTACTGGTGGTCTACGCCAAGACCGACCCGGAAGCCGGCTCCAAGGGCATCACCGCCTTCATCATCGAGAAGGATTTCAAGGGCTTTTCTACCGCCCAGAAGCTCGACAAGCTCGGCATGCGCGGCTCCAACACCTGCGAGCTGGTGTTCCAGGATTGCGAAGTGCCGATCGAGAACGTGCTGGGCGATGAAGGCAAAGGCGTGCGCGTGCTGATGAGCGGCCTGGACTACGAGCGCACCGTGCTCGCCGCCGGCCCCATCGGCATCATGCAGGCCGCCATGGACGTCGTGGTGCCCTACATTCACGAGCGAAAGCAGTTCGACCAGTCCATCGGCGAGTTCCAACTGGTGCAGGGCAAGATTGCCGACATGTACACCACGCTGAACGCCTGCCGCGCCTATCTCTACGCCGTGGCGGCCGGTTGCGACCGCGGCCAGACCTCCAGGAAGGACGCCGCCGGCGTGATCCTCTACTGCGCCGAGAAGGCCACCCAGGTGGCGCTGGACGCCATCCAGCTGCTCGGCGGCAATGGCTACATCAACGAATACCCCACCGGCCGCCTGCTGCGCGACGCCAAGCTCTACGAGATCGGTGCGGGCACCAGTGAGATTCGCCGGATGTTGATCGGCCGCGAACTCTTCAACGAGTCCAAGTAAGGGGAGCCCGATGGCGATTCTGAATACCCAGGTCAATCCGCGCAGCGACGGCTTCCAGGCCAACGAAAAGGCCATGCGCCACGAGGTCATGAAGCTGCGCGAGCTGACCGCGGCGATCAGCCAGGGCGGCGGCGAGAAGGCCCGCACCCGGCACGAATCCCGCGGCAAGCTGTTCGTGCGCGACCGCATCGACCACCTGATCGACGAGGGCTCGCCGTTCCTCGAGTTCTCGGCGCTGGCCGCACATGAAGTCTACGAGAGCGACGTGCCCGCCGCCGGCGTGGTCACCGGCATCGGCCGTGTGAGTGGCGTGGAGTGCGTGATCGTCGCCAACGACGCCACCGTCAAGGGCGGCACCTACTACCCGCTTACGGTGAAGAAGCACATCCGCGCCCAGGAGATCGCCCGCAAGCATCGCCTGCCGTGCATCTACCTGGTCGACTCCGGCGGTGCCTTTCTGCCCCGCCAGGACGAAGTGTTCCCCGACCGCGATCACTTCGGCCGCATCTTCTACAACCAGGCCACGCTCTCCGCCGAAGGCATCCCGCAGATCGCCGTGGTGATGGGCTCCTGCACCGCCGGCGGCGCCTACGTGCCGGCCATGGCCGACGAGTCGATCATCGTCAAGGAGCAGGGCACCATCTTCCTCGGCGGCCCGCCGCTGGTGAAGGCCGCCACCGGCGAGAGCATCAGCGCCGAGGACCTGGGCGGCGCCGACGTCCACGCCAAGAAGAGCGGCGTGGCCGATCATTACGCCGAGAACGACGCCCACGCCCTGCAGCTCGCCCGCGCCTGTGTGTCGCGGCTGAACTGGCAGAAACGCGGCCAGCTCAAGATGCAGGAGCCGAGGCCACCCAAGCTCGACCCCAGCGAGATCTACGGCATCGTCGGCACCGACCTCAAGAAGCCGTTCGACGTGCGCGAGGTGATCAGCCGCATCGTCGACGACTCCGACTTCGACGAGTTCAAGCGCTACTACGGCGACACCTTGGTGACGGGCTTCGCCCACATCCACGGCTACCCGGTGGGCATCGTCGCCAACAACGGCGTGCTGTTCTCCGAATCCGCGGTGAAAGGCGCCCACTTCATCGAACTGTGCGCCCAGCGCAAGATCCCGCTGGTGTTCCTGCAGAACATCACCGGCTTCATGGTCGGCTCCAAGTACGAGCACGAAGGCATCGCCAAGCACGGCGCCAAGCTCGTCACCGCCGTGGCCTGCGCCAAGGTGCCCAAGTTCACCGTACTGATCGGCGGCAGCTTCGGCGCCGGCAACTACGGCATGTGCGGTCGCGCCTACGAGCCCAACCTGCTGTTCATGTGGCCCAACGCACGCATCTCGGTAATGGGCGGCGAACAGGCCGCCGGCGTGCTGGCCCAGGTCAAGCGCGAGCAGTACGAGCGCGAAGGTCGCGAGTGGAGCAAGGAGGAGGAAGAAGCCTTCAAGCAGCCCACCCGCGAGCAGTACGAGCACCAGGGTCACCCCTTCTACGCCAGCGCCCGGCTGTGGGACGACGGCGTGATCGACCCGGCCCAGACCCGCGACGTGCTGGGGTTGTCGCTTGCCGCCGCCATGAATGCCGAGGTGGAAGATACCCGCTTCGGCGTGTTCCGGATGTGAGGTCGCCATGACACAGACATATTCGAACCTGAACATCGACGATCGCGGCGTCGCCCGACTGACGCTGAATCGCCCCGAGGTGCACAACGCCTTCGACGACAGCCTGATCGCCGAGCTCAACGAGCACCTCGCCAAGCTCCACGACGCCGCCCGCCACGGCGAGGTGCGCGTGGTGGTGCTGGGCTCCGAGGGCAAGAGCTTCTCCGCCGGCGCCGACCTGAACTGGATGAAGCGCATGGTGGAGTACGACTTCGAGGGCAACTTGGCCGACTCGCGCAAGCTCTCGCAGCTGATGCACGGCCTGGACTCCCTGCCCTGCCCCACCGTGTGCCGCGTGCAGGGGGCCGCCTTCGGCGGGGCCGTGGGCCTGGCTGCCTGCTGCGATGTGGTGATCGCTTCCGAGAAGGCCAAGTTCTGCCTCTCCGAGGTCAAGATCGGTCTCTCGCCCGCGGTGATCAGCCCCTACGTGCAGCGCGCCCTGGGCTCGCGCCAGATGCGCCGCTACGCGCTCACCGCCGAGGTGATCGACGCCGACAAGGCGCTGGAACTGGGCCTGGCCCACCAGATCGTCGGCCACGATCATATCGACGAGGCCGTGAGCGAGATGATCGAGACCCTGCTGGCCGGCTCGCCTCAGGCCCAGCGCGCCACCAAGTCGCTGCTCGCCGAAGTGGCCCGCGACGCCGACAGCAAGGCCACCCGCGAGCACACCTGCCGCGTGATCAGCGAGCTGCGCGTGAGCGCCGAAGGTCAGGAAGGCCTGACCAGCTTCTTCGAGAAGCGCCGCCCCGCCTGGGCCGACGACAACACGAATTCCTCGGAGCGCCGCTCATGAGTCAGACCCACGATTCCCGCACCACGCCCTTCGACACCCTGCTGGTGGCCAACCGCGGCGAGATCGCCTGTCGCGTGATGCGCACCGCCCGTGCCATGGGCCTGCGCACCGTGGCCGTGTACTCGGACGCCGACGCCAACGCCCGCCACGTGCGCGAAGCCGACGAGGCCGTGCGCCTGGGACCGGCCGCCGCCCGCGAGAGCTACCTGAAAGTGGAAGCCGTGGTGGAAGCCGCCAAGCGCACCGGCGCCGGCGCCATTCACCCCGGTTACGGCTTCCTCTCCGAGAACGGCGCTTTCGTCGAGGCGCTGGATGCCGCCGGCATTACCTTCGTCGGTCCGCCCGCCTCGGCGATTGCCGCCATGGGCGACAAGTCCGCCGCCAAGGCGCGCATGGCCAACGCCGGCGTACCGCTGGTGCCGGGCTACCACGGTGACGACCAGGACGACGCCCTGCTGCGCCGCGAGGCCGACAAGATCGGCTATCCGGTGCTGCTCAAGGCCAGCGCCGGGGGCGGCGGCAAGGGCATGCGTGTGGTGGAAAGCGGCGAGAACTTTCAGGCCGCGCTGGACGGCTGCCGCCGCGAATCCCAGGCCTCCTTCGGCGACACCCGCATGCTGATCGAGAAGTACCTGACCCAGCCGCGTCACGTCGAGGTGCAGGTGTTCTGCGACAGCCATGGCAACGGCGTCTACCTGTTCGAGCGCGACTGCTCCGTGCAGCGCCGCCACCAGAAGGTACTCGAGGAAGCCCCCGCCCCCGGCATGACCGTCGAGCTGCGCCGCGAAATGGGCGAAGCCGCCGTGCGCGCCGCCAAGGAGATCGGCTACGTGGGCGCCGGCACCGTCGAGTTCTTGTTAGATAAGGACGGCTCGTTCTACTTCATGGAGATGAACACTCGCCTCCAGGTGGAGCACCCCGTCACCGAGATGATCACTGGCCAGGACCTGGTCGAGTGGCAGCTGCGCGTGGCCATGGGCGAAGCACTGCCGCTCAAGCAGGACGAGCTGACCATCACCGGCCACAGCTTTGAGGCGCGCCTCTACGCCGAAGACCCGGAGCAGGACTTCCTGCCCGCCACCGGCAAGCTCGAGCGCTTCGCCATGGACCTCAAGGGCGCCGGACTCGATCCGCGCCAGGTGCGCCTGGACAGCGGCGTGGAAACCGGCGACGTGGTTTCGATGCACTACGACCCCATGCTGGCCAAGCTGATCGTTCACGGCGGCGACCGCGACCAGGCGCTCTCCACCCTTAACCGGGCGCTGGCCGCCCTCGATGTGCAGGGCGTGGTGACCAACCGCGCCTTCCTGCAGCGGCTGGCCACGCACCCCGCGTTCAAGGCGTGCGATCTGGATACTCGCTTCATCGAGAAGAACGAAGCCACCCTCTTCGCCCCCAAGCAGTACAGCATTGAGGAGTACGCCGGTGCTGCGCTGATCGGCCTCAACCAGCTCGCCCGCGAGTGCGAGAGCGACTCGCCATGGGACCGCCACGACGGCTTCCGCCTCAATGCCCCGCACACCATCCGCATCTCGCTGTGCGACCCTGCCCACGTGCAGGATGAAGCGAGCGTGGTAGTCGTGGAAGGCACCCGGGCCAGCGGCGCCGACCCGTGGGACCTGACCATCGGCGGCGAGACCCTCACCGCCCGCCTGCAGCACCTGGAAGGCGACGCCGTGGCGGTTACCCTCAACGGCCACCGCCGCCGCCTGCAGGCACGTCGCGATGGCAATGTCGTGGTGATGGTCGACCCACGTGGCGAAACCCGCCTGTTCTGGCGCCGCATCGACGCCATCGACCACGGCCACCACGAAGCCGAATCGACCCTCACCGCGCCGATGCACGGCACCGTGGTCGCGCTGCTGGTGGAAGCCGGTCAGAAGGTGGAAAAAGGCATGCCGCTGATGGTCATGGAAGCCATGAAGATGGAACACACCATGACCGCCCCCGCCGACGGCCACGTGGAAAGCTTCCACTTCAATGCCGGCGATACGGTGGGGCAAGGCGATGTGCTGCTGGAATTCGCCCCGGCAGAATAGGTTCGGTGAAAACTGGCTGCGCTCGGCCATACTGCGTTGAGAAGCAGCGAGAATTGCTCATTTACGACTTGTAAACTCCGCTTTCTCGCTACTTCTCGCCTTGTCTGGCCATCGCTCGCTGCGTTTTCCCTCGAACCTATAGCGAGTAAACGATAGGAATGAATGCGTCTCCGTGGATACGGAAACGTCAGGAGGGATGAAATGGCATTTCCGAAACAAGTCCGCCTGGTCGAGGTCGGCCCGCGCGACGGGCTGCAGAACGAAGCCAACCCGATCGACACGGCCACCAAGCTGGAACTGATCGACCGCCTGGGCGCCGCCGGGCTCACGTACATCGAAGCGGCCAGCTTCGTCTCGCCCAAGTGGGTGCCGCAGATGGCCGACCACCGCGAAGTCATGACCGGCCTCACGCGCCGCCAAGGCGTCACCTACGCCGCCCTCACCCCCAACCTCAAGGGACTGGAAGCGGCACTGGAGTGCGGCGTGGAGGAAGTGGCGGTATTCGGCGCAGCGAGTGAGGCCTTCTCGCAGAAGAACATCAACTGCTCCGTCGCCGAATCCCTGGAGCGCTTCGCCCCCGTGCTGGAGCGGGCGAAAGCGGCCAACGTGCGCGTGCGCGGCTACGTCTCCTGCGTGCTCGGCTGCCCCTACGAAGGCGAGATCGCCCCGGCCAAAGTCGCCGAGGTTTCAAAAGCGCTGTATGACATGGGCTGCTACGAAGTCTCGCTGGGCGACACCATCGGCACCGGCACTCCGCTCGCCGCCAAGCGTATGATCGAAGCCGTGAGCCGCGACATCCCCATGGAAATGCTCGCCGCTCACTTCCATGACACCTACGGCCAGGCCCTCGCTAACCTCTACGCCGTGCTGGAAGAAGGCATCAGCGTGGTCGACAGCTCCGTCGCCGGCCTCGGCGGCTGCCCCTACGCCAAGGGTGCCTCCGGCAACGTGGCCAGTGAAGATGTCGTCTACCTGCTCAACGGCCTCGGCATCGAGACCGGCATCGACCTCGACAAGCTCGCCGCAACCGGCACCTGGATCACCCAGACCATCGGCCGGCCGAACCGCTCCAAGGTGGGCGTGGCACTGGCGGCGAAGTAAATAAGTACGTAGTAGAAACGCAAAGCCCCTGAGTCAGGCGACTGTCTCAGGGGCTTAGTGTGAGGTGAATACCCGTCACACTTCAGGCTAGGGCACCGGGACCATAGTGGGAAGAGCTTGCTCCGATCATGCCACTGCGGCCTTCAGCTGTTCCTTGTAGGCAGCCATCTCCACCTTGCCAAGTTGCGGGGTGAGCTGGCAGCGCTGGCGGGACCAGGGATAGTCGATCTGAGCCTTGAGGTGAGCGGCTCCCCCGCCTTTCTTCCATGCTTCCAGATCCAGGTCGCGCCAGTAGCGCGGGTTACGCCCGGTTTGCCGATCATGCTCGGCGGTGGTGGGGTCGAGATGGCGGAAAGGCTCCAGGCGTGGCGCGTCCGGCATCGGCTGGCTCACGTCCATATAGCGCTGCAGCATGTCCCACGTGGCGTGCACCTCGTGCTTGTGATTGACGATGGCGCTGAGAGAGGTTTGGTTGAACTGCTTGCCGGTATAGCGGTGCACGAACATGGCGGTCTCAAGTTCCAAGCGCAACACTATTGAAGGGTGTCCGGTCCAGCGACCGATTTCTTGAGCACCTCGGAATAGACTTCCAGAGGCGTTCGCCAGTCCAATGTCTTGCGGGGGCGTGTGTTCATTGAATCTGCAATGGCATCGAGCTCTTCCTGGCTATAGACCGACAGGTCCGTGCCCTTCGGCAGGTACTGCCGCAACAGACCATTGGTATTCTCGTTGGAGCCCCGCTGCCATGGGCTATGTGGGTCAGCGAAGTAGATGGCCGTCCCGGTGCGCTGTGTGATCTCGGCGTGTTGCATCATCTCCCTGCCCTGGTCGTAGGTCATGGAGAGCCGCAGGGCGCGTGGGACCTCGTTCAGCTTGTCGCTGAACCCGATGGCAGCGGCGGTGGCCGTCGTGCCATCCAGTTTGGCCAGTATCACCAGGCGCGTGGTGCGCTCCACCAACGTGCCGACGGCGGATCGGTTGTTGGCTCCCATGATCAGGTCACCTTCCCAGTGGCCGGGCATCAGGCGGTCTTCGATCTCGGGCGGCCGCATATGAATGCTGACCAGATCCGGGATCTGGCCACGCCGGTCTTTACCCCGGCTGCGCGGCCGACGCTTGCCGTTACCCTGTCGCAAGCAGGCGATGAGCTCTTTCTTGAGAGAGCCCCGGGGCATCACATAGAGCGCGTTGTAGATGGTCTCGTGTGAGACCTGGCGGCGATTATCATCAGGAAACATGAGTGACAGTGTGCTGGCGATCTGCTGCGGTGACCAGTACCGGCGCAGCAGATAGGCGACTAAATCGAACAGCTCGCTGGCGGGATGCAGCTTTAGTTGCTGACGTGGCCGGTGACGAGCCAACCGCGCTCTATAGCCTGCTAGGCTGGCATCGTAGCCGCTGCTAGCATCGACGGTATGGCGAGCAAGCTCCCGTGACACGGTACTTGGCGCGCGCCTCAAGTGAGCGGCGATGGCCCGGATCGAGTGGGTGGTTCGCATCATCATGATGGCGGCTCGGTCTTCAGCAGTGAGGTGGCGATAGCAATGGGGCATGGCAACACGATACCTGATGGGTCAGGTGTTGCACTTGGTCATTGAGACCGCCCATCAAGCGGTAAAAAATACCGCCACGCTGCACCACTCGTTCTACATATCCATCGAACTCGACGAAAGGCGCCTTCAGCGGCGGCTTCTTCTTGCCTTGGGCGAAGCTCACCATTCCGGTCTGACGGTTAAATTCGCTACAGCGATTTTCCATGTACTCCCGGGCCTGACCAGTAATATATTTGTGTATTGGCGTTGCGAGCCAAATGACACCGCTCATAGTAAATCGACTAACAAACGGCACCGCAACAAAAATAAAAATCATTCCCAAGGCAAAAAAAATCAACCCCGCCAATATCGAAAACCCACCGATCGCAGGATCTAAAAAGAAAGTTAATTCAATACCCAAATAAACAACAAGAGCTAAAAGTGCGACAGCACAAATATAAGGAACCATCAACAGGAGCACTGCAATTCCCACTTTACTCTCTAGAAAACGAATCCGCTGATGGTCCCACCACCAATCATCCGTTTCGTAGAACGCTTTATCCTGACGATCTTGATGCTGAACGAACTCGGCATCCTCGCAGAGCTGCTGATAGGGGTCGATACTGGCATAGTCCCCAAAAGGCAGCAGCACCTCACCTATACGCTCGCGCTTCTTCGGCGATGCCGGCATCGCAGGAATGGCCCCGGCACGGTAAGCGCCGGCGTCATAATGGGAGGAGCTTGCCTCTTTCATACCTGGAATTCCTTTATGTACCAGTAACGGGGGTCCTGTGAATGCCCTGTAAAGGATCTGATGAAGTCGGCGATCGGGTTGTTCACCGTGCGATACGACCGAGCCGGAAGCGCATCATGCTGCCCTTCCACAAAGGGCTCGTACTCACTCAACATTGGGGTGGGCAGCACCATCTCGCCCAGCTCCCATTCTATTCGCGCCTGCAGGGCGACACGCAGGCGAGCCGTAGAGCTCACGCTGGTGCCACCCATCTGGAAGCTCTCCTCCGCCACCTTGCGCTTGACCAGAAAGCGTACCGCACTTAGCTGTGGCAACAATTGACGTTTGCCGATTTCAAAAGGTTCTGGCGACCTTGTGATATGAGAGAGCTGCTCGTATGTGCCAAGCGGGGTGATGGTGCCGGTATCGGTCTGCTCCAGCTCCTGCACGGCCAGGTTCAACGTCTCGCCAATCTTGTAGCGGCTGATCAACGGCGTGCTGATTGTTACCACATAGTCGCGGCTGCTAGGGGTATCCCTCGTGGATTCCCATACGCTTTCTAGCAGTGCCTGCCGCTCTTCGGTATCAAGGCTGCCGTAGCGCGTCACTTCGATTTGGGCCGGGCTCAGCTGGGTCAACAGCTGCGGGTAGTAAACGGTATCGTCGGCCGATGTCACCGTACTCGCAGGATGGGTACCCAGGGGGCCTTGCCTAAGCAGTTGCTCGAAGGGGGTGTCCTGATTCATGGCGGCATAGCTGCTACTGATCTTACCCAGCATTGGTGGACACCGATCTAAGCGATCATTCGGGCCTCGAAGGCCTCCGGGCTGATCATCCCGATAGCACTGTGCCGACGCTGCCGGTTGTAGTCCAACTCGATGTACTCGAACACCTGTCGCCGCATGGCTTCCCGGGTCGAGAACCGCTCGCCGTGAATGGACTCGACCTTGAGGCTGTGAAAGAAGCTTTCGGCGCAGGCGTTGTCGTAGCAGTTACCCTTGGCGCTCATGCTGCACCGGAGGTCGTGGCGCGTCAGCAGCGCCTGGTACAGTGTTGAACAGTACTGGCTCCCGCGATCTGAATGGACGATCACACCTTTGGGCATCTTGCGGCCCCATAGGGCCATCTGCAGGGCATCGCCAACTAGGTCTGCGGTCATGCGCTCGCTCATCGCCCAGCCGATCACCTTGCGTGAATACAGGTCAATCAGCACCGCCAGGTAGAGCCAGCCCTCACCGGTCGCCAGGTACGTGATGTCTCCGACCCATTTCTGGTTCGGCGCGTCGGCGGTAAAGTCCTGCTTCAGCAGGTTGGGGGCCACCGGCAGCTCATGCCGTGAGTTTGTGGTGGCCTTGTACTTGCGAGCCGCTTTCGCCCGCAGACTCTGCCGCCGGAGGCTGGAAGCGACAGTGTTCCGGCAGACCGATATGCCAGCGTCGTTCAGGTCGTGGGTCAGTCTAGGGGCGCCTGAGCGCCCCTTTCCCTGCTGAAAGACCTGAGCCACACGCTGGTCGGTGATGGCTTGCTGCCGGCGCCGCCACGACGGTTCACCACCACGCTGTCGCCAGGCATAGTAGCCGCTGCGTGCCACACCGAGCACAGCGCACATACGCTGGATACTGAATGCCTGACGATGCTGCTGGATGAAGGCATACTTCACTTCAGGCTCTTCGCAAAGTATACCGCGGCCTTTTTTGTGATGGCCAATTCCTCTGATATTTCAGCGAGTTGCCGCTTAAGCCTGGCGTTTTCATCAGCCAGCGACTGCTCGCGCTCGGACGTGTTCTTCTTCTGCTGGGCCTTGGCACGCCATTGGTACAGCTGGCTTGGCTGCAAACCCAGCTCACGGGCGGCGGCGGCAGCCCCCACTCGGTCAGCGAGGGCAAGAGCCTCCTCGCGGTAGGCATCGGAGTAACGGGCGCGCGTCTTCTTCATCGGGGTAGCTTGCTTTGCCATGGGTCACCTCGTTGAGTGTAATACCTTAACGGGGTGTCCACTGTTGCTGGGCAAGATCAGTTGCCTTTGGCGCTCATGCTGCACCGGAGGCCGTGCCGGGTCAGCAACGACTGGTACAGGGACGAACAATACTGGCTACCACGGTCGCTATGCACGATGACTCCCTTGGGCATCTTGCGGCTCCACAGCGCCATCTGGAGGGCGTTGCCGACCAGGTCAGCCGTCATGCGCTCGCTCATCGCCCAGCCGATTACCTTGCGTGAATACAGGTCAATCAGCACCGCCAGGTAGAGCCAGCCCTCACCGGTCGCCAGGTAAGTGATGTCGCCGACCCATTTCCGGTTCGGTGCCGTAGCACTGAAGTCCTGCTCCAGCAGGTTCGGTGCGATTGGCAGGCCATGCTGTGAATTTGTCGTGGCCTTGAACTTGCGAGCGGCTTTCGCCCGCAAACTCTGCCGACGGAGGCTGGCAGCCACGGTATTGCGGCAGATAGCGATGCCAGCATCGTTCAGGTCATGGGTCAGCCTGGGAGCACCTGAGCGCCCCTTACCCTGTTCGAAGGCCTGAGCCACACGCTGATCGGTGATCGCTTGTCGGCGGCGGCGGGGAGACGGTTCACCACCACGCTGTCGCCAGGCATAGTAGCCGCTGCGGGCGACGCCGAGAAACGCGCACATCCGTTGAACGCTGAAGGCCTGACGATGCTGCTCAATGAAGGCGTACCTCACTTCAGGCTCTTCGCGAAGTACACCGCGGCTTTTTTTGCGATTTCAAGCTCTTCCGCCTTCTCAGCCAGCTGCCGCTTGAGCCTCGCGTTCTCTTCAGCCAAGGTCTGCTCGCGAGCCGAGACACTCTGCTGCTGCTGAGCCTTGGCTCGCCATTGATAGAGCTGGCTAGGTTGAAGACCCAGCTCACGAGCTGCGGCACTGGCTCCAACACGGTCAGCGAGTGCCAGGGCCTCGGCTTTGTAGGCCTGGGAGTAACGGGTACGGGTCTTCTTTGTCATCGACGTTGCTTGCCTTGCCATGGGGTCACCTCGTTCAGTGTACTGCCTTAACGGGGTGTCCACTGTTGGTGGGCAAGATCATTCCTCGATGACGGCCTTATTCCGCTGGACAACAACCCGGCCGAGAACGCCATTTGCCCTTTCGCGCTGGGCCGCAAGAACTGGCTGTTCAGCCCTACACCGAGCGGTGCCCAGGCCAGCGCGGCCATCTACAGCCTGATCGAGACCGCAAAAGCAAATGGCCTCTCGCCACACGAATATCTGCAATTCGTGTTCGAGACGCTGCCAACACGCGGCGACGATGATGATCTCAGCACCTTGCTGCCGTGGCGGTGGAAGGACACTCTACCGGCCTGAGTCAGGCCGGTATAGATGGGGTTCGTGGATCTCTTACGAAATATTGATCCTGAGGGCTTTTGCTTCTTTGAGAAGAGCACTATCCAGCGATAAGTTCGTTGGCTGTCGGGTGGATTTGGTAGCTTTGGCTGCTCGCATGGTAGAGCACTCCTCGGGCGGAACGATGCACCCATTATATGCGCGCATTCCCGCATCAAACTTACGCGATTGAGAGCTGACCGCATCAGCTCGGTATCACCACGAACGCTGGAAACGACCCCACGCAACGCAACGGATCACTTCGGTATCACCTTATCTTACCCCCTTGGTCGCGCCGTCCTGTTGGTAGATCCTTGCGAAAACAACGACTGGGGGCATCACCATGGACCATGCACCGCTACGGGTTGCCATCATCGGCGGCGGAGTTTCCGGCCTGTCGCTGGCCTATTACTTTCAGAAGCTCGGCAGCGAGGCGGCTCGGCAGCTCGAGGTCACGATCTTCGAGCGCAAGGCCACCCTGGGCGGTAACGCCGAGACGGTGTGGGTCGACCTGGGCTGCCGGCGTCATCCGGGAAAGCCCGACTCACCCTACCGCCGCTGGGCCGACCTGGGCGTCAATGACGTCAACCTGGCCACTTACCACCGCCTGCGCACGATACTCGGCGAGATCGGCGAGCTGGAGCGCATGAAGCCGCTGGAGAATACCGAGAGCTATTTCAGCCGTGACGGTAGCATCGCCCTGACCGACGACAAGGAGCTGTTCCGTGGTGTCAGCGACCCGGCCCACGAGCTGAGCAAGGTCGATGGCGGCAGGCTGTCGCTGCTGATCCCCGTGGTTCACCAAAGCGCCATTGCCCTGGTGGAGAACCACCGCGTTACGCCGCGCTATACGGTGGATGACTTCTTCGACGCCTGCATTGCCGCCCCCGCCGACATGCTGGCCGCGGCAGCGGAGCGTTTGAGCGTCACCATCGACTGGCAGGACCCCGAGCTGCCGGCGCGGCTGGAGCGTATCCGCCAGACCATCTACTACCCGCGCATCTCGGCCATGTACTTCGCCGACGATCGCGGCCCGGGCGGTATGCCGCTCCAGGCCCCCTTCGAGTATTACCGTATTCAGGAAGGCGGCTCGCCCCCGGACCGCCGCTACTTCGAGCACGGCGCCCAGCACTGGCTGGAAGCCCTGGCCGCGCATATCACCGACCCGAATACGCCGGGCCCCCGGGTTCAGATCCTGCGCGGCATCGAAGTGGAGGCCAGCCTCTCGACCCAAGGCGTAACGCTGACGGAGCGTGACCCCGGCGAACGCCGCTGGGAGGCCGACCTGCTGTTCATGGCCACCCATGCCGAAGATGCCCTGCCGCTACTGACGTTCGGCGACGGCCTGAGCGACACCCAGCGGGAGCTGCAGCATATCCTCGGCAGGGTGCGCTACACCCGCAGCTTCAGCGTTTGCCACACCGCCGCCGCCCGCCTGCCGCCCAATCGCAACCTGTGGCGCACCTACAACATCGAGGTGCGTAACCCCGAGGACACCTTCTTCCCCTACCGGATCGACTACGTGGCGAACCGCCACCAGAACGATGCCGAGAACCCGGCCTACAATCAGGCGGGCCTGCCGCAGTACTTCGTCTCCCTGGTGGAAGACCTCAACCGGATTCCCCGCAGCGAGATGCTCGAGCGGCAGTCCTCCCCCCTGGACGCACCCGCAACGCTGGCGAACACCGCACCCGGCGAGGCTGGCTACCGCGACCGCATACCGACGCTGGACCCCGCCCTGGAAGCCAAGGCCTGGACCCTGTTCAAGCACAACGTGCTGGATGCCAACTGCCTGGAGGCGCAAGCGGAGATCGAGCGCTACAACCAGACCACCGCCCGGCGTAGCGCCGAGGGCCAAGAGGGTTGCCCGCTACTGTTCGCCGGCGGCTGGACTCGCGGCGCCGGCCTGCAGGAACAGTGCCTGGAGCAATCTGAGCACCTCGTCGCCCTGCTGCTGACGGCACCGGAGCGTCGGATCGACGGCCCCCTGCGGCTAGCGTCGACTGGCAGCAAGGCGAGGCAGCGTCATCACCAGGCCAGCGGCTTCGCCACGGTGCCAGCACGCTCGTAAGGCTTTCAGGGTGCTCTCTTCGTCGCTCTTTTGGCCGCCCTCTTTTTCACTCCCCTCGCCGCTCTCCAGCCAGTCGGCGTGAGCTTCGATCAGAGCGCGGTGGTGCTCGCCCCAGGCACAGGGCTCCGCCCCCATCAGTTGGGTCAGGCGCTGGGCATAGTGGCGCGCCGCGTCGGGGCGCTGGTCCAGCAGGCTGACCTCCGCCGCCGCGATCAGGAAGCGATAGCCGTTGTGCCCCACGCAGCCGGCGTCCAACAGCGCTTCGCCCTGCTGCAACGTCGCCAAGCGTGCCTCGGGCGCCTCTTCCAGCAGCGCCCGGGTACCCAGCACCCAAGGCCCGATGAAGGCCTTCAGCCCATGCTGTTCCACCAACTGCCAGGCGCGCTCGATGCTGGCTCGCGCTTCGGCCTGCTGCCCGGTGATCAGCTCGACCCGGGCGCGGCTCTCCAGCAGGAACGCCTCGAAGCGCCCAGATCCCAGGCTGCGAGCCACCGCTAGCGCCTGTTCGATCTGCTCGTCAGCCGATTGGGGGTCGCCCTGGGAGATCAGAATCCACCCCGCCGTGAGCCGTGCCACCACCTCGGCACGCCGGTTGCCGACCCGCTTGCCCAGCTCGGCGGCATCGAAACAGTCAGCGAGCGCCGCCTCGGTCTGGTTGGCATAGATGCGCGCCGTACCCAGCATGAACAGGTTGGAGGCCTCCAGGTCGGCGTAGCCATGAGTCCGGCAGAGCGTTACGCAGTGGTCGAACATCTCGAGGGTGCTGCGCATCTGCCCCTCGGCATAGTGCGCATCCCCAAGCCCGCTCAGGGCCTGGATTTCGGTGCGCACATCGCCGCCACGGCGGGCCTGCTCCAGGGCGCGAGTGTGATAGGCGCGGCTGGTGGCAAAGTCGCCCCGGGGGAAGTAGAGATTACCCTTGAGATAGAACGCCTCGGCCAGGGGCAAGGGATCCTCCAGCGCTTCGGCCAGGGGCAGCAGGCCGTCGAGAATCGCCTCCTCCGCCGCCAGCGCATCGAGCATGTTCAGCACCCGGGCCAGCCACAGATCGGCCGTGATGCGCTGACACTCCTCCCGGGCGAAGCTGCGCGCCGCCTCGAAGTGCTCCCGCGCCGCCTGGATCTGCCCGGTGGCCATCGCCACCTGGCCCTGCAGCAGCATCAGGCGGTACTCATCCTTCGGCGCGTAGTCGATGGCGCGGCAATCCCTCAGCAACGCCATGGCCTCCTCATGCCGATAGCGGGCCATTTCCGCCGCCACCGCCTGCAGGAAGGCATTCGGCGCCTCCAGCGAGCGCGCCCGATGCAGGTGGCGCGCCCGCAAGCCAGGTTCCGCCTCGCCGTAGAGCGCGGCCAGGCGCAGGTGCAAGCGGTCGCGCTGGATCTTGGGAATGCCCTCGTAGATGCCTTGCAGGATCAGGTCGTGCACGAAGCGGTAGCTGCCCTCTTCCAGCGGGCGCACCAGACTGTAGCGCTGGGGAAGCTCGGGCTGATAATCGGCCTGCCCCAGCACCTCCTGCAGCGAGGCCAGGGAGAAGCGCTGGCCCATCACCGCGGCGATGCACATGGCCCGGCGATCCAGGTCGGTGAGCTGGTCCAGCTTGCTCTGTACCAGGTTGGCGAGGCTGGCCGGCAGGCTGCGGTGGGGGTGAAACAGCAGCAGCTGGGTCAGGAACAGCGGGTTGCCCTGGGCCTGGGTGACGCAGCGGGCGGCATGCTCGGCGGGCACCGTGCCGAAGCTGGCCACCAGGGCCTCGGCCTCCTGGGCGCGCAGCGGCGGCAGCTCGATCAGCGTGAGTGGCAACTCGGGCAGCTGCGGCCGCAGGCGGCTCTCCAGCGGGTCCTGCTCCAGGCGCGAGGTAAACAGCCAGATCACCGGCGCATCCTGGGTCTCCTGCAGCAGCCCGGTGAGGGTGGCCAGCAGCGCCTCGTCGGCCCAGTGCAGGTCTTCCACCACCAGCAGTTGGGGGCGATGGATGGAGCGCGCCAGGAGCACGTCGCGCAGCGCCTGTACCAAGCGCTGGCTGCGGGTCGCCGGGGTCATGGCCGCATAGAGCGACTGCGCCTCCTCCGGCTGGGCCAAGCCCAGCAGCGGACGCAGCAGCATGGCGTGATCCATGGGCAGGCGCAGCGCCGAGAGGCGGGCGAGCAGTTGGGCCTCGTCTGATAACTCCTCCTGCCCCTCTCCCTTCACCTCACCTTTCGCCTCAACCTGCGCCTCACCGGGCGCTTGCAGCAGCGAGCGCGTGAGCTGCATCAGCGGGCCTTCATCGGCGCGGGTACCGAAGTCCAGCACCTCGGCCTGGTGATGATCGGCATGAGCCGCGGCCATCTCGGCAAACTCGGCGCTGAGGCGGGTCTTGCCGATGCCGGCCACGCCGCGGATATAGACCAGATGGCCGGCCTGATAGGCCCGGGTACTCTCCAGGATCGCTTGCAGCTGCCCCAACTCCACCCGGCGCCCGACCAGATCGAAGCGGGCCTCATGCTCTTCGTCCCGGGGACGGCGATAGCGCAGCCACTCCCCGCCTTCATCATCGAAAACGAAGCGCTCCGCCAACTGCACCGCCACGCCACGCTCGACCCAGACGCCGCTCGCATCCTTCGCAATCACAGGCGGCTCAGCCGCCGGCCAGTGGCCGGCCTGAAGATAAACGCTACTGGCCACGCCCTGTTCCACCAGGGTAGCGGCACACAACAGGCCACGCTGCGCATCGCTACGGTAAGCCCGAGGCAGCCCGAACAGCGCCGTGCCCCCTTCCGCCAGGCTACCGCCGAAATGCTGCACCCAGCTCGCCAGCGCCGACTGATCGGCCGCCACGGCATACAACTGGATCAGCACGCGAGCGCTCTCCATCTCCTCGACATCGGAAGCGACAACGGCGGCCTCCTCGGCCTCCGCCGACAGCTCCTCGACCTCGACCTCATAGATCTCGGCCAGATGGCGCGCGGTACGATACAGCACCGCCTTGCCACTCTCGGCCCGCTTGATGGAAGCGATGGAGACACACAAACGCCGATCAAAACAGTACTCGGCCAGCGCCTCCTGACTCAGGCCCAGCCGCTTACGATGTTGCTTCAAGCGCTCACGATCCAGCCGCAAGCGCCCGTCTTGGGGGATGATCACTGTTAGATGCTTTTCCTACGTTTATGAAACATAAGAGTTTATGAAACATAAGAGGGGGAATGGGCTAACGCGCAAGCTCAGATACGCGGGTCCGTTAGCTGAAGCACTTGGTTAGGCAGTTGTCATTTGCCTCTACGGCTATGGCTGCCCATGTCCTTCTCTTGAATATCCCGCTAGCCCCAAGGAGCTCTATATTCCACCTTATTGATTTAACTGACTTTTTTGAGATCTGCTGTGAGATCATCTACCCCAGGAGCGGCCAGCAAATCGACTGTCGCTCGGAAGCGCCACTTTGGCAAGCTATTGTTGTGCTGTACCAGCGAGGCGACCTTCTTAAAAACATGTATGGGGATCCCATACGCCCGCTCGATCCTGTAGTCTCGCCGAAACACAACATAGACTAGATAGTCGAATTGGTGCCCATCCACCGTGGTGCTACGAATATATGTGCGAGGTACATAGCCATCGCGCCTGGCAACCCGGCCCTTGACCTCAATCTTGAGACCATTGTTCGTTATAAGGTCGCAGCCGGCTGTGCAGTTAGCTGATCGGCGGGCTCCGAAGTGGGTTTGAACTAACAGCTCTGCGTACTGCCCGACTAGATCTGTGGCTCCAGACGAGAAACCAAGGTCCGCCATTCGCTGCTTAGCAGCTTCGGCTACCTGGAGTAGCTTTCGGGGAGAACGCAGCCTATTAATAGAGTCGATCAGTTCACTCATAAGTTATTTCAAATCTCCTAACGCTTGGGCTCTTCTGCCTCCGCCGACAGCTCCTCGGCCTCGACCTCGTAGATCTCAGCCAGATAGCGAGCAATACGATAAAGCCCGCTTGATGGACGCGATGGAGACGCACAAACGCCGATCAAAACAGTACTCGGCCAGGGCCTCCTGACTCAGGCCCAGCCGCTTGCGGTGCTGCTTCAAGCGCTCACGATCCAGCCGCAAGCGCCCGTCTTGGGGGATAATCAATTTGTGGTCCTTGGTGGTATCAGCCTACACATGCAACGTGACTCCCATACTCTTGGCTTAAGTGCGCAGAATTCTAAGCACTTCCCTCGCCGCGGTTATAAGAGCCGACACATCCACGATCCCATCGCTATGCACTTTGGCCGCGCCGCGCTTGGTCCGCCAGTAGTCAGACTCGTCCGGAATCCAGCCCTCAAGCCTGACATTATCTTCGGCAAGCAGATTCTTTTCGCTCTCGTCCTCCGCAGCGATATAGGCCGCCAAGCCGTCGCTTGGGGTTAACGCCACAGCCGTATACAGCCATGCGTCCTTACGCCCGGGTAGAGAATAGTAACGATAAAGTGCATCGTCCCAGACCACTTTGGGTGCGGGAAGTGTTTCTTGGTAATAGTCGGCGAACGGAACCTCACGCCCATACCCCTCGCTTACGAGCGCTTCCTGCCAAATCATCCCCCAAGCGGAATGTAGCGTCGCGACGTAGTCGCGCCGCACTTTCGCGGCCATCAGCAAGCCGTCGTGGTAGTCGAGCATGCTTTCCCATTGAAAATCGATGGGAAAGTGATCCTGCTTCTGCTCAAGCAGATGGTCCACCGCGGTCCGCACGCCTGGCTTGAGCATGTAATCACGGACACTCGCTGGCAGTGTAAGCGTTTGGCTCATGTTCCCCCTTACTAAAATGGTCGACTTCTTGCCATATTCCATATCGTGCGCCGGAGGCAGGCAAACTCTTCTACCCCCTCATCAGGCTCCTGAATCAACTCTTGCTCCAAATATCGGAGCACTGCTAACCAAGTCACCGGCTGCCAGTCCTTGTTGCGCGCAATAGACCTCGTGGTGCGTGATGTGAGTCGGTCTAACAGAAGAAAGAGAGCGTACCCCCCCTCAGTGGTCTGCCGCTGGGCGTACTGGCGATAGGCAGGGAGTTGCTGGCTTGTTATGTGGTGATCGAACTTGCACTCGATCAGTAATAAACGCCGGCTTGTTTTGTCAGTAGTCGGCCCTTCGAACCATTCGATAGCAATGTCGATTCGGCGGTCCCCGGTGCGCCGCTCGGCTGCGACTTCCAGAGTACCCGGCGTCGCGAGCAAGGGATCAAGTCTCAGCCGCTCATCCATGCGACAAGCAGCACGATAAAGCGCACGCACCAGAGCTGCGCACCTCCGCGGTCCAGCATCGGTGAACACTGTTGGTGACAGAAAGTTAACTAACGCAGAAGTGACTTGCGGTTCCGTAAGGCGAATACCCCAGTTCAGCCCTTCCACGGCGAAAGCATGTCGTCCGGAACTGACATCGCCGTATAGAGAAGCTGGAACTGTTGAGAGATACGCTGGGCCCCAGTCCGAGTCCAAGGCAGCCTGATTCAGCACCGGTAGGTGCTCAACCATGGCCCCCTCCATAACTCTATAGAGTTTTACTATCTGCTCGGCATCCCAGCTAACCGACCAATCAGGCTCCGAAATCTCCGCTAGTTGCAAACATGTAAAAATGGTCGTCTCCGTCTTCTTAACGCTTGGCTTTGCGGCGCACCGGAGCGCCAGCGCAGGCGCGTCCGACAAAAGCCACTTGTTATAAGGAATTTTTAAGGCTTGCTTCCAGCGCCTTTAATAGACCGGGCGCTGACTTCCTTACGAAATAGACTTGATCAGGTGTGACGTCCTCGCCATGTACTGCATAGTTACAAATTGATATAACTTCTTGAACACCCACAACAATGTCTTTCGGAATACCTTCAACCTGTCTTAATGTGTATAGCATTTTCCCTACAGAGACCCGCCTGGCATCCATGCCTAGTGCAACGGAGTACCTACGTAACAATTTTTCGAACGCCAGTCTGAATTCAAACATTTCCGTCTCGATAGAGCCGGAATACTTTTCTCTCAGATTTTCAGTATCTTCTGACTTTATACCCATTTTTTCCATTGCCGCTTGTATCTGCGCGGTCAGGCCTGGTATCTCCGAATCTTTGGGGGGCTCTGAGTTTGTATTGACATAGATTTGATTGCTATTTGCTGAAGAAACCTCAATTGAGGAAGTTATTTCTGTTTTTAGGATTGCAAGCTGATGATTCATATCCTTTTTCAGATCTTGTATATCTTGCTTCAACTTAACACCGAACAAATCCATTTCCTGAAATATTGGCGCAAGACAGATTCCAATCCAGATTACAAACACAATCGAATCGAAATATGTTGGTTCACCATTGATCAGATCTTCTTGCCGACCAAAAAGGAAACCCCCTATAGCCAAAACAAGAACAAACCACCAAAAAATCTTAAAATTTTCAGTATTTTTCATAAAATCTCGACTGCTGAACTCACCTTATAACGCCGGCCATCAGTTGCGCGACGCAGGATCGTCAACTGGATGGCATGGTTATACACTTCAGTCCTTAGGTTCGGCATGCTCAGAACGGACGCTTATTGCCTCTTTCCCTGACAAAACGTCCAACAAAGCCTTGCGTATTAATTTCTGCTCTGAAGCCTCATCTTCACTTACTGGGAGACTCTCGACGTCCATCTTCACGGCAGAATCCCCGTATAGCAGCCGAATCAATCCACGGCGAATCAATAGATTTTCGTTCTCTATCTGCCCATGGGCTTCCGGCGCGTAGACACCTTTCTTTACATGAACCTCATCAAATTCGTAACCGAGCGACTTACCCATTTCCATGAGAAGACTCACAAGCCGGTCGACACGCTTTTCTCCCCACTGCTGCTGCAAGGTCTCCCCGCCATCCTTTGGATAGCTTGCAAGATGATCTAGGTATGCCTTCCAAGTATCTGTGATTGGCTTGTAGCGTTTTCCCTGAAACTCTAGGTCGATCATATTTAGTGCTTGGACATGCTCAGGAGAAACATTGGCGGCCCTGGTCGCCATCAATGTCTTAAACACATTCAGCCTTCTTCCTCGCTGTTCCCTGAATACTTCAAGCCATTTCTGGACCTGAACCGCTGCTATGGGTGCAAGCAATATGGCTACTATTGTCAGTATGTCATTCAAACTCACTTTGATCCCCTATACTCTCTTGCACCCTAGTCTCAGGTATGGCCTGTATAACGACGAAGCTGAGCTGCAGGCGTTAGCCCGTCGGCTCCAGCGCCTGGTTAGGCTCCAGTTCAATACCAACAGCGGCCAGCCGTGCAAAGGGATTTCCCTCGCCGAACACCCACCCGCCCGGCATCGTGACCTTGTGCGAAAGGTTGAGGCGCGCGGCTTCCTCCTCGGTGATGTGCACGATCCATAGGTACTGAAGCAGGCACTCCTTAACATCCACTACCGTCGCCCCAGCATCAAACATTTTCAGGCACTCGTCACGGAGAAGAGCCCGAGGGACAACATGCTCACGGTACTTTACGCCGGCGATCGATCGCCCCTTAAGGACCAGGGAGTCATGCAACAGCGGCACTTCGAAGAGCCGGGTGTCCATTCCGGAGCCTTCTTCCCAGTGATCGTGGATTAACTGGGCTAGCCGAAGCATCCGACGCTCGCGAATCTGGTTCTTCGTGTACTGCAAACTATCGCCTCGCTGTAAGTTCTTCCGATGCCCAACCGTTCAGCATTTATTCGCCGTGCGCAGCATGGCGAATAAATGCCTGTTGGACTAAGCCGCCCGTCAAGCTGCTGCGCCGCTTCTATAGGGTATTGTATTGACCGCTGCGTTGTCTGGGCAGAGAGATCGCTCGGGCGCAGTGCCCTGGTGACGTGTGTGAACCGTGTTCGTGATCATTTTGCCCGTCTTTCCTGACCCAGCTCATCCCAACGTAACGCGCCGACTGGCCAAAAGCCATTACCAGGACGCGTGCCGCCACGACCCGCCAGCGGGCCGGATCGTCGAGTCCGTTGTCTGGCCAACTCCGTTATGTGTCTGGCGTTACCTCATGCTCGATAGCGTTGTCCCCTGTGGTTGGGTGACCGGCCGAGGATGGGTCGCTGGGGCGTAAGCGCCCCGATGACTCGCAGCGTCGGTCGCCGACAATGCGGGCAGGTGTAGGTCGGCTCCTTGTCGTTAGCGGCCATATTGGTATCCGGTGCCGTCTCAGTCACCGCCAGCGCTTGGCGGATCTGTGCCAGGCGTCGTCGCCGGCAGTGATTGGCCAGAAAGCCGTAGTGACGCACCCGCATCAGCCCCTTGGGCATGGAACCAATATACTGTATGCGTATCGACTAATAGATAGGAAGGCAGCTGAATGCATGACGCGCCACAGCCCTAATCACTATTCACCGAACCCCAAACCAGCCCAAACGCTCGCAACCTCACCTGAGTAGTTCAACCACCCAACCACCCCACAATTCACCACCACCCCGCACCAAAAAACCGCCTGAAACGTCTGCTTCCTGGTTTTGTGCCGAAACATTCGCTGCGCTATCAGTGCACCGGGCCAGCCACCGATCAAGCCGACGAAGAGCAGCGTGGTTTCTGGTGTGCGCCTTCTGCCCTTCCCTGCTGCGGCTTTGTCGATGCCGTACATGGCGAATGTGATCATGCTCAGCAGCGCGTATGCCGCTGCCAGCGGCATTGGTACGTGCCCTAGAGCGCTCAGGGCTGCCAGGAGTGCGAAGAACGCAGCGACTATGGCGCATGCCAACATCAGCCCTCTGGAGCGTGGGGATGCGTGACGCGCCGCTTTCAGGTAGCCCACCTTCTGGGCTTTCGGTCTGTTCTGGCTGTCTTGCGTCAGGTGATAGGTAATCGGCTCATTGACCGTTGGGCGGCGCCCACTGCGGGGAAAGGCGCTGATATGGACGAACACGCGAGGGCCGCCTGTAGCTGGCGTGATGAAGCCGAAGCCCTTTTCGTCGTTCCACTCGGTGAGATTGCCTTCATGGCGCATGGGTTATCTCTTCTGAATCAAACAATTGTCAGAGAATACCATGCGCAATCGAATCGGTTTTGAATCCAATAGGTTGCTGAAGAATGTAAATAGGACTGATTTCTTCTTGCGGGGAAGTTGGGGAATCGGGGCACGCTACCGCCCCTGCTGGCAGAATGGATGATAATGAGCATCATCCTTAGTTCGGCAGTCCCTGCGTATTCCTGATTATCTAGCCGTCTACTGCGGCTTTTTACGTACCGTAACCAACAGAAACGTTGAGGGCAACGCCAACGAAAGCATTAGGTGGAATTAAGAACCCCGAAGGCGGGATTACCACCTTCGGGGTCGGTTTTTTGAGCCAGGTCCGCGTTACTGCTGCGGACCTGTCGTTCAGCGGTGCAGGTCGAAGCGGTCGTTCTCCATGACCTTGACCCAGCCTTTGACGAAGCGGTCGACCATGCGCTCTTCACCGCCGTTGGCGGCGTACTCCTCGGCGATGGCGCGTAGCTGGGAGTTGGAGCCGTACACGAGGTCGACGCGGGTGGCGGTCCACTTCTTCTCGCCCGTCTTGCGGTTGCGACCTTCGAAGCGCTCTTCGCTGTCGTCGAGGGGCTCCCACACGGTGCCCATGTCGACGAGGTTGACGAAGAAGTCGTTGGTCAGATGGCCGGGGCGGTCGGTGAGGATGCCGTCGTTGCTGTCACCCACGTTGACGCCGATGGCGCGCATGCCGCCTAGCAGCGCGGTCATCTGCGGTACGCTGAGGTTGAGCATGAAGGCGCGGTCGACCATGAGGTGCTCGGCCGGGATGGAGGTCACCTGGGGCTGCATGTAGTTGCGGAAGGCGTCGTGCCTCGGCTCCAGGTAGGCGGTCGTATCCACCTCGGTCATCTCCTGGGTGGCGTCGGTACGGCCCGGGGTGAACGGCACGGTGACGTTGTGCCCGGCCGCCTTGGCCGCCATCTCGACCCCGACGCTACCGCCCAGCACGATCATGTCCGCCAGCGAGATGTTGGCGTCCGAGTCATTCTTGATCTGCTCGAGCCGGTCGATCACGTCGAATACGCCGGAGCGCAGGTTGATGTCCCAGCCGGTTTGCGGCTCGAGACGGATGCGCGCGCCGTTGGCGCCGCCGCGGTGGTCGGTCTGGCGGTAGGTACTGGCCGAGGCCCAGGCGGTGCCCACCAGCTGCATGGCGGTGAGGCCGGAGTCGGCGATCTGCTGCTTTAGCGTGGCAATCTGCTGGTCGTTGACCAGCGGCCCTTGGTGCTCGGGTACCGGGTCCTGCCACACGAGTACTTCGCTTGGCACCTGCGGGCCGAGGTAGCGGTCGCGCGGGCCCATGTCACGATGCAGCAGCTTGTACCAGGCACGGGCGAACTCGTCGGCGAGCACGTCCGGGTTCTGGTGAAACTCGTTGGCGATCTCGAGGTAGAGGGGGTCGGTGATCATCGCCATGTCGGCGGTGTTCATCACCGGCGGGTTCTTCTTGCCTTCGACGTGGGCGTCGGGCACCCAGTAGCCCTCCTTGACCTCGACCGGCTGCCACTGGTTGGCGCCGGCGGGCGACTTCTTCACCTCCCACTGGTGGGCGAAGATGGTGTTGAGGTAGGAGTTGTCCCACTTGGTCGGCGTCGGAGTCCAGGCGCCTTCGAGGCCCGAGGTCACGGTGTACTCGCCGAGGCCGGTCTCGTGCTTGTTGGCCCAGCCGATGCCCTGCTGGTGGATCTTCGCGGCTTCGGGCGCGTCGCCCACGGCGTCGGCCGGCCCGTTGCCGTGCATCTTGCCGAAGGTGTGACCTCCCACGGTCAGCGCGACGGTCTCGCGGTCGTTCATGCCCATGCGGGCGAATGTCTCGCGTACGTCCTGAGCGGACTTCATCGCGTCGGGTATGCCGTTGGGGCCTTCCGGATTGACGTAGATCAGCCCCATCTGCACCGCGGCGAGCGGGTTGTCGAGCACGCGGCTGCCGTCTTCCCAGGTGCCGGTATAGCGTTCGTCGCCCGTGGCGAGCCACTCGGTCTCGGGGCCCCAGTAAATGTCATCCTCGGGTGCCCAGATATCGGCGCGGCCGAAGCCGAAGCCGAAGGTGCGAAAGCCCATGGTCTCCAGCGCACGGTTGCCAGCGAGGACCAGCAGATCGGCCCAGGAGATCTTCTCGCCGTACTTCTGCTTGATCGGCCACAGCAGCCGGCGGGCCTTGTCCAGGTTGCCGTTGTCGGGCCAGCTGTTGAGCGGCGCGAAGCGCTGGGCGCCGGTGCCGCCGCCACCGCGGCCGTCGAGCGCGCGGTAGGTGCCCGCCGCGTGCCACGACATGCGAATGAAGAACGGGCCGTAGTGGCCCCAGTCGGCGGGCCACCACTCCTGCGAGTCGGTCATCAGCGCATCGAGATCGGCGCAGAGCTCATCGACGTTTAGCTGCGAGAACGCCTCGGCATAGCTGAAGTCGGCACCGAACGGGCTGGCGTCGGGGTGCTTCTGGTGCAATACGTTGAGGTTGAGCTGGTCGGGCCACCAGTGTTCGTTGCCCTGCAAACTGGGCGTGGTGCGTGCCCCCCACTCCCGGCGTGTAGACTTTTGTTCAGACACGGTCTTCTCCTCGACTGGATGGTGGCCTACAGGGCATTTGAGACGGTAACGCCGCATCGCCTCATTTTTTGTCGTACCTATAAGCCGTCAGATATCAGTGAAGGATTCAGGACCGAAGCCGTCAAGGAGTTGGCTGGCTTTCGCCTCGATAGGGGTTGGCTATGAGAGATTGGTCCGTGGTTTTTTCAGGGGGAATAGAACTTTCCGGAGAATAACGTGCCTTGTGCTAGTGACATTGGCACTTATCATTAAGGTCGTAGTTCAACACCTCTCCTCGCTGGTTCATTTCGACCCGGCAACAGTGCAACAGCGCTTCGCGCAGCAAGCTGCGGCCGCGCTGTACACGGGACTTGGCCGCTGAGATCGACAGCCCCTTTTGCGATGCATACTGCTTCTGAGTCAGGCCGGTCTCCGTGGTGGTGAGCAGCGCTTCCCGGTACTTTTCCGGCAGCTTGCCCATTAGCGGGCGCAGGCACAGGGCCAGCTCCGCTTCCGCTCGCTCATCTGCCTCCGCCTGCTCCTCCAGCTCCGCCGGCAGCGGTTCGAGCGGCCTGTGCGCCCGATAGTGATCCGCCAGTGCATTGCGGGTGATCTGGTAGAGCCATGCGCGCAGCCGGGAGCCGTCCCTCAGCTCATCGCGGTGGGAGAACGCCTTGATGAGGACGTCGTGCACGATATCCTCCGCCACGCTTTCGTCCGCCACTCGCTTGCTCACGAAGCGCAGGAGTTCGGTACGAAACGCCTGCCACAGCAGGCGCTGGTCTTGTTCGTCGTTTACCGACACCCGCATGAATTCTCTTCCACGGATGGGCCACAGCATTCGGCCTTGGCCTGTGGCTGGCAGCAAGTGGACTGCTCGCTTTCGTCGCAGCGCGGCTGCGATGCACTGCCCTGCCCGGCCGCCTTACCGGCGAAGAAGCGCCGTAGGTTGTCCGGCACCCCCTCATACGCAACCGGTGCCGTCTCTGTGGAACGCTGACCCGCCAAGACACGGAGCAGCGATTCGACCACCAACCCAACGGGGGCTTCGGTGTATTCCTCGCCACGGTAGTGCCATATTCGGCAACTCGTGCCCTCATCCGACCCGCTGAGTGTCGTACAGGAGTCGCAGCGGCTCTCCCGAGTTTCGAATGCCAGGTCGATGCCGTTTACCCGAACGGTAGGCGAGGAAATAAACCGGTGCCGAGCAGCCTGTGCTTCTGAATCGATGATTATCCTGGTGACGTTCAGCCTGGTTCCGACCGCCTCGGCCGCGGGGCGCACGATCTCGATAGCTTTTTCAATATTCTCAAGGGTACCGGCGCATCGCGTACAGCTCGTAAGGTCGAGGGCCAACAGTTCGATGTCGATATCGGAGGGCGTGGGGCTCATTTCCGACGACACGGCTGTTCTTATCTTCTGCTGCATGGCGTGTTCCTCATGAAAAGGGTTCCTCGCTCCTTGCGAGGCTTTCACAACAGGAGACGGGCCAGGCGGCAGAAGGACGCAAAAATTCTGCACGATAACCACCTTGTTCCGTCAGGGAACGGCATGTCAGTCACCATGAGGCTTCGCCGTCTCGTGGTGCGGCATGCCACTACGCATCATCAGGTACACGCCCATCAGCCCTGCTCCAATGAGGGAGAGATCCTGCCCCACTCCTAGAAAGAAGGCGGCCTGGGCTCCGATGGCGCTCCAAATGACCGGTACCAGGAGGGGCCAGCGCGGATAGGGTGGAACCAGGAACGCCAATACCCCCAAAGTGTACAGTGTAGTTGGGCAAGGCAGCCCGAACGTCGGCATGTGAGGGTAAGTATGGCCAGCCAGCCACGACCAGGCCGGATAAACCACCAGCGCGAAGCCGGCTAGCGCTGCGCCGACCCAGGCACGTGCATTGCCACGCCACTCGAAGCGGAGCCGATGTCGTACCAGCCCTTCCCAGACAAAGACTGCCGCACCGGCGAGCGATAAGGCGGCAAAGGCATACGCTAACGGATTGATGTGTGTGAAGAAAACAAGGTGATAGGCAATGGCCAGCCATGCCCATAATGCGGCCAATATACCGGCGACCACCCCGTGACTCCAACGGCGCGGCCTGATAATCAGCACTATGCCGACCAGGGCCAGGCCGATCAGTACGAGCGGCGCCGGCCAGACCGCATCGTGGTAGGCCCCGAACACCCCGAAGAACTGCTCCACGGTAAACGGCATGGCATGCCTCTCGGCGACGTGTGCCGTACGATTTATAGCTTAGTCGGGCGGCTGGGTTTGAGTTCGCTTTGATAGCCAGGCATGGATCAAGCCGGCCTGGAAGAACGGCACCGGAAGCTCAAAGCCACCAGCCTCGATGATCGACGCAACCTGGGCTGTGGGGGTACGTTCGCTATCGCAAGTGAGGAAAACATAGTTTAGCGGAACTTCCCCCTCCGGTAGCGGTGTGGTGGTGGGGTAAACCGGTATCGACCGGCGTAAGCTGGCCGATACCGGTTGAGTGAGGAAAGCGGTTGCTTGAGGAAAGCCACACCTAGCCCGCCGGTGGCCTGCATTGACCACGGGTGGGCAACGGCCAAATGGCATGGCTTCGCTCATTGGTGGATGATTTCCCCCTTGAGTGAATAGGCAATGCCCAGCACTTCGTCGCAGACCGGGCGCGGATACTCCATTTCGTTCATGGCCTGCATGATGTCGTCCACCACGGCCACATACTCCGCCGCGCTTACGTTCATGCCCGTGTGGGTCTCGATCATCGAGCGTCCGGTGTACTCCACGGGCCCGCCGGTGCCGGCCGCGATGAACTCCTTCACCTTGAGGCTGGCCCGGTCCAGCGCCTCTTGGTCGAGTGCTTGGTAGCGTGGGCCGGCGACGTCGTTCTGCAGGTGAAGTTCGACGATGCGATCGCAGAGCTTGTCAATACCGCCTCGACCGCCGAGTCTGTCATAAAGGGTTTCGTTCATGTCGAAATGCTCCTTTCAGGGATGCGGTTTCGGGTAGGTGCCATGGCACCTACCTACAAGGCGTAACAATCCTTGTTACAACCACAACAGAGGCAACTGCGATGACGAAATCAGAACTGTCGTCGATTCGCACCGCCCTCGACGCTGGCGACTTCGCCCGGGCACACAAACTGCTCGCCGGGCTTTCGATGCCGCCTTCAGCCGAGCTGTTGGCGCTACGGGCCCAGGCCGCTTACGGCACGGGCGACCTGGAAGGCACGCTGGCCGCGTATGGTGAGCTCTATCACCTGCACCTTGAAGCGAGCCGCCTCCACGAGGCTGCTTTCGCCGCTGTCATGGTCGGCATGTACTTGATGATGGATACGGGGCTGATGGCCACGGTACGCGCGTGGCTGTCGCGGGCGGAACGCCTGGTAGCAGATGCACCGGACAACCCGGTATGGACGTGGCTTGCCGCCGTGCGTACCTACGAGCGCCTGATGTGCGGTGATATGCCGGGTACGGCGCAATGGGCGCAACGGGCCATGGACGGAGGGCAGAGACACGGCCTTGCCTCACCATCGATCATCGGGCAGGTGGCCATGGCGAGGGTCCGCATTCATGACGGTGATCTGGATGAAGGGCTGAGTGCGCTGGACGACGTTGCCGTGGAGCTGAGCTCCGGTCATCTCGACCCTCTCACCACCGGGCAGATGTGGTGCGAGGTGATCTGCGCGATGCAGTGGATCGGCCAACACGATCGCGCCGAGGAGTGGACCGAGGCGATGGAACGCTGGCGCCATGGGGCGGCGTTCGGCGGCCTTAACGGCCGCTGCCGGGTGCACCGCGCGGAGATCATGCGCCTGCGCGGCCCTTGCGACGCCGCCGAGCAGGAGGCGTTGCTGGCCTGCGAAGAGCTGCGCCCGTGGATGCGGCGGGAATACGGTTGGCCGCTGACCGAGCTCGGTAACGCGCGGCTGCGCAAGGGCGATTTCCCGGGTGCCGAAGAGGCGTTTCTCGCGGCGCACCAGAACGCCTGGCTTCCTCAACCGGGACTGGCGATGCTGCGATTGGCCCAGGGCCGAGTCGAAGAAGCCTTCTCGATGATCAACAGCGCACTCGACCATCCGTTCGATATCCCGTCGAAGGAGCGCCCACCTTCTGGAGGCTTGCAGCGGGCTCCCCTGCGTGATGCCCAGGTGGTCATCGCGCTGGCAGCCGGAGACGCCGACACGGCGCGCACCGCCGCTGCCGATCTCGCTGAGATTGCCCAGATGTACCGGAGCCGCACGTTGCAGAACTCGGCGCTCGCCGCGCAGGGGCGTCTGGCGCTGTTCGACGGACAGGAAAGCGATGCGATCCGTCTTCTGAGCGAGGCCGTCATGGAATGGGTCTCGCTGCGTATGCCGTTCGAGGCGGCGCAGCTGCGCGTCGAGCTGGCCGTGGCACACCGCGCGGCGGGCGACGCCAAAACGGCCGAACTGGAGATCGAGGCGGCATGCCGAGCGTTCGAGAGCCTCAACGCCAAACCCTGGGCGGAACTGGCTCGCGAGCACTTACCCGTCAAACCCTCGCGGCAAGCTGCCGATTCTGAACGCTGCGTCTTTTGTTGCGAGGGGGAAATGCGCACGGTGACCTTCGGCGGTGCTACCGTTCGCCTGAAGGATCTCAAGGGTATGCGCTACCTGGAGCGCCTACTGGCAGAGCCCGGTCGGGAATTTCACGTTCTCGACTTGGTGGCAGTGGAGCGTGGGGCGCTCCCTGTCGGCGTCACTTCGGATGGCATCGGGATGGCTGCTCATACCGGATTGGACCAGTCGGGGCTGGAAGTCTTCGACTCGAAGGCCCGTGAAGCCTACCGACAGCGGCTCGCCGAGACCGAAGAGGACATTGCCGAGGCCGAGGCAAACAATGACTTTCACCGCGCTGAGCTTGCGCGTGCCGATCGTCAGTTTCTGATTGACGAGCTTCGGCGCGGCGTCGGCTTGAACGGCCGGGCCCGAACCGTCGGTGACGGTCTGGAGCGCGCTCGCACCAGCGCCACACGGTCACTGCGCTACGCCCTCAAGCGAATCAGTCATCATCATTCGAGCCTCGGCGAGCACCTGGCGCGCACGATCCGCACCGGTAGCTATTTCGCCTACGAGCCCGACCCTCGCGCGCCGGTCCACTGGACGACCTGACAGCTCCCCAACGGAAATGTCTCAGCTCCCAACCTATCCGACTTCGCCCAGCATGTATTCCAGCTCGCTTTCTTCAACGCCGAGCATCTGCAGGATGTTGCGCTGAGCGGCGTTGAGAATGTGCTGGCGCTCCTGTTCGCCGGGCAGGCTCTTGGCGATGGCGACGGCGCCGACCAGCGAGGCGAGAATGGCGCGGGACTTGTCGGCGATGACCTCGCGGTCGGGTTCGAAGGGCAGTTTCTTCAGGCGGCTGAGGGCGATGAGGCGGGTTTCCAGCATCTTCTTCATGCGCAGGTAGGAGGCTTCGAACAGGGTGCGGATCTCGGCGTTCTCGTTGCCGATCTCGTTGAACAGCACCGTCTCGGGCCCCGGCTTGTGCTTGCGCTCCAGCTCCTGAAGGTTCCAGCAGTTGGCGACCAGCTCCGTCAGGTGCTTCACTGAAAGGGGCCCCTTGACCAGCCGTGCCGCGCGGCTGCTCTCCAGGGTTTCTCGCACCGAGGCGTGATAGAGCGCTTCCTTCGAGGAGAAGTGTGCATAGAAGGCGCCGTGGGTCATCTTGGCCAGCTTCATGATCTGGCCGATGGAGACCTTTTCGAAGCCCTTGCGGCTGAACAGCTCGATAGCCGACTTGAGGATACGCTCTCGAGATTTGGCCTTGTGGTTCGTCGAGTAGGGCATGGCGACTTCACACTCCCACGCTGAATATTACCTTGATCATATCAAGCTTGGTGTTAGCGTGGCATAACACCAAGCTGTTCAGGAAATTACCATGCAATCACCGCTCGTCATCACCGGCATGGGCATGATCAGCCCGCTCGGCTGCGGCGTCAAGGCAAGCTGGGATCGCCTTCTCGCCGGCCGCTCCGGCATCTCTGCGATCGCCCGCTTCGATACCGGCGATCTACCGATCAAGGTCGCGGGTTCGGTTCCTGGCATCGAGGACGACCCGGAAGCCGGCCTCGACCCGGACCGGGTGCTGGATGCCAAGGAACGGCGCAAGATGGAGCTGTTCAGCCTGTACGCCATGGCCGCCGCCGAAGAGGCGCTGGCCCAGGCCAACTGGTTCCCCGAAAGCGATGCGGATCGGCTGGCCACGGCCACCATCGTGGGGTCCGGCATCGGCGGCTTCCCCACCATCACCCAGGCCCAGAACACCCTCTCGACGCGCGGTCACCGCCGGCTCTCCCCTTTCACCGTGCCGGCCTTCCTGGCCAACCTGGCCGCGGGCAACGTATCGATTCGCTACGGCTTCCGCGGGCCGATCGGCTGCCCGGTCACGGCCTGTGCGGCCGGCGTGCAGGCCATCGGAGACGGCATGCGCATGATCCGTAGCGGCGAAGCTGAGGTGGCGCTGGTGGGCGGTGCCGAGGCCTGTATCGATCCGCTCTCGCTGGCCAGTTTCCACGCCATGAAGGCGCTCTCTACCGAACAGGACGACCCTGCCAAGGCGTCGCGGCCTTTCGACCAGGCGCGCAACGGCTTCGTCATGGGTGAGGGTGCGGGGCTGCTGGTGATCGAAACCCTGGCCCACGCCGAGGCACGCGGGGCAACGCCGCTGGCCATTCTCAGCGGCTACGGCACCAGCGCCGATGCCCACCACATCACTGCCGGCCCGGAAGACGGTGCCGGGGCCGCGGCGGCCATTCGGGCGGCGCTGCGGATGGCGGGACTCTCTCCCGAGGCGATCGATCATATCAATGCCCATGCTACCTCGACGCCGGTCGGCGACCGCGCCGAGGTCGCTTCCCTGCGCAACGCCTTCGGCGACGCTCTCGGCGGCATCCCGATCTCTGCGACCAAGTCGGCTACCGGCCACCTGCTGGGTGCCGCCGGCGGCGTGGAGAGCATCTTCTCCGCCCTGGCAGTGATGCACGACCGCCTGCCCCCGACGTTGAACCTGGAGAACCACGACGAGGACCTGCACGACCTGGATATCGTCTCGGGCTCGGCACGCGAGCACGCGACCCAGCACGTGCTGTGCAACGGCTTCGGTTTTGGTGGGGTAAATGCGGCGCTGATCGTGAGCAAGGTGTAGGGATTCGTTCTGCGCTGACTTTTCAGCGGAGTTCAAGCGCCGGGTGAGCCCGGCGCATCCCTGCATGTCACTTCGCCAGGTCCACTACGAGTCGTCCACGGACACGACCCGCCAACAGGTCGTCGGCCTTTTCGATAACCTCATCCAAGGTAATTGTCTGGGTAATGGCATCCAGGTGCTCGGGGGTAAGCAGTTCACCGAGCCGGCGCCAGGCCTCGACGCGATCGGCTCGTGGCCGCATCACGCTCTCGATGCCGGCCAAGGTCACGCCTCGTAGTATGAAGGGGGCGACGCTGGAAGGCAGGTCCATGCCTTGCGCCAGCCCGCAGGCGGCAACGGTCCCGCCATAGCGTGTCGTCGCCAGCACGTTGGCGAGTGTATGGCTACCCACCGAGTCGATAGCTCCCGCCCAGCGCTCCTTCCCCAGCGGACGCCCTGGCGCAGAGAGTTCTTCGCGGTCGATGATTGTCTGGGCACCAAGCGCCTGAAGATAGCCCGCCTCCTCCCGGCGTCCCGTGGAAGCCGCCACCTCATACCCCAGCCGGGCGAGCAGCGCCACGGCATAACTCCCCACGCCACCGCTGGCACCGGTGACCAGCACTTCGCCCTGTTCCGGCGTGACCCCATGACGCTCCAGCATCATCACCGATAGCATGGCGGTGTAGCCGGCAGTGCCAATGGCCATGGATTGCTGGAAGTTGAAATCCGAGGGATGAGGTATCAGCCAGCGCCCCTCCAAACGGGCCAGCTCGGCCAAGCCTCCCCAGTGCGTTTCCCCGACACCCCAGCCGTTGAGCAACACGGCATCACCCGGACGAAACTCATCGGAGTCAGAATGCTCGACCGTTCCTGCAAGGTCGATCCCTGGAACCATGGGAAAACGACGCACTACCGGCCCCTTGCCGGTGATTGCCAGCGCGTCCTTGTAATTGAGGGTACTGCAGGCGACCCGTACCGTGACGTCGCCTTCCGGCAACCGGTCCTCATCCAGGGTCTCCACGCCCACACGCTGCCCATCATCCTGCTTGTCGATCAGAATTGCCTTGAACATAATGCACCTCATAAAAGTTCAATCATCTATAGTGTTGTCCGAAAATGCCCGGCTAGCGAAGCCACCCTTTAATATATGTGTTAATGAACGCATCCATAGCTGCCGAGATGCGCATCGCCACGCTTACAGTGCCTGCTCGACGGCAAGATCGGCAAGATCGGCAAGATCGGCAAGATCGGCAAGATCGGCAAGATCGGCAAGTCTGACGAATAAGCTCAGCTTATCAATCGACCAAAGATAAATCGTTGGCTTCCGCCTGGCTCGCTACCTAGCATCAGAACAAAGGACAATAGCCGGGGTATACTGACCATGAGCCAGACAGTGCCGAGCTCGGCCCGCGTCGTGATCGTTGGCGGTGGAGTGATAGGCTGCAGCGTGGCCTACCACCTGACCAAGCTGGGAATCCGTGACGTCGTATTACTGGAGCGCAACACTCTGACCTGCGGTACCACCTGGCATGCCGCCGGGCTGGTGCCAACTCTCAGAGCTACTTACCGGATGAGCATGCTGGCGCGCTATAGCGCCGACCTGTATGAGCGTTTGCGCGATGAAACCCAGCAAGACACGGGCTTTGTGCGCAACGGCTCCCTGAGTGTTGCCACTCATCAGGAGCGCTTCACCGAACTCAAGCGCGGTGCCTCGATGGCCAAGCTATGCGGTTTCCCTTGCGAGGTCGTAGACCCGCAAAGGGCGGGTGAACTGTGGCCGCTAATGGATACCGACGATATCGTCGGTGGTATTTACCTGCCGCTCGACGGCATCGTGAATCCGGTCGATGTCACCCAGGCCTTGGCAAAAGGAGCTCGCAAGGGTGGCGCCAGAATCATCGAGAACACCAAGGTTCTCGAGATCAAGGTCAAACAGGGAAAGGCCGCCGGCGTGATCACGCATGCCGGTGATATTGAAGCGGAATACGTCGTCAACTGCGCCGGCATGTGGGCTCGCCACCTCGGCAGAACCTCGGGAGTCAACATCCCCCTTCATGCTGCCGAGCATTACTACGTCGTCACCGAGAAAATGCCTGACCTAGCGGCTCAGCTGCCCACCCTGAGGGATCTCGATAACTGCAACTACTTCAAGACCGAAGCCGGCAAGTTGCTGATTGGCACCTTCGAGCCGAATGCCAAGCCATGGGGGCACGACGGAATACCCGCGCATTTCAGTTTCGATGAGCTGCCGCCAGACCTCGACCACCTGGAGCCCTACCTAGAGGCTGCCATGCGCCGCGTTCCTGCCCTCGCTAAGACCGGCCTTCAGGTGATCTTCAACGGCCCGGAGAGCTTCACGCCGGATGACCGATACCACCTTGGCGAAACCCCGGAACTGCGCAATTACTTCGTCGCCGCCGGGTTCAATTCGGTCGGCATTCAGTCTGCGGGAGGGGCCGGCAAGGTGCTCGCCGAATGGATCAGCAAGGGCCATGCCCCGATGGACCTGTGGGACGTAGATATTCGTCGCAACTTGCCGTTCCAGGGAAATGCCACCTACCTCTACGACAGGACCACCGAAGGGCTGGGCCTGCTGTACGCCATGCATTGGCCGTTCCGCCAATTCGAAACGGCACGCAATGTTCGAAAAAGCATCCTGCATGACCGCCTGGCGGCTGCCAACGCCTGCTTCGGTGAAGTGGCGGGCTGGGAGCGGGCCAATTTTTTCGCTCCCGAGGGTGAAAAAGCGGAGTATCGGTACAGCTGGGGCAAGCAGAACTGGTTCGAGTGGTCGGCGGCAGAGCATACAGCCGTGCGCGAGAAAGTCGGACTGTTCGATCAGAGCTCCTTTACCAAGCTCCTGATGCAGGGCCGCGACGCGGTAACGGTACTCAACCGTATCTGCAGCAACAACATAGACGTTAGCCCAGGGCGCATCGTCTATACACAATGGCTGAACGAGCGAGGCGGCATCGAAGCCGACCTGACGGTCACTCGGCTCACCCAGGAGGCTTTTCTGGTCGTCTCCGGTGCGCCGACCCAGACGCGTGATCTCGACTGGCTGCAGCGCAACACCCCCGAGGACGCGAGGGTCGTGGTGACCGACATGACCTCATCGATGGCCGTGCTCGGTGTGATGGGCCCTGCTTCACGCGAGCTGCTGCAACGATTGACCGGTGAAGACCTCTCCAACCAGGGCTTCCCTTTTGGCACGTCGCGGGAGATCGAGCTCGGCTATGCCCGGGTGCGTGCTTCGCGTATCACCTATGTCGGCGAATTGGGCTGGGAATTGTACATTCCGACCGAATTCGCCCCGGATGTTTTCGATCGCATCATGGCCGCCGGCAGCCCCTTCAATCTCAAGCTATGCGGCTACCATGCGCTCAACTCGCTGCGTATCGAGAAGGGTTATCGACACTTCGGGCATGATGTCACCGAGGAGGACACGCCGCTTGAAGCGGGACTCTCCTTCGCTTCGGACTTCGACAAGCCGGGCGGCTTCATCGGCCGTGAAGCGTTGCTCCGACAGAAAGAAAAAGGTGTCACGAAGCGAATGGTGCTGTTCCGGTTCCTCGATCCGGAAGCCACCAGTTTCCATGAGGAGCCCATCTACCGCAACGGCTCGATCGTGGGACGTACCACGTCGGGTATGTATGGTCATTACATAGGTGCCAATATTGCCATGGGCTATGTCGAAAACCCCGCGGGTATCACGAAACAATGGATCGATAGCGGAGAATACGAGATAGAAATCGCCATGCATCGGTACAAGGTCGAGGCAAGCCTGCGTGCGTTCCACGATCCCGGCATGCAGAGGGTAAAGTGTTGATCCGAGCCGTGTGCTAATCAAGCTCCTCCAGCAACCAATCGTGGAATGCTTGGGCGACGCCGGAGAGTGGCCTATCATGCAGCTTGATGAGGAAATAGCTTGCCTGGCATTCAATGCTTTCTCGGAAGGGCGATATAAGAAACTTATGCAAGTACGAGCCTTGAACCAGCTCATCATTGAGCAAGCAGACGCCCACGTTTTCTATCGCCATGCTGGCGGCAATGGTATAGCTGTCAACGTAGAATTGGTGGCTACCATCGGCGACCCCTGGCGAGTATTGCGAGAGCCAATCGCTCCAGCCATTGGGAGTACCGAGGACATCGATAAGCGGCAGGTCGAGCACATTTTCGGTATCGCGCAAGTGATTGGCCAGCGTGGCCGAGCAATAAGGACGAATCTCCTTCGACAGCAGGCACTTGGCTTGGAAAGAGGGCCAGTTTCCTGAGCCATAGCGGATTTCGAGTTCGGCGCTGCTTGGTGGCGCTTCCGCTTCCCAGTTCATCCCGAAGATGCGCACCGAGATGCGAGGGTAGAGCTTGGTAAACCGCTCCAGTCGAGGCGCAAGCCAGAACTGGGCGAAGGTATTGTTGACACTGAGTTCCAGCGTCCCCTGGGCTTCGGAGTTGAAGATACTGTTCAGCCCTTGGTCCATGTGTCGAAGCCCTTCGCGCACCACTCCAAGATAGGCACGTCCCGCCACGGTCAGTTGGATCGAGCGTGTCTGCCTTTCGAAAAGCTGCCTACCCAACTTGTTCTCGAGCAGTTTGATCTGTTGACTGACGGCTGACTGGCTCATGTTCAGCTCATGAGCGGCTTGTGAGAAGCTCAGGTGTCGCCCCACCGCCTCGAAGGTTTTCAGCCAATTGAGCTGGAGATTTTGCAAGGGCATAGCTGCGCAAATATCTGCTTGTCGATGCAGCACCTATACCCTTTCCGTGAGGAAGTCGCAAATTCGCAAGCTGCCGATCCCTGATAGCAAGTAGTCGCGCCCATTGGTCCTGGCCCGGACAAAGGTATCCCTGGGTAGGCACAAGCCGGGGTGTCTTAATTTGTAGGCTTTGCCTCGACACCAGGGATGGGCTGTGTTGGTCTCGGAAACTCGTCTTTCAGGGAATCGACGCCAACCTGTGGCTTAGCCAGAGGCACGAGATCTTGCCGCGCTCTGCGCCGCTCCTCGGTATCAATGCCCATACGTTCGTCTCGTGCCTCGATCAGGCCTGGATTCGCCTCACCATCACGGTTAAACGACCAAGCCAAGGATGGCTCTCCAAGAGGCAATGACTCTTCTGTCGTACCGCCGCCCTTCGCCGTATCCCAAGTATGCCAAGTATGCCAAGTTTTACCATAGCTATTTATCTTGCTTTCCATAAGCTCATGCTCGGCGATTTCAGGCAGATTAGGAGCCACCAACTGACCGGAAATAATTTCTCCATTATGCGGGTGCCAATACTGCTTCTCCTCTTCTGGCAGACGCTCGAAAAGTTCTTCTGAAATAATGTACTCAATGCCGTTCAATTTCGCATCTTCAGAGTTACCGTCGTAAAGAGCGCATTGCAAGAAGTCTTCGTTGACCTGATCACAAAAATGATGGGCTTCAAACTGATGCAAAGGCTCCTTTTTTAGTGGATGAAAACCTACCAGGTAAACCTCAAGCCGGGATGGCGGCGCATCTGTTTGCATTACTTTTGCCCCGGCCTCTAGTAGGCTGGCCTTAGTACTCTCTGGATCACCAGGAACCTCGGTCGTTGAATGCGCTTCACCCATGCCTGTGCAACCCGTCAGCGCAAGCATAGACACGGCCAAAGCTCCGTAATGGTAATGACGAAGTGCCGACATGCCCTCTCCTGTTATTTGGATATAACTTAATGCCACATGAGAAGAATAGCCCAACAACTCTTTTACAAGGTTAAATAGTTAAAAATAATGATACAGAAAATATCTTACGCCCCAACAATGTAACAGTCGTTTCCAAAAACTGGGCTTCTAATGGGGTGGAGTCACAAGGCGCTTATCGTGTGCAAGGGGTAGGGCTGAGCTTGGAAGGGAGACGATGCTATGCCCCTTGCAGGCGCCCCGCTAGACGCTCCAGCGCCTCGACCTCGGTGGGTCGCCCGAAGAGATAGCCCTGGTAGAGCCTGCAGCCAATGCCAGAGAGGAACTCCAGCTGCGCTGTCGTCTCCACCCCTTCGGCGATGACCTCCACTTCCAGCGATTTGCCAAGGCCTACGACGGAGCGCGCTATTGCCGCTGCCGCCGGGTCTTCGAGCACATCGCGTACAAAGGATTGATCAATCTTCAGCTGTGACAGCGGCAAGAGCTTGAGGTACGCCAGCGATGAGTAACCCGTACCGAAGTCATCCAGGGAAACGCAGATCCCGAGCCGGGAGAGCGTGGTGATCGTTTCCGCGGCTTCCTCGAGATCCTCGATCAGGACCGTCTCGGTCAGCTCCAGCTTGAGGCGGCTGCGCGGCGCGCCTGTTTCCTGGATGATCGTCAGCAGGTCGTCGACGAAGCCCACCGAGCGGAACTGCCGAGTACTGACATTGACCGCCAGCGTCAGGTGCGCCATGGAAGCGTCCTTTTCCCATTTGGCGAGTTGGTAGCACGCCGTGCTCAGCACCAAGCGCCCCAGGCCGAGAATCAATCCGCTGCTTTCGGCAACCGGAATGAACTCACCCGGGCTGATCTCGCCCTGTAGAGGATGATCCCAGCGTACCAACGCCTCGGCACCGATGACTCGCTGCTCTGCGTCGACTTGCGGTTGATAGACCAGGCGAAACTGCTCCTCGCTCAGGGCGGTGCGTAGATCCGCCTCCATCACGATGCGTGCGGCAACGGCAGCACGAACCTCGGCGTCGAAGAATCGAATCGTATTTCTTCCGGCCCTCTTGGCCTGGTACATCGCCAGTTCGGCTCGCTTGAGCAGCTCCTCCGCATCATCCTCGCCGCGTTCCTCTACCATGGCTACGCCGATGCTGCAGGTGCCGTGGTGGCGGAAGTCGCCCAGACGATAGGCCTCCTTCAGGATCGCCAGTATCCGCTGAGCAAGCCGTTCGGCCTCGATGCGGGCTTGATCGGGTTTCGAGGACAAGCCCTTCAGCAATATCGCGAATTCATCGCCTCCCAGGCGCGCCAGCTGCTCCTCACTCTGCATGAGAGTGCGGAGACGTTGCGCCACATCACGCAGCAAGTCGTCGCCCACCGCGTGCCCGTGAAGGTCGTTGAGGTCTTTGAAATCATCCAGGTCGATGTAGATCAACCCCTGGATCGACGTTTCGCTCGCGGTCGACAATGACTCGCTCATCTGTTTCATCAGTAGGCTACGATTGGGCAGCCCGGTGAGAGTATCGAAGTAGGCCAGCCGGTAGATGGCCTCCTCGTTGCGTTTGCGTTCGGAGATGTCGGTTGCGATGCCGCACAGGCCGTAGATGCGTCCACGGGTATCGCGAAGGGGTATTTTGACTGCCAGGTAAGTACGCTTCTCGGCGTTGTCGGCAGTAGTGTTGGTGTCTTCCGACGTGACCCGCTCGCCCGCCTCGATTACCCGACGGTCGCTGGCCTGCAGTTGCTCAGCCGTGGTCGCGTCGAAGAACGCCTCGTCCCCCTTACCGATGATGGCCTCGACCGGCCGTGCAAACAGCTCCTGTGTCTGCCGATTGGCGTAGACGTAACGCAGTGCCCTGTCCTTGATGAATATACAGGCGCCCACCGTGTCGAGAATGGTGGCCAGCTTGCGCTCGCTTTCCTGCAGGTGGCGGGTCTTGGTCGCCACCTCGCGCCGCAGCCAGGCAGCCGCGGCCAGGGCAAGCAGCATCAGCGCAATGACGCCGCCCAGCCCCCACCAGAACCCTACGGGCACCAGCGGCTGGCGCAGCGGCTTTTCCCAGCGACGCACGATGTCGTAATAAGGCGAAGTGTCGTCCTGGCGCCAATCGACCAGCCAGCGGTCGATGGCGGCGAGAAGGTCAGCGTGGCGACCCTTTGCCGTGGCGAAATACAGCTGCGCTGGGTCGAAGACGATCGGGGTCGCTTCGAGCCCGTATCTCGGCCCGTGCAGCAGGCCATAGCGATGATTGGCTATTGCGGCGTCCGCTTCATTTCGCGCCGTGAGCTCAAACACATGCGCGAGGTCGGCAACCGGAACAAGATGTACATCGACCCCGAAAGCATCTGCCATCTTGGCGAACGTCTCGTGCTGAACGGAATTACGCAGCACCGCAACCCGCTTTTCCTGTAGCTGAAACAGCGAGAGCAGCCCCGTGTCTTCCCGTACATAGACTTGTGACCAGCTGAGCAGTGCCGGCTGGCGGTGGAAATCGAGCGTACGCGCCCGTCTATCCGAATAGGCCACATCAGGGAGAAGGTCGAGCTCGCCGCGCTGAAGTGCCCGTAAACAGGCGTCCCACTCGCAGCGGACGAACTCGAGGGTCCAGCCTTCCCGCTCCGCCATCTCCCTCGTCAGGTCGACGAAGATGCCGGCGGCTTCACCCGATGCATCGGTAAAAACTTTGGGTTCGTTCTCGTAGATACCGATTCGCAACGGCTGCGCGGCGGCAGGCAGCCAGGCGCCTACGCACAGCAGAAAAAGCAGACAAGGCTCTGCGAGACGTCTACTTGCCGAGCGGAAAGCAACTTTCACCGAGCAGTTCCTTGTTGCAGGGCTTTTTCTTACCGTAATCGACAGTAACGTTGACGGCAATGTAAGTCATGGTCTGTGCGTCGCGGTGAGTATGCCCATGGGTAATATTTGAGGTGAGACAGCTTCTGACCATTGCGATGCGTTATCGTGTTCATCAACGGCACGAACGCGCCACTTGACAGCTTGTCCAGCCGGAATCGACACGACCCCTTGCACTCGAAGCGTTGACATCCCGTCGGGCTTGATCAGCACCGTATTGATGAGGTTTTGACCAGTAAATGCCTCACTCGATGAGACCACCTCGAATTCGAACCGCACTGCATCGCCGTTTACGTCATATGAAGAGGCTGCCAAGTCGACCAGTTTTTCCACATGCCCGGGAAACGGTTGTGGAATCCCTTCACTTGGAATTCCACGTGGCAGCGTGTGCGGCGGCCTCGGCAGTTCCGGCGCACCGCCAGGCGACACTGGGGGTTGCCCCGGGTACCCGCCGGGAGGAAATGACAATCCATGTGCACCAGCGGCTCCGCCGAGTGGTAAATGTATACCTCTGGTGCGCGACAAAGACGAAGCGTGGCCAGAAGATGCAGCATGCGCGACGTCACGAGCTCGAAGCCACGGCGTGACGCCACCTGAGAGTCCGACTACTTCGAATCGAGGGCTTATCGCGAGGTCGAAAGGCTCGACTGGCGGAGACTCAGGCTGTTTTGGATAAGGAAGAATAGTGAAATGTCCTTTCTGCCCGCCTAACGACATCTCCTCGAACTTTGTCGCATTGCTTGAAGGAGGTAAAATGGTTCGGACGCTCCATTTGTATTCACCATGAGGCAGTCCACCCGGCACATAAGTGTGCTCGGTCCCATAAGCCGCATGATCCGTCTTGATCAGTGTGGTCGTTCCCCCCGGCCCCGCCAGTACGAACTCGGTCTTGGTGGGCAGAGTCCACCCTTTAACGCCGCCTGCCCTAGCGTTTAGCATGAGCCCAAGGGAGAGATCCCCGGTCGCCGGATCCAGCTTCGGCTCGACGATGGCGCCTACGGCGACACTCTGACCCAGATCGAAAGGTGGTTCTAACTTCAACTTCTTGACATTATCGAACGAGAAGGTGACGACTTGCTTGATTTTTTTGAGGTCTTTAGACAATGCGGAAGTTGGCCCACTGCTGATTTCTAAAGTTGCGAGTGTTCCCGGACGCCCGTACACGACATTCGGTGGTGAGGTGGTGTCGTAGGAGCCATCCGCGTGTCGGCCAAATAGCTGAGTCTTGTACTCCGGCAAGGCAGCGCGTTTGACCTTGATCTCCACGATGGTGGGCACAGGGTCTGACGCGTCAGTCAATTCCAAAACATCAAGTGGGAGCTTGACCGGAACCTCTCCAATGCCTAGGCGAGCAGGTAAAATTATCTCCTCGGTCAGCTTTTCCCAAGGCGACAGATAGGTCATTTCAACCACTACCGGCGCCGTGACCTGGAGATTTTTATAGCCCAGGTAGCGGAGAATACCTTCCGTAAGGGTCTCTGTGCAGACCGGGCAGAATGCAATATCCTTCTTACTCTCCTTCATCTTGCAGTTGGCACTAGGCCGAAGAACTCCGGTGTCAAACTCATATCCGCCAACGTTACCCGTCGACACTGGCGGGGACAGTGTGTAGCTGGGCGCCGACAGCCATTTTGACCATTTGATGCCTGCTGTCGATGCATTCTTGGAAACGTTGGGCGCCACTGGTTCCGGGCCTTGGTAAGTCTGTGCTATGCCACTGTATTCATCGGCCAGCCTGCCTAACGAGGTGTGCCCCAGTTCGTGGATCAGAGTGCGAGCCATCTCGTCATAGGCCCCCGTACTGGACGGTGAAGACAACTCTTTGATGGGCAATAGAATAAGACCACCCCATGCACTTGCGCGAGCCAGCTTAACCTCGGAATCTCGCTGCAGTATCACAATGAGAGGGGGCTTAGCCAATCCTTTCTGTTTCGGATATTCACTGCCCAGTTTGTCTTCTATAAGCAGCCCTACCTCCGCAAGCCGTGCAAGATTCACCAAAGCAGTGACCGTGCCTCCACCAGGCCTGTTTGCAGATCCCATCAGTCGCCCTGTTTTAGCTGTTCCCGATTGAGTGAGTGGCAGCTTCCAGGTCCGCAAGACCGATTCATGGGCCACGAAAAGAGCGCTGCTCGGGTCGCCAGATACTTTCGTCAGCTTTTTCGTCGCAACATCTACTGCAGCGTGAAATTCGTTGATATTCGAAGCATTATAATTGTCTGCAATAAACAATATATCGATCCAGTCAACACTGTCAGCACCGGAAATATTGCCTCCAAACGACCCATGGACTAGATCCAGTGTTACACCGGTGGGTTCGAGTTCCACCGAACGGTCGTAAAGTACGTTCTTTAGTTGCGACAGTTGCTTGATTATTTGGTTTTCCTGGTCGCTTCCCAGAACTTCATCGATGATCTCAAAGGGTACGGTGGCAAGCGGCCCCAGCAGAACCCACGCCCACCACGGGGTGTCGACATCTACATCCACATCCGAATGCCAAATGGCACCGTTTGCATCCACCTCAGCCCATAGTCTTGCGAGTGCCGAGGCTGTAATACTGTTGTTGAGGTCGAGGTGGAACTCGAAGTACTGGTTATCGAAAGCAGCGGGCGCTGGCAGTTTGATCTCGAGCCGACCCCCTGACAGGTGATCCACCTTCGGCTTGATGTATACCACCAGCCGCGTAACATTATCCAAGCTGGCTATCGAAGGCAGTTGGCGTGCGATTTCATGGACGGCCCGATCACCTATCAAAGGATGAGCGCTTGCCCAAATGTTTGAAAATAATCGATCCAAATATTCGGCGTGCTTCTGTATATTTTGCATTGATGTCCACCTCAGGGTTCAGGAAAAAGTGCAATACTTGCTTCCTTATTTCGATCTTCCTTCCCCCTTCTGGCATGCGATGCCAGTCAGCTGTTGACAAGCATTTACTCGATTCGCGGCTCCAGGTAGTCCAGCAGTTCTTGCAGAGTGTGCATTCCGGCGTAGTCGCTCTCGGGGATGTTTACCCCCAAGCGCTGATGTACGGCACTCAGCAGATTGAGCGCGTCCATGGAATCGAGATCGTATTCGTCACGCAGCCGGGCGCGGTCATCGAATTGGTCGATATCGATATCCGGCGCAATGGCGGAAAGCTCGTCGAGCACGATGGCACGCAATTCTTCTCTGTTCACAGCGCCTCCGGGTGTTGCAGTTGAGCATCGATTTCGTTGAGGAAGAGTGCGCCGAGGTGGCCATCGCAGACACGATGATCGGCGGCCAGGCTGACATCCACCGCCGGGCGAATCGCCAGCATGTTGCCCACCGCCAGCGGACGCCTGCGTACGGAACCGAAGCCGATCATCGCTACCTGAGGCGGATGGATGACACCGTACACGGTATCCACACCTCGCTCCCCCAACGCCGTGACGGTGGCCGTGGCACTACTGAGCTCAGAGGCGCGTAGTCCCCCGCTGCGGGCGCGCTGCACCAGGTCCTGCAAGCGGCTCATCAGTGCCGGTAGCTCATGCGCTTCGGTATCACGCAACGCCGGTGCGATAAGCCCCCCGCCCCGCAGGTGGATGGCCATGCCGAGGTGGACACGCTCGGCTGGGTGGAAGCCTTGTTCGTCGTAATGACCGTTGAGATCCGAGTAGCGCGACAACGCCCGGGCGGTCGCTTTCATGAACAGCGCAGCCATCAGCAGACGGGCCTCGGGCGGCTGTTCGCGGTTGTACTCCGCAAGCCAGTGGTCGGCAGCATGCAAGTCGAGCGTAGTGGCGAGGTAGTAATGGGGTATCTCGCGTTTGGAGCGACTCATGGACGCGGCAATGGCCTGGCGCATCTCGTCGCGGTCGAAGCCACCGCCGCGACGATGCTCGGGCCAGGGCTTGTCACCGGGGGCCTGGGCAAGATCACGCAACACGATGGCTCCGCCGGGACCGCTGCCGTTGATTCTGCCAAGCTCCACGCCAAGTTCGCGCGCCCGTCGCCTCGCGGCAGGTGAGGCCGCTACCCTGCCGCTTTCCGGCTCAGGAACTAATGACGAAGGCAATTCCGGAAATGAAGAGGACTGCGCGGCTGGCCTCGTGGATGTCGCTTCCGCCATGACGTGTCCAGGCTCGGCGGCTGTCTCCGGTACGGAGCCGGGGCGCTTGGCAGCCACTCGTTCGCCGTTACCGATGCGAGCCAGGGGAGTACCCACCGGCACCATGGTATCCGGCTTTACATAGCACTCCTCGACCACGCCGCTCTCGAACACCTCCACATCGATAGCTCCCTTGGCAGTCTCCACCACGGCGATGACCTGCCCCTTCTCCACCCGCTCGCCCGGCGACACCAACCATTCGGCCAGAGTGCCCGCCTCCATGTCGGCCCCCATCGACGGCATCAGGAAATCGCTCACGGTGTCGCCCCAATGGCCTTGCGTGCTGCGGCCAGGATGTTCGCCACCTGCGGCAGCGCGGCGTTTTCCAGATGCCTCGGATAGGGGATGGGGATTTCGTCGGTGCAGACCCGCTCGATGGGCGCATCCAACGCCCAGAAGGCTTGTTCGGCGAGGATCGCAGAGATTTCGCCGGCCAGGCTGCCGGTTTTCCAGCCCTCATCGACGATCACGGCGCGATGGGTGCGGCTGACGGACTCGATCAACGTCGCCGTGTCCAGCGGGCGCAGCACGCGCAGGTCCACCACCTCGGCCTCGATGCCCTCCTCGGCCAAGGCCTCGGCTGCCTCCAGGGTCTTGGGCAGGCTGCCTCCGTAGGTGATCAGGCTGAGATCACGACCCGCTCGGCGGATGGCGGCACGCTCGATGTCCACGCCCTGTGGGCAGGGCTCCAGCCGCCCTTCACGGTTATAGAGCATTACGTGCTCGAAGATCAGCACCGGGTTGGGATCCTGCAGTGCCGCCCATAGCATGTAGCGAGCATCCTCCAGACAGCCGGGGGCCAGCACCTTGAGACCCGGTACATGGGCGTACCAATTTTCCAGGCTGTGGGAGTGCTGGGCGGCCACCTGGCGGCCGGCTCCCGTGGCCATGCGGATCACCAGCGGTACATTGAACTCGCCGCCGGACATGTGCAGCAGGGTGGCCGCGGCGTTGACGATCTGATCCATGGCCAGCAGGCTGAAGTTGACCGTCATGATCTCGACGATAGGCCGCGCCCCGCCGAGCGCCGCGCCGATGCCGGCACCGGTGAAGCCATTTTCCGACAGTGGCGTGTCGCGGATGCGCTCGGGCCCGAAGCGCTCGAGCAGGCCGCGGCTGACTGCATAGCAGCCGCCGTAATGCCCGATGTCCTCGCCCATAAGGAAAGCACGTTCGTCGTGCTCCAGTGCCTCGATCAGGCCAAGCCGGAAAGCCTCGCGATAGCTCAGTTCCACAGGCTCAGGCTCGACAGCAGGCGGCGCTATCGGTGCGGCGCTCGCTTGCCGATAGACATGTTCGAATCGGCTGGCCTCAGGCTCCCACTCCGCTGCTTCGGCGTAGGCCACGGCCTGTTCCACTTCCGCAGCGATCTCGCCCTCAAGCGCCTCGAGTTCACCCTCGTGCAATATTCCCGATTGCTGCATCCACTGGGACAGGCGCAGTATGGGATCGCGTTTCCTCCACTCCTCCACCTCGGCCTTGTCGCGATAAAGTTCAGGATCGAACATCGAGTGGGCGCGAAAACGGTAGGTGCGACACTCGAGGAAGCGCGGCCCTTCGCCGGCACGGATTGATTCCAGCAGCCGGGCACTGGCGGCCTCCACCCGGGCGATATCCATCCCATCGACGCATTCTGCAGGCACGCCCAGCGCCTCGGCCTTGCGGTGAATCTCCGTCTGGGCATGGGAGTAACGCAGCGCCGTACCCATGGCGTACAGGTTGTTCTCGCAGACGAATAGCACCGGCAGCTGCCACAGCGCTGCCAGGTTGAGCCCCTCATGGAAGGTGCCTTCCGCAGCAGCGCCGTCGCCGAAGAAGCAGACGGTGACCCGGCTGCGCCCGGCGAGCTTGTCCGCCAGGGCCAGGCCCACGGCCAACGGCAGGCCACCGCCGACGATGGCGTTGCCACCGAAGAAGCGAGCAGCGGCGTCGAACAGGTGCATCGAGCCTCCTCGCCCCCTGCTGCAGCCGGCCTGCTTGCCGTACATTTCGGCCATCACCCGATCCATGGGGATGCGGTTGAGTAGCGCGTGGCCATGTTCACGATAGGTGCATACCACCGCATCGTCGGGTCGGAGCCCGTACATCACCCCGGTGCCCACGGCCTCCTCGCCGATATAGACATGCAGGAAGCCGCGGATCTTTTCCTGCGTGTAGAGCTCCACGCAACGCTCCTCGAAACGGCGGATGCGCAGCATCTGGCGCAGCAGGTCGAGCAGATGCGACCGGGACAGCCGCGGTTTATCGATCGAAGGCGTACTCATTCTCGGACTCCTTCCAGAGTTGAAGTATCGCCTTCCGGCAGACCCAACTCCCGGGCCCGTAGCAGGCGTCGCATGATCTTGCCGCTGCGCGTGCTGGGCAGGATATCGCGGAACTCGACTTGGCGGGGGGCCACGGCCGGCCCGAGACGCTTGCGCGCCAGGCCCAGGATTTCCTTACGCAGCGCCTCGCCGGGTTCATGGCCGGGCTTGAGCGACACGAAAGCTTTGACCGTCTCGCCTGCAACCTCGTCAGGGATGCCGATCACCCCTGCCTCGGCCACAGCCGGGTGTTCCATCAATACGCTCTCCACCTCGAAGGGGCCGATCAGGTGCCCCGAGGATTTGATCACGTCGTCGGCACGACCGATGAACCAGAAGTAGCCATCCGCATCGCGGCGGGCCAGGTCGCCGGTGAGGTACCAGGCGCCGGTAAAGCACTGGCGGTAACGTGCCTCTTCGTGAAGATAGCCGCGAAACATCGAGGGCCAAGGAGTCTTGAGGACCAGCTCGCCGGTCTCGTCCGGGTCGTCGATCAATTCGATGCCGGCGCTGGTATGACGTGCCACACCGGCCTCGATACCGGGTACGGGGCGCCCCATGGAGCCAGGCTTGATCGGCATGCTGGCGAAGTTGGCGATCATGATCCCGCCGGTCTCCGTCTGCCACCAGTTGTCGTGGAAGGGCAGCCCCAGCGTTGCCCTACCCCAATACACCGCTTCCGGGTTCAGCGGCTCGCCCACGCTGGCGAGGAAGCGCAAATGCGATAGATCGTAGCGACGTGCCAGCTCCGACCCGAGCTTCATCAACATGCGGATGGCCGTGGGCGCGGTGTACCAGACCGCTACCTTCTGGTCCTGGAGGATGCGGTACCAGCGCTCGGCATCGAATTCCTCTTCGTCCACCACCAGAGTCACGCCATTTGTGAGCGGGGCAATGATGCCGTAGGAGGTGCCGGTGACCCAGCCAGGGTCGGCGGTGCACCAGTAGATGTCGCCCGGATGCAGGTCCAGGGCGTAATGGCCTGTGATGTGATGGGCCACAACTGCCTCGTGGACGTGGATCGCGCCCTTGGGTTTCCCTGTCGTACCGCTGGTGAAGTGCAGCAGCGCCGGGGCTTCCGGGTCCATGGGTCGGGTCGTGTATTCCGGCGACTGGTCTCGAAGGGCACGGTCGACATCCAGGGTTCCTTGCGGTGCCGCCCCCACCCCGCCGATCAGTAGAACATGTTTCACTGAGGGCATCTTGTGGATCCAGTCGACGAGCTTGCGATGATAGAGACGCTCGGTGGTGACGATGGCCACCGGCGCGCCGATCTCCACCCGTGAACGAATCGGCTCCGGCCCAAAGGCGGAAAACAATGGCGTGAAGACGCTACCGTGTTTCAGCGTGCCCAGGGCAGCTGCGTAGAGGTCGGGGGTGCGATGGGCCAGGCAATAGACGCCGTCGCCAGGCTGTAGCCCCAGCATGGCCAGCATATTGGCGAAGCGGTTGGCCCGTGCCGCGAGTTCGCGATAGCTGATATCGACGGGGTCGCCCTCGCGGGGCAAAAAGCGGATCGCCGTCTGGTTTGCTGTGGGAGTATCGAGGTGACGGTCGAGAGCCGCATGGGCAACGTTGATCCCACCGGGCATTCCGTTGAGTTGTGCCCGGGCATCGCTCCAGTTAAACGACGCCCGTGCAGCAGCATAATCAGGCAGGGTCGGGGACAGGCTCATCGGCCACCTCCTCGGAACGCCGCGTCTCAAGGCGCGGGCGATATCGCTAAAGCGTAGTGCGAATTTCCGAAGAGCCCCCTTGATGAGCGTCAAGAATTCGCAGCTTCGTGGCAGACGGTATTATGCGCACCGACCGTACTGGACCTGGCGGCTTCGATGTGCAGGGCTGCCATGCATCCGTCGGTCAATCTTGCGTTTCTTGTTCTTCAGCTACCGGCTTCCCCCAATCGGTAGGGATATCGACGCCTTCCAGCCCTTCAAAGCGATCGGTCACATAGGCGCTATGGCACGCCACGCAGGACTCGGTCATGCGTGCGTAGGTCTCCAACTGCCGAGTACTGTCTTCAGCGCGACCGGCCTCGGCTAGCATTGCCGCAAGTTCATGCAGGTAGGCATCCATGCTGAGAAATTGCTGCGGTACGGCCGACCTCAAGGCGTGACGGTCTTCATCGGTCAATGATTGGTCCAGAATGAAGCTGTCATGGATCGACTGGCCTTTCTCCGCGACCTCGGCGTGTCGGCCCTTCAGCATGGCGCTGTAGATTTCCTGCATCGCTTGCTCGATCTGGAGCATCTCTTCTTTGAGAAGCCCCTGCAGCCTGGGCGTCAGGTCAGGCCTGATGGGCTCCGCTGCCTGGATGGCGGTGCTGAGCCCAAGCCCCACGATCATGCCAATGACAATGGTGACGGAGCATCCGTATCGGCAGCAAAGACGCTGCAAACGTGCTGATATGAGCGAAGCCATGATTCGCCTCCTGTCGTTAATATGCGAAGTATCAAAGAATGGATTAGTCTCTTGGCATCAGTCCCGTATCAAGATAGCCATGGAGCTTGGCAGCGCACACTTCGATCAGACGATGTTTGATTGGGATCATTAAAATCCCACTCATCTGATTTCCTCGTACTACCGTAGAAGGCCACGGATTTAAGCGTTGGGCACCCGCTTATGGCTGCGATTCCCTGCTAATCTGGAATAACGAAAGACGGGGAGTGAAGGAGCACCCCCCTACAATGACAAAACCGGCTCGGCGCCCAAGGAGACCTGCGCCACGGCCTGCTTGGAGCTGCGCCATGACGAAAGTTCCCCCCAATAACCGAACCCGCGGTATCCACGAACTCTACGCGGAGGATCCCGAAACGGCTGATCGCCTGCTGTGGGGCCGCGAAGTCGATCCACTGACCCGCCGCGGATTCCTGAAGCGCTCCAGCCTGCTGGCCATGGCAGCCGCCTTGGGCGGTTCCATCCCCTTCGCCGACCGCATGCCCGGCGGGCTCATCCCTGCCGCTCTGGCGCAAAGCGACGAGCCCTTCACCCTCGAAGGCAAGGAGGGCCTGACCGTCCTCAATGATCGACCCATCAACGCCGAAACTCCTGCCCACCTGCTCGACGACGACATCACCCCGGCGAAGCACATGTTCGTGCGCAACAATGGCATACCACCGGAGTTGGAGAGTATCGATGCCGACACTTGGGAGCTGGAGATTGCCGGCGAGTCCTGCGAGAACCCGCAGACTTTCTCCATCGCCGATCTCAAGGAGCGCTTCGAGCATCACACCCTGCAGTTGCAGGTTGAATGCGGCGGCAACGGGCGCAGCGAGTACGTACCTTCGGCTAGCGGCAACCAGTGGACCACCGGCGCAGTGGCCTGCCCGACCTTTACCGGCGTACGCCTGCGCGACGTACTGGAAACCTGCGGAATCAAGGAAGACGCCGTCTACATCGGCTACTACGGCGCCGACCGCCATGCCAGTGGCGATCCCAACAAGGAGGCAATTTCGCGCGGTGTGCCCATGGAGAAAGCATTAGAGGACGAGTCGCTGATCGCCTGGGCCATGAATGACGAGGACATTCCCTATCTGAATGGCCACCCCCTGCGGGTCGTCTGCGCCGGCTGGCCAGGGTCCGTTTCCGGCAAGTGGCTAAAGCGAATCGTGATCCGCAACCAAAAGCACGACGGTGCCAAGATGGCGGCCCCCTCCTACAGCGTGCCCGAGTACCCTGTGGCACCGGGCAGTGTCGTGCCCGACGAGGATTTCGTCACCATTGAGTCGATGCCGGTGAAGTCGTTGGTAACCTATCCGCGCTCGGGTATTGACCATTCCTTGGGGGAATCGCTGACGGTCCGCGGCCATGCCTGGGCCGGCGACCTGGCGGTGGAGACAGTACACGTCTCTATCGATTTTGGGGCTACTTGGCAAGAAGCCGACCTGCAACCGCCACCCAATCGCCTGGCCTGGCAGCGCTGGACAACCGCGGTGGGATTCCCGGAGCCTGGGTACTACGAGGTCTGGGCCAAGGCCACTGATACGGAGGGAAAATCCCAGCCCATGGTAGTGCCGGGCTGGAATCCCAAGGGCTACCTCAACAATGCCTGTCACCGCATTGCGGTACAGGTGACCTAAGGAGGTAGCCATGAAGCGTTCACACGCATTCGCCATGTCAACGCTGGGCATGGCCCTGATGTGCCTTCCTCTTGGGGCAGCAGCGCAGGAAACGGACCCGGATACCGGCCTGGTCAAGGCAAGTGGCTGGGAGACGGTTCGCAACAACTGCACCGCCTGCCATTCGGCCAACCTGGTGACCCAGAACAGCGGCACTCGAAACCACTGGGAGAACTTGATTCGCTGGATGCAGGAAACCCAAGGGCTCTGGGAGTTCGAAGCCGAGACGGAGGAGACTATCCTCGGTTATCTGGCCGAACACTACGGACCCAAGGAGGACACTCGACGCCCGGCGTTACCCCGCATGCTAATGCCGGATAATCCGTATCCTACGGTCGCAGATACCGACTGACCCCAGCAAGGCCCCTCGCGAGGGGCCTATATTTAGACACTTCTGCCGGGCAGCAGCTGCCCCTATAGTTTTCACTCCGCGACGATACGGTTCCGCCCTTCCTGCTTGGCACGATAGAGATGCCGGTCCGCCTTTTCGATCAGCGAGGCCTGGCCGCCACCGTCCGCCGGATTTGCAGTTGCGACTCCCATGCTGACGGTGACAAGGTGAGAGACGTCGGAAGCGCGATGCGGGATGGCCGCGTCACTGATGGCTGCACGACAGCGCTCCGCTACATGCTGCGCGGCTTCGAGGTCCGTCTCCGGCAAGACGAGCACGAATTCTTCTCCCCCGAAGCGCGCCAGCAAGTCGCGCGGCCTCAAGATCGACGCAGCGAGAAACTGCGCGATACGGCGCAGGCAGTCGTCGCCGGCAAGGTGGCCGTAGTGGTCGTTGTACTGCTTGAAGCAGTCGATATCCAAAATGATGAACCACAGTGGCTTGTCGCTGCGCCAGGCACTCGCCCACTCTGTCTCCAGCACGGAGTCGAGCAGGCGGCGGTTGGCGATGCCGGTGAGGCCATCCTGGTACGAGAGCTCCTCTAGCTCCCGTTGCAGCCGCAGCAGCTTCTCTTCGTTCTCCTTGCGCTCGCTGATATCGAACATGAAGCCGATCAGCGCTTCCACTTCACCCGCGCCGTTGCGCACCACATGTACGACATCGCGAATCCACACGTAGGTGCCGTCGGCCTTCAGCGCGCGGTAGTCCGCTTCGTGATCGACCCCCGCCTTGGACTGCTCCACGCAGAAATTGACGACCCGATCACGGTCGTCCGGATGCATGCGCTCTATCCAGTCGTCGATGCCGACCCAGCTGTGCGGCGACCAACCCAGCAGGCTCTCGATCTGAGGCCCGATATAGGCGAAGCGCAGCGTTTCCCAGTCGATCTTCCAGGGAATGGCCTTGGTAGACTCCAGCAGCGTTTTATAAACGGCGGTGTCTACGTTCAGCTCTACGACAAATTCATTCATGGATTCATGGCCTCCGCAAACGTGTTATGCGCGTCCATGCATGAACTAACTTTCACGACTCTGACACAGCGCAGCCAGGAAACAGAACGAAAAAAAGACTATTGGGCTCATACGCGAGTATGGGCCTGCCTGATGCGTGCCTTGATCCGACTGAGCGCTGCCCCGCTTTCCACGAAACTAGACGAAGGGATGCGCAACGCCGGCCCGAAAAACGGTATCGCCGGGCAGTAACGTCTTGCGCCGCAGCGAAGGTTCGACGAGATGCCACTCGGGAAGTGAGCAGCCGGCCAACTGCTCGAGAATGTGCTTCGCTGTGATCAAGAGATCCCCATGCGCATTAACCTGGGCGCTTCATCTTCACGCCGCCCAAGCGATACGTCGGCTTTTCGCTACCCTTGCTCGTCCCTTCCCAAGGTTCGCGCCATGATCAAATAGCCGAAAGAGGCCGACCACGTGATCATCATGAAGCCCACCAAGGCCTCCGTGCCGGCGAGAAAGCGGATATGCCCTGTGGCGGCCAAGTCTCCCCAGCCCACCGTGGTATAGGTGGCGGCGGAAAAGTAAACGCTATCCAGCAGGCTCACCGAAGGGTAACCGGTGATCTCCCCAAAGCCATCGTGGTTCAAGAGCCACCAGAAGGCTGCCCCGAACGCCCATATCTCGACCACATGAGCAAATATCAGTACGAACATGACGCTCAGTATGATCGGTCTGTTGCGACCTTCATCGGGAAACTTTCGCTGTCGCCTGTCACTCCAGCGGCTCAACAGCTGTATGACCTCGTAATGGAAGACCACCACGATACCGACCACCGCCGTCGTCACCAATACCATCACCCACTCAGGAACGATAAACAACAACGGTAGCCACCTTGAATCAAGTCGTTAAATGCATTTGCGCCTAGGTGCCAATGCCACAGCGATCGTCGGCTTGAAGGATCCGTTCGCTGGCGTTTGGCCTACGGTTAGCCTGCCGCGTTCGCGGGCCGTTGGGAAGGGTTGATGTTTCGAGTCGCGGGCGTTGTCATGAGCTGGGCACTGATTCTTTTAACAACAGCATCCAATCTCCCGCGTGCCGGGCATTCATGACAACACCAGTATGGCTCAGTCAGCCGCCGCGAAATGCGCCCATTGGTCGGCGTGCGCCTTCACGAAGGCCGGTCGGGCCGTGGCACATGGGCCTCTCTCTGGCCTCCCTCTCCTTACGTCCGATCGCGGTGTGTAATCTCTAGTGAAACTTAGCTGCTGATGGTCTCGGAGGGTTGTTCATGAGTCGCTTCGCTAGGACCTTCCCGCGTAAGAACCATCGTTTTCCCTCTGAAGAGCTTGAAACCGCTTCGGGAATAGAACGGTACCAGGTCATCCCCTGCGTTAAGAAATATCACCTCTACGTTGATAAGCTGCTTCAGCAGCGAGTCGACAAGCATCTGACCCAGCCCTGCGCCACGTGAATATGCATCGATCACGATGTCATCGAGGTGGGCTCGGTACACCCCGTCGGTGAGGGCCCTTCCAAACTCCATCAGCTTGCCTTTCTGGCGAATGCAGACAAAGACATTAAGGCACTCAATCATTCTGGCGATGTCTTCGAGGGTGCGGTCCGCCGCCCAGTTCGTCTGCCGAAACAGAGCGTGCAGTTCGGCTGCAGCGGGCTTGTTTGTCGTTGTAATTTGAAATTCGCTCATGCAAAGTCTCTTATTGCTTTGTTCGGGTTAGGTTACCTTGGTGGCTCGGCTGGGCCTCTTAGTAGACGGATCCAAAGAGCGTCGAACCAGCTACTCCTTTTTCTGCCAAGGCCAGCGACCGGACAGCTCAACTTCCAGCGTGAAGCTGAGGAAGGTACGGATCAGGACAATGATAGCCAGGATTCCCACCGTTTCGAAGGTCAGCTCCACCGCCACAGTATGAATGATGTCTGCCGCCACGAGGAATTCCAAGCCAAGCAGAATGCCCCGCCCGAGACGCTGGCGAACTTGGGTATATATCTCTTCAGTTTTATGGTTTTTCAACAGAAAGAGCGGTACAAATACCAACGCATGGAGTGCTACCCCAACGATAATCAGGATGCCGGTGATCTCCGTGATGGTCACACCCCACTCTGCAACCGTTTTTACAATTTCTGGCATGTTGCCTCCTGCATGTAATACCTTTCCTTTAGTGGATAGGCTTGCTCTGTTATCGACTCAACGCTGTGTTGCGCTAAAGCCCCAACATGCATGAACGCCTGTCGATGTAACAATGCCATTGACTAACGTAGCAGATCGAGCGGAGACAGGGAGCGCAGCGGGCCAAAGGCAGGCCACTCAACGTTACGGTTCAGGCACAGAAAGGAAACGATGCATGAGCGACAACTCAATAGGGAAAGCTATTTCATATCAAGAGAAGCTCTTTCCCGACTGGCTTGAACTCACTAGCCGCTCTCATTAGCGAAGCAGCGGTGAACTGAGGTACGCCATAGACCTCGACCTTTTTCCCATGTACTTTACGAATCTTATTTACCAGCAGGTCAAAATCGCCATCTCCCGTTACCAGTACGATGACGTCTGCTTTCTCGGCGTATTCGATGGCATCGAGAGTGATACCTACATCCCAATCGCCTTTCGCGGAGCCGTCCGATCTTTGGATATAGGGTTTCAGCTTCACCTCGAACCCGATGGCCCTGAGAATATTCTGGAACTCTCGCTGCTTCTGGTCACCCCTGTCTATGGCGTAGGCAAAGGCCTTGACGACCTCTCTTCCCGTTGTGGCTTTCGCCCAGAATTTGTTGTAGTCGAAATTGCGCCCGTACGCTTCCCTGACGGTGTAGTAGACATTCTGGACATCAACGAATATCGCAACTTTTTCCATCTCATGTACTCTTGTTGTAGGAATGAGGTATTACCAACCACAACGCCCCGAGCCAGTTACTTCATGGCCCGGGGCGCTTCCGTGTTGCCGAAGGTGGCGGCAATGCGGCTTACAACGCCACTCCTGCCCTCGCGGCACGGTGGGCGTGCAGCTTCTTGTAGCTCTCTATCAATCGCTGGTGCTTCTCCAGACCTTCGAGCTGCATGTTGGTCGGAGTCAGGCCGTGGAAGCGCATCTCGCCGCTCACCGAGCCGACAACGGCCGCCATGGTCTGCTCGCCGAACATGCGCGTGAGATTGACGATAAAGTCGTCGAGCTCCAACTCGTCGTCGAGCACGATCTCAAGCACCGCGGCCACGGCCTGGTAGAACAAGCCACGCTCCACGGTGTTGTCGTTGTACTGCTGGAACATCTCGACCCGCTCCAGTGCCTCCTCATGCTGCTGCAGGGCTAGGTTGATCAGCAGCTTCAGCTCGAGGATGGTGAGCTGCCCCCATACGGTGTTCTCGTCGAACTCGATACCGATCAGGGTGATGATGTCCATGTGATCGTCGAGCTGGCTCTCCTCCAGGCGCTCCAGCAGGTCGGCCAGTTGACCGTCGTTCAGGGCGTGGAGGTTGAGGATGTCCTCGCGGTAATCCAGGGCCATGTTGGTGTTGTCCCAGACCAGGTCGTCCACCGGGTAGACCTCGGAGTAGCCCGGCACCAGGATGCGGCACACCGGCGCACCCAGGTCCTCGTGCACGGCCACGTAAACTTCCTTGCCCATCTCCTCGAGGATGCCGAACAGCGTCGCCGCTTCTTCTTCATTGCTGCCGGAGAAATCCCAGTCACTGAACTCGTCGTCGCTCTTCGCGCTGAAGAAGCGCCACGAAACAAGCCCCGAGGAGTCGATGAAGTGCTCGACGAAGTTGTTCGGCTCGGCAACAGCCTGGGAATTGAAGGTCGGCGGCAGGAAGTCGTTCAAGCCCTCGAAGCTGCGACCCTGCAGCAGCTCGGTGAGGCTGCGTTCCAGCGCCACCTCGAAGCTGGGGTGGGCGCCGAAGGAGGCGAACACGCCACCGGTGCGCGGGTTCATCAGGGTCACGCACATCACCGGGAACTGGCCGCCCAGGGAGGCATCCTTGACCAGCACTGGGTAGCCCTGGGCCTCCAGCGCCTGGACGCCTTCGAGAATGGCCGGGTAGCGCCCGAGGACATGCATTGGGACGTCCGGCAGCGCCAGCTCCTGCTCGAGGATTTCTCGCTTCACGGCCCGCTCGAAAATCTCCGAGAGGCACTGCACCTGCGCTTCCTGCAGCGTGTTGCCGGCACTCATGCCGTTGCTGAGGTAGAGGTTCTCGATCAGGTTGGAGGGGAAGTAGACCGTCTCGCCGTCCGACTGACGTACGAAGGGCAAGGCAACGATGCCGCGCTCCGTCTTGCCGGAATTGGTGTCGATCAAGTTCGAGCCGGCAAGCTCGCCCTCCGGGTCGTAGATCTCGCGGGTGTACGCGTCGAGGATACCTTCGGGCAGTTCGTCGTTGGGCCCGGGCTTGAACCACTCCTCGTTGGGGTAATGAACGAAGGCGCTGTTGGCGATCTCTTCACCGAAGAACTGGTCGTTATAGAAGAAGTTGCAGCTCAGGCGCTCGATGAATTCGCCCAGCGCCGAGCACAGCGCGCTCTCCTTGGTGGCACCCTTGCCGTTGGTGAAGCACATCGGCGAGGCGGCGTCGCGAATGTGCAGCGACCACACGTGGGGAACGATGTTGCGCCAGGAGGCGATCTCGATCTTCATGCCCAGCTCCGCGAGGATGCCCGACATGTTGGCGATGGTCTGCTCCAGCGGCAGGTCCTTGCCCTCGATCCAGGTGTAGGCCTCCTCGTCGGGCTTGGCCATCAATAGCGCCTGGGCGTCCTCGTCGAGATTCTCTACCGTCTCGATCTGGAAGTCCGGCCCGGTCTGCACCACCTTCTTGACCGTGCAGCGGTCGATGGAGCGCAGGATGCCTTCGCGGTCCTTCTCGGAAATGTCTTCCGGCAGCTCGACCTGGATCTTGAAGATCTGGTTGTAGCGGTTCTCGGGGTCGACAATGTTGTTCTGCGAGAGCCGGATGTTCTCGGTAGGGATGTCGCGCGCCTTGCAGTACACCCGCACGAAGTAGGCCGCACACAGCGCGGAGGATGCCAGGAAGTAGTCGAAGGGGCTTGGCGCCGAGCCGTCGCCCTTGTAGCGAATGGGCTGATCGGTGATGACGGTGAAATCGTCAAACTTGGCTTCAAGCCTGAGGTTTTCGAGAAAATTGACTTTGATTTCCATGACGGGCTACCGATGGGGAAGTGTTGCTGGCGCAGGCCGAGGCGCGCAGTCTATCACACGGACCAGGCCCTTTCGGCAACCGGTAGCACAACAAGGAAGCCTGGAGGAATATGAGACGAATCGGAAGGGTAGCGATGAGAGAGGATCGGCTGAGGCCAAACAAGAATCTACCCGGTAAAGTTGTTACCGGGTAGTTCCCTGCGTACTTGTGTCTTTTTCATCAGAACCGTCTCAGCGGCTTTCTTTACGCAATTTAACGTTGAGTAACGTTGAAAGCAACATAGACAAAGGGCTAAGGACTATGGCCGCCCTGGTACTGCCTGATAGAACGTTACGAACCACCAAGTCCGGAGCACTTCCACCACCTGCTAGAATCGAGTATCGAGAAGCATTTATCTCCAGACTCAGGATAGCTAATGTCGGCACCGAGAAATTCCCGCCTGCACGAGCCATCGAGTCGTCGGCTTCGCCTGGTTTACGACGGCGAGTGCCCTATGTGCCGTCGTTACGTACGTTGGCAGCGCATCCGCGAGGAGGTCGGCGAACTCGAGCTGATCGACGCCAGGCAGGAGAGCGAAGCGCGTCGAGAGCTCACCGCCATGGACGTCGACCTGGACCAGGGCTTCGCCCTGCAGGTCGGCGAGCGCTGGTACCACGGCAGCGAAGCCCTGCATCGGCTCAGCCTGCTGGGCACCCGCAGCGGCGTGTTCAATCGACTGATGTATCGGCTGTTTGCGAGCCCCGGTCGCACCGCGCGGCTCTATCCTCTGCTCAAGAAGTGCCGGAGCGCGCTGTTGAAAACGCTGGGTAAGGGCCCCATCGACAATCTAGATCGCAAGTGAGCCGGATTTTCGATTACGGCTGCTCCGCTATCTTGTAGGTTGGACACAGCCAACCACCACGACAGGAGTCCCCATGAGTTCACGCATTCTGATGGTACTTACCTCGCACGATCGTCTCGGCGATACCGGCGAGCCCACCGGCTTCTGGCTGGAGGAGCTGGCAGCGCCCTACTACGCCTGCCTGGATGCCGGCGCCGAGGTAGTACTGGCCTCGCCAAAGGGCGGCAAGCCGCCACTGGACCCGAAGAGCGATGCAGAGGAGAGCCAGACCGAGGCGACCCGCCGCTTCCAGCAGGACGACGAGGCCGAGCGAGCCCTGGCCAATACCCGGCGTTTGAGCGAAGTCAGTGCCGACGACTTCGATGCCGTCTTCTACCCTGGCGGCCACGGTCCGCTCTGGGATCTGGTGGAGGACAAGGATTCTATCCGCCTCATCGAAACCTTCTGGGCGCAGCAAAAACCGGTGGCCGCCGTTTGCCACGCTCCTATCGCCTTGATCCATGCCCGAGATGCCAGTGGCGAGCCCATCATTCGCGGTCGCCAGGTAACAGGTTTCACCAACGAAGAGGAAGAGGCCGTGGGCCTCACCGAGGTCGTGCCGCACCTGGTGGAAGACGCACTGAAAGAAGGCGGTGCCCACTACTCCAAGGCCGACGTCTTCACGCCCTACACCCGTCAGGATGGCCTGCTGATCACCGGCCAGAACCCACCCTCCTCCGAGCCGACGGCTCGGCTGCTGCTGAAGGCGCTGGGTAAGTAGACGATCCCCCGCGAGGCAACTGCTACCGGCCCGCTTCGGCCGGTAGCCTTCCTTTCACAATACCTGTCCGCCCCCTAATTCACCTCAATTTCCTTCAATACCGCCTCCCTGTCGCTGCGGCACGCTTGGTTCATTGCTACCCAGGAGAATGACGCGATGAGCCTTACACTGATTCTGCCAATGTCGGCATTTGCCCTTGCCGCTTCGATCTCGCCGGGGCCGGTGAACCTGGTGTGCCTGAGCAGCGGCACGCGCTATCCCCTCTCCCAGGGGCTGGTGTTCGTGACCGGGGCCACGCTGGGTTTCGTGGTGCTATTTTTTGCCGTAGGGCTGGGGCTCTACTCGCTGCTGACGGTCATACCGGGACTGGATCAGGCGCTGCGCTGGGCGGGGGTGGCTTTCTTGCTCTATATGAGCGTGCGTCTGTTTCGCGACAACGGCCGCCTGCCGGAAGGCGAAGCCCAGCGTGCGCCGGGATTCATGGCCGGTGCGCTGATGCAGTGGCTAAACCCCAAGGCGTGGCTGGCGTCGGCCTCGGGCATCGGCGCCTACACCAGCGGCAGTGACCTGCAGCAGGTGTTGCTGTTCGCCGCGCTCTATCTGCCTATCTGCTGGCTGTCGCTGGGCAGTTGGGTCTATGCCGGTGCCTTTCTGCGTCGCTACCTTCATCGGCCTGCCGTGCTGGTGGTGGTCAACCGCACGCTGGCGGTGCTGCTTGCCGGTAGCTGTGTCTATCTACTGCTCGAGTGACGGTTGGCGATACTGGTTCGGCGTGGCGGCTACCAGGCGCTTGAAGGTGCGCTGAAAGTGGGGTTGGTCGGCGAAACCGGCGTTCAATGCCGCTTCGGCGATTGGCGTGCCGCCTTTCAGTTCGCGCTGGCCCTGTTGGATGCGACGATTGATCAGGTAGGCATGAGGAGTGAAGCCGAAATGACGCTTGAAGGCACGAATCAGATGGCCGGGGCTGTAGCCGGAGCGCTCGCACAGGTCGTCCAGCGAGATTTCCTCCGTTGCGTGCGCGTCCAGGTAGGCAGCAAGCTGCCGCAGGTTCGCCGGGGCCAGTGGCAATGGCTGCACTGGCTGGCCGGCCATTTCGTGTATCAAAGCGGAGAGGTATTCGACCACGACCGTTTGCCTGTCGAGCAGGTCGCGGGCCGGATCGAGCAGACAGGCCGCCATATCGCAGTAGCCTTCATACCATTTGGGCGCGCGAATCACGGCGGTGGTGAAATCCTGCCAACGTGGCGACGCCAACAATCCGGCCTGATAGCGTAGCTCGCTCAGCCAATCGGTATCGACGTAGAGCATCAGGTAGGCCCAGGGCCGGTCGTCGATGGCGCTGCAGGCATGCATCCAGTCGGGATTCATCATCACCAGGGTGCCGGCATGCACGTGGTAACGTTCCTCCCGATAGCGAAATGTACTCTCCCCCGCGGTAATAGCGCCCAGTGACCAATGCGTATGGCTGTGCGGTGCGTAGCAGACCCTTCGGCCGTCATCGACCTTGCGCAACTCCACGTGAGGCATGCGCGGGTCGCGCCAGAACAGGGGCTTGGTGACATCCGACATGGTGGGGTTCCGAGGGAAATCGAACTCCCAAGATAGCGCTCGCCGGGCGGCGCTGCCACCTGCTTGTCGCGGCAGTATGGCGACCAGGCACAGGTTGCCGACCTGTGCGGCAATGAGTCATGTTGATGCCAGCCATTCCCGCCAGTGTTAGGCTACTGGCAAGAGCGTTTTAAACGGCTCATAACTCTAACGAATCGATGTCGTCCTGCCTGCAGCGAGCGGGCAGACGGCCTAGGCGGGCATGCTAGATATCAAATCGCTTTCAACTCGGGCACGGTCCCTTCTCAAGCCCCCCCATCGTCTCGCTCTGGCGACACTGGCCCCACGCGCCTTCGCCTTTTGCCATACCTTCGGAACCACGCTATGGATTGCCTGGGAGGAAGGCAGCGGCTGGTCGCTGATCCTGCCGGCGCTACTCCTGCTGCTATGGCCAGCCGTCGCGTACGGCCACGCTGCCGTGGCTCACGACTCAAAGCGCGCCGAATTCAGGAATCTCTATTTCGACAGCCTTTTGTTCGGTGCCTGGTGCAGTGTGCTCGATTTCTATGTGCTGGCCACCGTCACGATCAGCCTTGCCTGCTTCATGAACAACATGGTCATCGGCGGCCCACGTCGAATGGCGGCCTCCATGGCGCTGTTTGCCGGCGGCGCACTGGGCTGGAGCGCCTTGACCGGGTTCGGTTTCAGGCCGTACGTCAGCACCGGGCTGGATATCTACCAAGGTGCCGGTGCAGTGATATATTTCCTGGCGATCGCCCACGTGATGTACGGGCAGAACCGCAAGATCGGCCGCAATATCGTCGAGATCAAGTTCCAGAATCGGGTCTTTCATGCACTGCTCCAGCTTGGCGTCGTGGCCAATCGTGCCTCGAACATCCATACCCTACTGGACGATTCGCTGAAGCATCTGCATGCAGATTTCCCCGAGTACGGGTTTGCCGTGTTCCTGCAGGAGCGGCAACGCCCTGAAGTGACGCGCTATGCGGCTGTCGCCGGACTTCGACTCGGCGCGGAGGATGAGCGCCGCCTCGGCAGCCTGTTGGCGACGCTTCATGAACGACAGGAGAATACGGTCAAGCTGCGCGACACCACTGTCGGCGAGCAACTGTACGCCACGCCCATGGCAGGACGACTCAGCATTTACGATGGGTGGCTGATCGTGCGAGCGCCCAAGCTGGACGGTGCGCTGGAACGCATGCTGACTCTGTTCGCCGATCAATTGGCGGCAGCCACCGAAAACAAGCTGCTCCACTTGGAGCTGAAGAAGACGGCGGAACGCGATGGCCTGACCGAGCTCTACAATCGTGGCTTCTTCGAATCGGCGCTGCAATGGAGCATTCAGGCCAAGGCACAGCCACCGGGTCTGGATTTCGCCGTCTTGATGATGGATGTCGACGGACTCAAGAAGATCAACGACCAATATGGCCACGTAGCGGGCGACCAGTTGATCACCGCCGTTGCCGAGCGCTTGAAGATGAAGTGCCGCGAAGATGACGTCCTCGCACGTTATGGCGGTGACGAATTCGTCATCTTGTTCCCTTCCGCGGACCTGGCGGCACCCAATCGCCTTGTTGCACTGATCAGGGCCCACCTGGAGGGCCAGCGGTGCATCGTCACCTCCACGCACGGCGAGAACGTAGAGGTGCAGCTTCGCTTGAGCATGGGCACAGCCAGTTCCACCGAAGTGCCCGCCCAGGATGTGCTGACTCTGGCTGACAATCGCATGTACGACGACAAGACCCAGCGCCGCAGTGCAAGAGCCCTCGGCTGACAATGTCGCTGTAGACATGATGTTGCGCGGGGTATGCCCTTGCTGGCATGACAGCTCTCTCACCTAGACTTCCTGCGTTCACATAGGATGCCGCGCGGATTAACGGCTGGCGACCCTGAACGCCAAGTCGTAATTGTTGAGCAGCGGCGGCATCGGCCTGCTGCTGAGCAGGCGCGCTGGCGGATCCAAGCGGTACTCCCGCCCCTGAAGTAGCCTGGAGAGCATGAGGCTGGTCACCAGCAGTACCACATGCCGACCGGGGCAGATACCGCTGCCACCGCTGAACGGAACCATCGGCCAATCCCCTGCCCCGCCCGGCTGCAGCCAGAGGTCGGGCTCGAACCGATTGGCATCGTCCAGGTAGCGGTCGTCGCGGTGGAAGTAGGGAGCCAGCAACAGTACCGAAGTTTCTGCCGGCATCGTGCCGTTCTCCCATTCGGTCTCTTCGGTGGTCTGGCGCAGCAGCAGAGGCGTGGTGGGCCACAACCGCAGCGACTCGAGCACACAAGCGCGCAGGAAGTCGAGCTTGGGCGCTCGCCCAAGCTCGTGCTCGGCGATCTCGGCCTGGGCTCGCTCGGCCTGATTGGGATGCGCAGCCAGCAGCGCCAAGGCACGGAAAGTGGTCATGCCGGCAGGGTCGAAGGCGAACAGGTATTGCGGTACCTGATGCTCCGGCTGCGTGACGGCGTTGGTCGAAGCCTGTGCAACCTCGGCGGCCAGGCTGCCCGCCTCTCCCCGCTTCAGGTAGGTACGGAGACGCTCGTGAAAGGTATCGCGTAGGCGATCATGCCCCGGATGCAGGAAGGCCCAGTTGCCGGCGGAGCGAAGCTTCTCCAGCATCTCGGTCAAGGCTCGGTCGTCACGCGCGGTATCGCCCAGCACCACGCGGCGCACCACGCGGTTCCAGGTTGCCTCGAACATGCCCCAGTCGAGCTTGCCACGGTGTCGTTCGACGCCGGTGAGCAGTTCGCTGGCTTCCTGCTCGACAACCTGGGCAAAGCGCGACCCCAGGCCGTGCACGGGGCAACCGCTCTGCAATACCTCTTCATTGAAGCGGCGGCGCTCGGTGCGTTCGGGGCCGTGGGAAATCAGCGCCATGTCGGGTTCGAAGTGCTCGAGGGCTTTCTGCTTGGCCCATTCGGCGGTGGCGAAGGGCTCGGGCGTCTCGTTGAGCACGCGGTTGGCGTGGTCGGGGTCGAGCACCAGCGCCATAGGCTTGCCCTTGGGAGTGTTCAGCATCAACGGGCCAGGACCGTACTTCTCGTTGAGCTTCTGCAGGCGGCGGATGCTGCGCTTGTCCAGGCCAAGCTTCTCCACCATGCCTACCGCCATGGGGCGACGAATGATTACGCCCTTGGCGATGCTGGGAGCGAAGACATTTCCCATCACCGCCAAGGTCTCGCCCACGGTTGCCGTAGGCAAGCTGCCATGTACCGAATCCCTAGTCATGCTGCGCTCCTTATGCGATCCTTCATGGCTCGCAGTCTAGTCACGCAACATGCTCCAAGCTTTTGAATATACAAAAATTCACAGGCTGCCTGGCGTCAAGGCGCTTGTGGCAATACTAGCCCGTCGCTGTGCTCGGGATCGTCACCTATGGGGCGCTGGCGGGCGCGCTCGATCGGTTGGTGACCATGATGGCTGCCGAGGTTACAGCCTCTCTTCACAGTTCGTTAGCCCTCAAATAAGAAGAGCCGCATTGTGCGGCTCAAGGTAAAGCATCTGCTGGCCTGGCGTCAGAACTCGCTCCAATCCTCTTCGGCCGTTGAACTCTGGCGAGAACGCGACGGCTTGGGATCGGTCAGTCGAACGAGCTGATGCGGTGCTTTCTCTTCCGCCTTGCCGCCTCGTGGCTCAGCACCGGATTGGCGATCATTCCGTGCCGTCGTCGAGGTGGCCTGCTCGTCGACGCGGAAAGTGGCGATCAGCGCGGCGAGGCGGCTGGCCTGCTCTTCCAGCGAGGCAGCAGCGGCACTGGTTTGCTGCACCAGCGAGGCATTCTGCTGGGTAACCGAGTCCATCTCGGTCAACGCCGTGTTGATCTGTTCGATACCGCTGTTCTGCTCCCGCGTGGCGGTGGAGATTTCGCCCATCAGGGCGCTGACCTGACGAATCGATTCGACGGTTTCGTTGATCGTCTCGCCGCTGCGCTCGGCCTGCTCGGCACCGCTGGCCACCCGGGTCGTGGTGTCCTCGATCAGCTTGCGGATCTCCTTGGCGGATTCTGCGCTGCGGCTGGCCAGGGAGCGCACTTCGCTCGCCACCACGGCGAAGCCACGGCCCTGTTCCCCTGCCCTGGCTGCCTCGACCGAGGCATTCAGTGCGAGAATATTGGTCTGGAAGGCAATCGAGTCGATCACGCCGATGATGTCGTTGATGCGCCGGGCGCTCTCGGCGATTTCGCGCATCAACAGCACGGTGCGCTCGACTTCCTGACCGCCGGCCTCGGCTGTCTTGGACGCCGCGGCGGAAAGGCGGTCCGCCTCTATCGAGGTATCGGTGTTCTTGCTGACGGTAGAGGCCATCTCCTCCATGCTGGAAGCGGTTTCCTGCAGTGCCGATGCCTGCTGCTCGGTCCGCGATGAGAGGTCCTGGCTGCCCGAAGCGATCTCGCCGGCGCCGGTGAAGACGTTCTCACTGCTTTCGCGCAGCGAGACCACCAGTGTCTTGAGCTTCTCCTGCATACGGCCCAGAGCGCTGTACAGCTGGCCGATCTCGTTGCGACCACGATCTTCGATACGTGCGGTCAGGTCGCCATCGGCGATACGCTCGAAGTGGTCGATGGCCTCGCGCAGCGGGGTCACCACCACACGCATCAGAGCAACGCGAATGAGGAAGGCGGCCACCAGCGCCGCCACCAGCAATGCTGTGGCCGTGATCGCCACGCGCCGATCCAGGGTCTCAATTGCCTCGATATCGTTGTGGGCGCGCTCTTCGATGTAGTGGATGAAGGCATCCATGGCCTGGTCGAGCTGCGCACCTAACCCGGCCAACTGATCCTGGCTGCGTTGGACCTGAAACGGTGCGGCGTCCAGCAGCGGCACCAGGCCCTCGTTGACGAGCGCCTCGTAAGCTTCGGTAATCGCCACTACGTATGGCGTGCGGGTATCCGCGGGATCGAGAGGCAATTCGCCAAACTCGGCGAAGCGCAGCTGTGCCGTTTCAATCGCGGCCGCTGCAAGTTGCTGATTCTCACCCGCCTTGTCCGGGTTGCCTTGGGTGCTCAGGCTGGCGTAGCGGTCCAAGAAGGTCTGCGCCCGCAATACGTTCACCTGGGCACGGTTGGCCGTGTCGGCCAGCTTCATGTTGGTTTCTGCCAGTTCGTGCAGAGCCGCTTCGCCCTTGGCATTGGAGTAGAACCCCAACCCGCTGATCAAGCCGATCATCAGCACCAGGACCACAAGTGCTGCTGTCAGGCTCCATTTGATGGATACATTCTTCATCGTTAGCCCCTTGCATGGTGCGTTTTGGCTTTTTTGATTTTTTTGATTTTTCTCTATTTCAATCGGCAAAAGAGTCGGAAAGTTGAGGCATGAGAGGAGCGCAAAGCCGACTTTTGGCTAATTGCATTGTTGTATGGATAGAGAAAATAGGAATAAGCACATTTACTTTGGCTCGCCATTAGCAGCGACAAGCATGACCAGGCGCATAAACGCTATGCTGTGAACCGACAGGAGTCTGTACAAGACAGGGATGAGCCAATGAGAGAAAGGATGCAGGCCCCACGAGATATAGAACCGGTTGAGCCCACAGCGGATCCGGATGAGCCCGCAACGGAACCGCACAATCTCGTCGAGCTGATGCGCGCCATAGAATCCATTGATACGCCGTCGGGACGAATCCGCTTCGACGAGGTGCTCGATGCCATCGGCCGGCGTGCATTCGGCCCGTTGCTGCTGCTGGCTGGGCTGGTCACGCTGATGCCCATCGTCAGCGGAATCCCGGGCGTGCCTACGCTGATGGCCTTGTTCACACTGCTGGTCTGCGGGCAACTGCTCGCCGGCCGACGCACCTTCTGGCTGCCGGGCTGGCTGCGCAATCGCACGCTACCCAGCGACAAGGTACACAAGGGGCTCAAATGGATGTATAGGCCGGCCCGGTGGGTCGATCGCATGCTGAACGCCCGGATTACTTTCATGACCGGCAAACAGGGCATACGCCTGACCGCCTTGGCGTGCTTCGTGCTGGCCCTGGCCATGCCCCCCATGGAGCTGATACCGCTGACGGTAAACATCGCCGGCGTGGCCCTGACGCTGTTCGGCCTGGCGATCATGGCTCGAGACGGGCTGCTCTCGATCCTCGCCTTCATCATCACCGGCACCAGCCTGTTCGTCATTATTTACAATTTGCTGTAGGAGTGGCCCATGCTTGCGCTCGAACGCCTGCAGTCCGCCCAGCGCCTCATTGCCGACACCCTGCCACCCACGCCGCTGGTCCTCGATCATGTCCTGTCGGACCAGCTCGGTCGACGAGTGTGGCTAAAGGGTGAGCTGTTCCAGCGTACCGGTTCGTTCAAGGCCCGCGGCGGCCTGCACTGGGTGCGCACCGCCAGCCGAGGGGAGCTGGCCGGCGGCCTGGGCGCGGTGTCGGCGGGTAATCACGCCCTCGGGCTAGCTTGGGCGGCGAGCCAAGTCGGTGTGCCGGTTACGATCGTGATGCCCGAGAACGCCAGCCGGTTCAAGGTGGATGGCAGTCGCAAGCTGGGCGCCGAGGTAATCCTGCACGGCGATATCAATGCCGCCTGGGAGCGGATGCATGAGCTGGTGGCAGAACGTGGCCTGACCTTGGTGCACCCCTATGACGACGAACGCATCATTGCCGGCCAAGGTACCGTCGGGCTCGAGATCCTCGAGCAGGCACCCGAGGCCACGGCCATTCTCTGCCCGGTGGGCGGCGGCGGCCTGATAGCCGGCATCGGCTCGGCCGCCGCTGCGCTGCGCCCCGAGCTGGCCGTGATCGGCGTGGAGCCCAGTGGCGCCGCCAGCATGGCGCAGGCCTGGGCCCAGGGCGCACCCTCACGGCTGGAAAAGGTAGATACCTGCGCCAAGAGCCTGGCAGCCGCCATCGTCGGCAAGCACACCTACCCATTGTGCCGCGAGACCACCCGGGCCCTGGTGCAGGTCGACGATGCCGCCATCGGCCGCGCCATGCATCACCTGCTCTACCAAGCCAAGCTGATGGCCGAGCCCGGCGCCGCCGTGGGTGTGGCCGCCCTCTTGGAAGAGTCGATCGCGCTGCCGCCCGAAGGGGATGTCGTCGTGGTAATTACAGGCGGCAACATGAGCCGCGACGAGCTGGAACCGTTTCTTTGATTGCAGCTCGTCGCGGCTGGTCGTCGCATCACGCCAGAATGAAGTAGACGCAGGCTGCGGTGAGCCCGCCCATGGTCCAGTTGAAGATGCGCCAGGCGCGTGGGGTGTCGAGCCACTGGCCGATGGCCATGCCGAAGCCCGCCCACAGCGCAATGCAGGGCAGCGCCACCAGTTCGGCAAAACCGGCCAGCATCAGCGCATTGACGAAGGTGTCGCCCCCCTCGGGCAGGAAACCTGCCATCAGCGCCAGGCCCATCACCCACGCCTTGGGGTTGGCGAACTGGAACACGGCCGCCTGCCAGAAGCTCAGAGGCTTGCCCTCACCCCGTACGCGCAGATCAGGCGGCGGTGCCGTGGCAATCTTCCAGGCCAGATAAAGCAAGTAGGTGCTGCCTAGCACCCGCAGGGCCAGTTGCACCGAGGGGTAGCGCTCGAAGATCAACCCCAGCCCTAGGGCTATGCCGGAAAAGAGCACGAAACAGCCCCCCAGAATACCGAAGATGTGCGGCAGAGTACGGGTAAAGCCATAGTTGGCGCCCGAGGCCGTGAGCATCACGTTATTGGGGCCGGGAGTGATGGTCATCGAAATCATGTAGAGGGCCGCAGGCCCGAGTAACGCCACAGCTTCCATGTCATTGAACCCATACAATTAAGAAGCTTGATTGGATAGTGCGCACAATTGTCAGCATAATGAGTCCAGATATTCCGTCAAAGGTTTTATTGTCACCATGACAATGTGGATTCCACAGCTTGCCGAAGATGGCGTTCGCTACCGCGCCATTGCCGACTCCATCGCCATGGCCATTCAGGCCGGCGAACTCTCTGCGGGGCAGAAACTCCCCCCGCAACGTCGGCTGGCCGACCGCCTTGGCGTTACCGTCGGTACGGTGACCCGGGCCTACGCTGAAGCCGAACGCCATGGCTGGGTGACCGCACGGGTGGGCAGCGGCACTTTCGTGCGTGGCACCGCGACCGCTTCAGGCCAGGATTTCCTCGCCAGCCGCCCCGTTGAAAAAGGGATCATCGACCTCAGCCTGAGCCTGCCGCCACCGCATCCGATGCGCGCCGCCAGCCTGGGACGCGTACTGCACGAAATCGCTGAGGACGACCAGCTGCTGCAGCGTGCGGTGGAATATCAGCCGGATCGTGGCGTGCCCGAACACCGCGAGCGGCTGGCTGCCTGGATGTGCGAACTGGGCATGCCTGCCGATCCCGAGTCTCTGGTCGTCACCCAGGGCGGACAGCACGGTATCAGCCTGGCGCTGCAAGCCCTGGCACGGCCTGGCGAGCGCATCGCCGCCGACGTGCTCACCTACCCCGGGCTGATCAGCGCTGCGCGTCAGGCACACCTGAAAATATCGGGTGTACCGATGGAAGATCAGGGCATGGACATGGACGCCCTCGCCCGGCTCTGCGCACAACAGCAGCCACCAAGGCTGGTCTATGTCACACCGGACCAGAACAATCCTACCGGGACGCCGCTGAGCGAAGCCCGCCGTGAACGCCTGGTGACGCTGGCACGCCGCCACGATTTCTGGATCGTCGAGGATGGTGTGCAATACCTGCCCGAGTCGGAGCGTGGCACGCCGCTCTATCGCCTGGCACCGGAGCGAACCCTTTTCATCTTCAGCACATCGAAGGTTCTGGCCGGCGGGTTGCGTATCGGCACCCTGATGGCACCACCCATGCTGCGCGAGCGATTGGGGACGACGCTGCGCGCCCAGAACTGGATGGTACCGCCCCTGATGGTCGAGGCGGTGTGCCGCTGGGTGGCCAGCGACGATAGCCGCGCCCTGCTCGATTGGTTGATTCAGGAACTGGGCGAACGCCAGCAGTTGGCACGACTGCGTCTGGCCGGCTACACCACTAGCGGCAGACTCCACGGCAACAATCTGTGGCTGCCGCTTCCCGAAGGGCTGCGCAGTGCGGTCCTCGTCGAAGCGCTGGCGCAGCGCAATGTGCTGGTGAGCAGCGCCGAGCCCTTCTGCGTGGGTAGCGAACCCGCACCCCAGGCACTGCGGCTTTGTCTCAGCGCCGCCGCCTCACGCGAGGCACTGACCCAAGCGCTCGACACGCTGGCCGAACTGCTCGCCGAGCCCCCCGCCGCGCCGTGGCAAACACTATAGGTCGTGGGGGCCTAATGATTAACGGGCCAGCTCGGCGGCGGTGTACCAGGCGAGCATGCGCTCCTCGTCGGTGGGAATGACCCACAGCCCGAGCCGGCTGTCGGCGGTGGCGATATCGCTGGCGTGGGTGGCGTTGGCGTCGGCATCGAGCCGAGCGCCGAGCCACTCGCAGCCCTGCGCCACGGCGGCGCGTACCGGGGCGGCGCGCTCGCCGATGCCGGCGGTGAAGACGAGATGGTCGAGCCCACCCAGCGCCGCCGCTAGACTGCCGATCTCGCGCACGATGCGGTAGACGAACAGCTCAACGGCTTCCGCCGCCTCGGGGGCCTGGCTGGCCAGCAGCTCGCGCATGTCGCCGCTGATGCCGGACACGCCGAGCAGGCCTGACTCCTTGTAGAGCATGCGCTGCACGGCTTCGGCGGACATCCCCTCCTGCAGGATCAAGTGCAGCACCAGGCCGGGATCGAGGCTGCCGCTGCGGGTGCCCATCATCAGCCCCTCCACGGCGGTGAAGCCGGTGGTGGCGGCCACGCTCCTGCCATCGCGTAATGCGCAGAGGCTCGCCCCGTTGCCCAGATGGGCGATGATCGTGCGTCCGCCAGGCACAGCCTGGCGATGCTGCGGCAGCACCTGCTCGGCCAAGGCGCGGCTGACGTAGTCGAAGGAGAGCCCATGGAAGCCGTAGCGGATTATGCCTTTTTCACCATAGCGACGCGGCAAGGGGAAGCGCTGGGCTACGCACGGCTGGTGGGCATGAAAGGCGGTATCGAAGCAGGCGACCTGAGGCAGCGTCGGGCGCAGCCGGGCTAGCGCCCGCACGGGCGCCAGGCCATAAGGCTGGTGCAACGGCGCCAGAGAAACCAGCCCTTCCAGCTCGCCAAGGTTCTCTTCATCGAGGCGCACAGGCTCGCGGTACTGCGCCCCGCCATGAACGATACGATGACCTGCGCCACGGATATCACCCAGCGCCGGGTTTGCGTCGACCCACTCCAGCAGGCGCGCCAAAGCCTCGTTGTGATCCAGGGTAGGCGGCACGTCGCGCAGCATGGCGCCGTGTGCAGGGTCCATGCTCTGCTCGAAGCCCTCCACCAGCTCCACTTGCGCCCGGTTGCCGAGCCCCGAAAATTGGCCGCGGCAACGTAGCTGCATGGCCATGGGGCTGACGGCGTAGGCGGCATCGAACAGGGCGAACTTGAGACTCGAGGAGCCGCTGTTGACGATCAGGAGTTCCCCGCTCATGACCACCCGGCCTTCTTCTGCTGCTCCGCCACCAGCAGCGCCAAGGCGCAGGAGGCCATGCGCGTAATGGCATCGTCGGCACGGCTGGTCAACACGATGGGCACCCGTGCCCCCAGCACCAGCCCGGCCCCGGTGGCGTCGGCCAGGTAGGTGAGCTGCTTCATCAGCATGTTGGCCGATTCCAGGTCCGGCGCCACCAGGATATCGGCCCGACCCGCCACCGGCGATACGATGCCCTTGGCTGCGGCAGCTGCTTCGGAAACGGCATTGTCGAAGGCCAGCGGGCCGTCGAGCACGCCGCCGTGAATCTGCCCGCGCTCGGCCATCTTGCACAACGCGGCGGCCTCCACGGTCGAGGCGATCTTGGGATTGACGGTTTCCACCGCCGAGAGGATCGCCACCTTGGGCAACTCGTTGCCTACCGCATGAGCCAGCTCGATGGCGTTCTGTATGATGTCCTTCTTGTCGCCAAGGGTCGGGTAGATATTGATTGCCGCGTCGGTAATGAACAGCGGCCGAGGATAGGTTGGCACGTCGAAGGCCATCACGTGGCTCAGACAGCGCTCGGTGCGCAAGCCGGTGTCGCGCTTGACCACTTCGTGCAGCAGCTCTTCGGTATGCAGCGCTCCCTTCATCAGCGCCTCTACCCGCCCGGCACGAGTCAGTGCCACGGCCTCGGCGGCCGCAGCATGGCTGTGCGGCACGTCGATGAGTTCGAACTCGGCAATATCGATTCCGGCGGCTTCGGCGGCAGCTTGCACCCTGGCTTTCGGGCCCACCAGCACCGGGCGGATCAGCCCTTGGCGCGCCGATTCATAGGCCCCCATGATCGAGGCCTCGTCTACCGGGTGTACCACCGCCATGCTCACCGGTGCGGGATGCTCGGCGGCGCTGAGCATCTCGTGCAGGCGTGCCCGCTCGGCAAGCCGTATCCGCGGCAGCACGGCGCGCGGCCGGCTCACCTTCTCGGTGGGCGCCTGCACTTCTGCCTCGCCCTCGATGACGGTTTCACCGTTCTGGTTAGTGCACAGGCATTCGAAGGTGATGCGCTTGTGCTGATCATCCTTGCGCTGGGCGCGTACGCTGACTCGCAGCACGTCGCCGAGACGCACCGGTTTGCGAAAGCGCAGGGTCTGGCCCAGGTAGATGGTGCCCGGCCCGGGCAACTCGGTACCCAGCACGGTGGATATCAGCGCCCCGCCCCACATGCCGTGGGCCACGACCTCCTGGAAGCGGGTGCTCTTGGCGAAGTCGTCGTCCAGGTGAGCCGGATTGATATCGCCCGACATGATCGCGAAGAGCTTGATGTCGTCGAGGGTCAGCCGCTTCTCGAGCGATGCCGAATCACCAACCCGTATCTCGTCGAAGGTCCTGTTTTCTATATGGCCGTTATCCGTCCCCTGCCCTTGACTGTCCATGCGCTAAGCCTTGATCGATAGTGAGATGGATCGAGCGGCGTCGAATACTGCAACGCAACAAACCTCAGCCGATAGCATCGGATACGCTCCCGACGAAGGCAAGCGCTTGCACCCCTTGAGCGAGACGCCACAATGAATGAGACGACAACCCAACGAGGCCCAGCCGCTATGCATCGCTTCCTCAACGATCCGACGCTTGCCGTTCCGGTCTTCCCGGGCAGTCACATCGCGATGGATGGCCATTACCTCTTTCTTTCCGGCTTGACGGTGACCGACATCCAAGGCGGTGAGGCCGTACTCGGCGACATCGCCGAGGAGACACGCTGGGTGATGCGCCGACTTTCGCGCATGCTGGAATACGCCGGTGCCTCGATGGCGGAAGTGGTACGCGTGGACATTCATCTGACCAATCTAGACACCATCCACACCATGGACGCCGCCTACGCCGAGTTCTTCGAGAACCACAGCTACCCAGCACGCACCTGCACCGAGTCACCGCGCCTGAGCGGCGGTGCCAATGTCGAGATCACGTTGATGGCGCGCCAGCCGGCCGAGCAAGCCTCTCGATACGAAACGCAGCGCGAAGAAACCATAGCAAACGGCAGCGACGAATCTAACGCCACTTGAGCTTGCCTGCCTACGTGCCACTGGCTAGCGCTATAATCGTCTACAGCCCGCTGCAGGCACATCAAAGCGTCATGCCAGGCTCGATGGTATAGCCCAGATCTATGACCGGCTCTTCCAATGCTCCGCCCTGGATACGCCGAAGCAGCTCGCTCGCGGCACGTCTGCCGATTGCCTGGCGTGGGGTAACCACGCTGGCCAGCCTCGGCGTCATCACCTGCCCTACGTCATGGCCGTGAAAGCCGGCGATGGCCATCTGCTCAGGCACTTTGACACCACGCCGCAGGCATTCGAAGTAGGCCCCCACCGCGACGTCGTCATTGGTACAAAAGATGCCGTCGGTATCGGGGTGCTGCGCGAGAATCTCGCCTAACAGCGCAGCCCCAACAGAGTAGGAGGAGCGCTGGCTGCGCTGCAAACTCAGCGGCACCAGTCCTTGCTCCTCCATGGCCTGGCGGTAACCCTGCTCGCGCTGCCGGGTTCGCGAGTCGAGACGCACGGCGAGGTAGGCGATCCGACGCCGGCCACGGCGGATCATTTCGCTGACCATATCGTGGGCGGCACGTACATTGTCGAAGCCGATAGACTGCTGCAGTGGCGGGGTCAGCGAATCCATGATCTCTACGATAGGAATGCCAGCCGTTTCGAGCATTCGGCAGGTACGCGCCGTGTGGTAACTGTCGGAAAGGATAACGCCATCGACGTTATAGGAAAGCAGCGAGGCCAGGCTGCGCTCTTCCAGATCCTGGCTGTAGCCGTAGTGCGAAAGCATCAGGTGATAGCCCAGCGGCTCGGTAACCTCCTCGATGCCCACCAGCACGTCAGCGAATACCTGATTGGTCAGTGAGGGCACCAGCAGGCCGATTGAGTGACTCGTGGCGCGCGAAAGGAGATCGGGGGCTCGGTTGGGAATGTAACCGACCTGCTCCGCCACGCTGAAGATACGCTCGCGCAGGCCTTCCGATACGGTCGTGGGGTCGCGCAGGCAGCGACTCACGGTCATCTTGGTCGCCCCGACCCGGTCGGCGATGTCCTGCAGTGTCGGTCGTTTCTTCTTCACGGTGCCCCACTGGCGGCTGATAATACTGGCGCGTGCCAATGGCACCCGCCAACATGATACCGGAGTCGCCGCGCCCGTGCCGTTGACGCTATCTCAAGGCTCAGGGATCACCGGCGAATATCCGGCAAGGCTTCCAGGAAATTTTCGACAATCGCCTCGGGCGTATCGGAGATGCTGCACACCACGGCCTCGGCCTCACCTGGAGGCTCGAGGTCGCGGAGCTGACTATCGAGCATCGCCTCGCCGCGAAAGAAGTGCTCCTCCCGCGCGGCCAGGCGTTGGCGCAACTCATCGCGCCGCCCTTCGAGAAACAGGAAGGCGAGCTCGGAGTCGCCGCGCCGCAGAAGTTCGCGGTAGCGCTGCTTGAGCGCAGAGCAGGCCAGCACCAGTGAGGCATCGCGCCGTCGGTGATCGCCGATCAATCCCGCCAGGGTTTCCAGCCACTCGCGGCGATCGTCGTCGTCGAGCGGGATACCGTTGGCCATCTTGTCGACGTTGGCCGGCGAATGGTAGTCGTCGCCATCGATGAAGGCGACGCCCAGTCGGCTGGCGAGCAAGGCGCCAATGTGCGACTTGCCCGAGCCCGACACTCCCATCACCACGATGCGGTGTGTGCCATCCTTCACGTGACCTCCGGTTGTCAGTTGCCGCACTCAGTTTCCACGGACTGCGGCCATATCGGGCAGCCAGGTCACGATCCCGGGGAAGGCGATCAACACCACCAGTACCACCAGCAATGCGGCATAGTACGGCAGCATTGCCCTGACCAATTGCTCCATGCTGACCCGACCGACACCACAGCCCACATAGAGGCAGGTCCCCACTGGCGGCGTCAGCAGGCCGATACCGAGGATGAAGGCCATCAGCACGCCGAAGTAGACCGGGTCGACCCCCACCGAGGTGACGATCGGCGTCAGCATCGGCGCCATGATCACCATCGCCGGGGTCAGGTCCATCACGAAGCCCACCAGCAATAGCAGGCCGGCCACGATCATCAACAGCCAGAATGGCTCCTGGGTGATCGCCTGCACTTGGCGTACCAGGGTCTGCGGCACCATGTTGATGGTTAGGAACCAGGCTATGACGGTAGCGAACGCCAGCAGCAGCAGCACCATGCCGGTCAACCGTGCGGTGCGAATCAACATGCCCCACAGCTCGCGGGGGTGGAATTCGCGGTACACCGCCAGCGAAATGAACAGTGAATAGAGCAGTGCCGCCACGGCTGCCTCGGTGGCGGTGAACACCCCGCCGAGAATGCCGCCGATCACGATCACCGGCAGCACCAGTGCCAGCCAGGCGGCCTTGAACGCCTGCCACAGGCGACCCAGTTCGAATTTGCGAGTCTGCCCGGCGTGCTCGATGCTGGCCATGATGAAGGTGGTCACCATGAGCGCAAAGCCGATCAGCAGGCCCGGAACGATGCCGGCGATGAACAGGCGGCTGATCGAAGTTTCCGTGACGATGCCGAACAGGATCAGCGGGATTGAAGGTGGAATGATGATACCGATCACCGAGGAAACGGTATTGATCGCGGTGGCATGCGGGGCGGAATACCCCTGCTGCTTCATCGACGGGATCATCATCGCCCCGGTGGCGGCGGTATCGGCTACCGCCGAGCCGCTGATGCCACCGAAGAACATCGAGCCGGTAATCGCCACCTGACCGAGCCCGCCACGCATGAAGCCGACCAGCGCGCCGGCGAGTTCCATCAGTCGGCGGGCGATACCGCCGTTGCTCATCACCTCGCCCACCAGGATGAAGAAGGGGATGGCCAGCAGCGGGAAATTGTTCACGCCACGAATCGACTGCTCGATCAGGATCGACAGCGGAATGTCGGAGAGCACCGCCATCACTACCGCAGCGATGCCAAGGCCGAAGGCGATAGGCAGCCCGATGATGATGGACGCGAACAGGATGGCAAGGAAAATCCACAGCATGGGTCAGTCTCCCGCTTGCCGAACGGCGGCTTGAGGGTCGCGGATGAAACGCAGGCATAGCCAGGCGCGCCACAGGGCCACCGCAACGATGAACAGCGAACACAGCACCAGGGAGACATTGATCAGATTCCACGGTACACCGAGGATGGCGGTACGGCCGGTGGAGCGTGACATCACCAAGTAGCCACCCCAGATGATGATGCTCATCAGGGAAGCGATGATCAGGTGCTGGAGCAGAAAAAGGGCATAGGCGGCACGCGGCTTGAGCCGTCGCACCAGGAAATCCACTGCGATGTGCTCATAGCGGGCAAAGGCCGCCGCGGCACCGATGAAGATCAGCCAGATGAACAGCATGCGTGCCAGTTCGTCGGCCCATGGCAACGAGCGGTTGAACATCGAACGGCCGATGACATTGGCCGATACCGAGACAATCAGGGCCACCAGAATCACAGCGATCAGGTGCTCCATGGCCATGGTCAGCCAGCGAAAGGCCGCCGGACCACGGCGGCCCTCGACGTCGAGTTCCAGTGGTTCACGATTGGGGTCGTCGAGATAAGCGCCGGGATCGGCCGGAGGTTGATTGGGCGTGGTCATGCAGCGCTCCGCGCAGGGCAAGGGGAAGCCCCCCTGCCCTGCCATATCGGTCTGAGGGAAGGATTACTGGCTGGAGGAGGAGTCGACGATTCCCTGGATCTCGGCGATCAGGTCTTCACCGATCTTGGGAGACCATTCGTCGTAAACCGGCTGCACGGCTTCCTGGAAAGCGGCGATCTGCTCGTCGTCGAGACGGGTGATCTGCATGCCCTTCTCTTCGAGTTGCTCGCGCGACCAGTCGTCATACTCGGTAGCCAGCTGGATCTCGTACTCGGCCGACTTACGCGCCGCTTCCTGCACCAGTTCTTGATACTCGGGCGCCATGCGCTCCCAGGTACGCTCGGAGATCATCATGATGAACGGGGTGTAGACGTGGCGTGTTTCGGAACCGTAGTCCTGCACTTCGTGGAAGTTGGAGGTAAGAATGGTGCTCCAGGGGTTCTCCTGACCATCCACGACCCCCTGCTCCATGGCCGAGAACAGCTCACCGAACGCCATCGGCGTGGGGTTCGCGCCCAAAGTTTTCCAGATCGACAGGTGAACCGGGTTCTCCATGGTACGAATGGTCAGCCCACTCACGTCGAGGCCGGCCACATCTTCGGGCGATTCTACCGGGCGTGCGCTGTTGGAGAGCTGGCGGTAGCCGTTCTCGGAAAAGGCCAGAGCCTTGATACCGGAACCTTCGAAACCGTCGAGCATCTGCTGGGCGGTATCGCTCTGCATGACGGCAACGGCCGCCTCCCGATTCGGCAACAGGAAGGGCAAGTCGAACACCGCCAGTTCCTCGACATAGGTAGTTGCCGGCGATGATGAGGGATAGGTCATGTCCAGCGAACCGGTCTGGAGCATTTCCATCATTTGCACATCATCACCCAACTGGCTGTTGGGGAAGATATCGACAGTAATGCGCCCATCGGTGCGCTGCTCGAGAATATCGGCAAAGTACTGGCTGGAGAGGTACTGCGGCGAACTCTCGGCCAAGCCGATACCCATGCGCAGGGTATGGCTGCCGTGGTCGCCCACTACCTCGCCATCGATGGCAGGCGGATCGGAAAGGTCGGGGCTCTGAGCATAGGCAATGCCCAGGGAAAGGGTAGCAGCACCGGCTAGCGTGAGGGTGTTGCGCCAGATGGCGGTCATGGCGGACTCCAGTCGATTTATCGTTGTGAGTTGGCACATCGTCGCGTCTCCCCGACGGCATGGAAGCCTTTCGGGGGTCGAATGCCGGCAGATTGTTACCGGTAACATCCGATGTTTGAAGGCTAGACATGCGCCGCTGGGCTGTCAATCTCGAACACGGCAACGGCAGTTATACGTTGGTCGTATAATCAGCTTGCCATCCCGCTTGAACCAGTTCCGTTCAATTCCCGAACGCTCCTGCCTCCCTTACGGCGCGGCCCACCGCAGCCAGCATCTGCTCGTTGCGGACCAAGTCGAGCTCGCCGCGCACACAGGCCACGATCACCACGCGGCGGGCGTTATCGCCCTGCCCCTGCGTGGCGATGCCTGCATCGCAAGCGAGCCGATGCTGGGTGCCGGTCTTGTGGGCCAGGCGGATGTCGCGCCCCAGGCCGGCCCCGAGCCGCCGCTCTCCACTGGTGGTACGTGACATTACCGCGAGCAGCTCGGCGGTGACACCCGGTCCGAGCGCCCTGCCCAAAGCCAGTGCTGCGAGCACATCGGCGAAGGCGTCGAGCCGACCGCTGTTGAGTTCGGTGGCGTAATAGCGCCGGAAAGCCTCGTCGATACTCGGCGTCAGCAGCTCTTGCGGGATCAGGTCGAGACGTCGAAGGAACCATGCCAGCCGTTCACTCGCGCCACTGCGCTTGCGCAGCTCGATGAAATCCATGCCGCTCAGGCCGAAGGCTTCCGGATGAAGGTTGGAGTAGGCATGACGACGCACGTCGACCAGGGTAGTGATCGGTCCCATTTCGCCAGCTGGCGTGAGGCTGCGCGCCCGTTCATTGATCCTTTCCAGCCCCAGATGTCGCATCAGCATGTCGCTTGCGGTGTTGTCGCTGAAGACCAGCATCGATTCCAGCAACTGACGCAGCGTGAGTGTGCTACCCGGCGTTGCCCAGTTGGTGGATCCGGCACCGTCGACATAGTCGCTACGTGCGAGCGTCAGGCGCTCCTCCAACGCCGTATCCCCGACTTCGACCCGGTCCATCAGCTCGATTGCCACCAGCACCTTGACCAGCGAGGCCAGGTACCAGAATTCTTCGTCGCGCCAGCCGTAGCGCGCCCCCGTTTGGAGATCACGCACGTGCACCCCGAGTTCGCCGTCGAAACCGGCTTCGAGCAGCGCCAGCCTGGCTTCCAGGCGTTCCCCCCAGGGCGGATCCACCCAGGCCTCGACATTCTCCGCCCAGCCGGGCTGGGCAGCGGCCAACGACGGTACCGCCATGGCCGCCAGCATCAGCGCGCGTGCCAATCTCCTACCCATTATCGACTCAGCTCTCTGAAACGGCGTATCAAGGCGATCCAGCCCGCAGTGAGAAGTATCAAGCCAAGGCCGATGCCCAGCACCTGCGGATAGCTGTAGACCTGCCAGGCACCCAACAGCAAGCGCAGCACCAGGAAGATCGCCACGATATGGAAAATGAAGGCACGCAGGGCATCACTGCCGATCACGGTAAGGGGCTTGAGCCAGAGGGATGCAGACCGGCCACCCAGCAGGCAGAGTGCCATGATGACCAGCGCTCCGCCGGTGCTGAACAGCATGAAGGGCACCGCCGGCGGGTGTTTGCCGTCATTCCAGGCCACGGCCATCAGCATTTCGTAGGATTCAGGGAATGAAAGCGTAGCGAAACCAGCCAGGGACAGCACCCCTACTCCAGCCAGGCACGCCACCAGGCGCCGACGGCTAGCCGGCTCGCCATACCAACGCAGGATGGCCTCCCCGATCAGCAGGCCCATCATCACCAATGGCAGCCGCGAGAGCTGACCCCAAGTGTAATGATCGGCATCCTCGACCAGGAGCGCCTTGAAGATTTCGCTGCCCCAGAAGTGGAAATGACGTTCGAGCATTACCGAAATAATGCCCACCGCTATCGGCGCAAGCAGCCGCGACCACAGCGACATGCGACACCATAACGGTAGTACCCACGGCAGCCATAGCAGCGCCAGGGCGTAGAAGCCGAGGATCTCGACCCAGATGGCGAAGCGCTGATAGAGCAGCGCATCGAGAATGTCTTCGGGTGGGAAGAGCGGCAGCATTTCGACGATGGTCAGCGCCTTGTACCAGAACAGCACCTCAAGGCCGCGCAGCATCAGCTTGCGCCGCCGCTGCGGCCAGTCAGGCGTGCCGACCTTGGACAGGAAGGCCACCGCCAGGGCGATACCGAACACCATGATGAACAGCGAGGAAGAGAACTTGGTGATGAGATGGACGGGTACCATACCCCAGTCCGGCACTTGGCGAAGACCCAGCAGACCGCTGACTGAGTGACTGAGGATCATCAGGGCGATGGCGATACCGCGAGCCAGGTCGATGGCCTCAACTCTGGCGGGCAATGACGGCAACAAAGGCCGTTGGCTAAGCCCGATCATGGCGGCTCCCTCGCTGCGACTCGTTTCCTTGCTCTAACCTAGCGGCCTCCGGCCGGCTCGATGCTCTCCAGGGTCAAACGCCGCCCTTTGCTGGGAGAGTACTCGAAATCGCCGACGACGCGCACCGTCTCGCCCAAGTGGGGGGCGATCGACTCGTGAGGAAATATCTCCATCCGGTTCAGGTCCTCGTCCTCGATCCAGTAATGCAGGGGATCCTCGAAATGTCGTACCGTTCCTTGGGTGGCCACCCGCGAACCGTCGAGCTGCTCGGCCTGGTTGACGAGCACCGCCAGGCTCGCTTCACGCGACTCGCTCGTGGTATCCCCACAGGCCGCAAGAGCCAGCAGGGCCATCCCGGCCATGACACCCAATCGTTTTGCCTTCACTGCGACATCGCCTGACCAACCAATCCAGGATACTCAGACACAGTATGGCTAGACGAGCGCCTGCATGCCCGATTGCTTATCAACGCAACGATCCTGCCAGTGCCGTACAAAACTCTCACCCTGCCCATTGCGCGCTATGCTGATTAAGCTAGGACACACCGCCGCAAGGAGGCACTTACCCGCGTACGTCGGCCGCCGTGCCGAGGGAGACAGAGCCATGGCCATTCCGGCAACACTTCGGGAATACTTGAGAGCCTGTGACATCGATTACGAGGAGGTCCAGCACCCCCATGAAGTCAACGCCAGCCGCGTTGCCCAACAGTCCCATATTACTGGCGAGCAGCTTGCCAAGGCGGTCATGCTGCACGGCCGTTCGGGCTATCGGCTCGCCGTTCTGCCCAGCAGCTGTGATGCCGACCTGGACAGCCTATCCCAACTCTTCGACGAACCGATGGAACTAGCCACGGAAGACGAGATCATCAGCCGCTTTCGCGACTGCGACCCCGGCGCCACGATACCCGTCGGGCAAGCGTACGGGCTGCAGGTCTATGTCGATGACATGCTGCGCCACCAGCCCGACATCTATTTCGATGCCGGCGATCACGAAACGCTGCTTCACATGAGCGGCAATGAGTTCGAAAAGCTAATGGGCAACAGCCCACACTGTCAGTTCAGCCGTCACCACTAGCGCGCCGGGAGATGCCTGACGCACTCTCCGCTCGCCACTCCGGGTCTCGCCAGCGGCGAGGCCCGTTTCCTTGCAGCGAGCTGGCTCATCGCCCGGCCATCGCTTCGAGCGTGCCCGCCAGCGCCTCGGCAAGCCTGGCCATGGTGGTGTAATCGAGGCGATCATGGGTGTCGCTAGGGCCGTGATAATAAGGGTTACGGAAATTAGCGGTGTCCGTCAGCATCATGGCGGGAATATCGCTCTTCCAGAAGGCCCAATGGTCCGATCGGCGTATGTCGGCCAACAGCGGGGGCGCCGTCAGCCCTTCGGAGGGAACCTCGGCGTGGCGACGAAACGCACCAATGGCACGGTGAAGCAGGCGGCGCGACTCCAGATTGCTGACGAAGGCGAGGAAGTTGCCCCTGTCGGGATAGAAATGGTCCAGCGGGAAGGGATACGCCTGGCTATTGGGCTCATCCCTGAAGTAGCCGAGCATCTCCAGCGAGATCATGCCCACGATATCCATCCCCTCGGCACTGGCCTGCCGGACGTAGTGCAGGCTGCCCATGGCCTTGCTGCCGAATAAGGGAAGCTCCTCGTTGACGAACGCCACCAGGCGCAGGGAGCGGTCGAGTTCGGCATCCTGCAGGAGACGCGCCAGTTCGATCAACACGGCCACCCCGGAGGCATTGTCGTCGGCGCCCGGGCTTCCGCGCACCGTATCGTAGTGCGCGCCGACTACCAGCACCTCGTCTGCCATTTGCTCGCCAGGCAGGATCACCTCGATGTTATGAAACATCCGGCTGCCGGCCGGCACGGCTTGACGCCGTGGCAGATGCCCAGCCGCCTGGAAGGATTGCTCGATATAATCGCCTGCGGCCTGCAAGGCTTCCGGCCGCCAATAATGGCGTTCACCGATCCTCTCCGACAAAGTCTGCACATGGGAGTGGAGACGTTCGCGCAGAGCCTCGCTCTGCTCCCCCAGCGCTGCTGGTTCACCGCGGAAAGAGGTTCCCGGCATGTACAGCATCAGCCCGTACCCTCCCGCAAGTGCCATCAGCGCAAGCAGTGTAATTGCACCCAGCAGTATCGTCAGGAGCGAGCGTCTGTGTCTCACCGTTCGGTCTGTATTAAGCTCCCGTATCCCATGCATTCGATCCGACTGCATCTCCCCTCCTTCCCTGGAGACCTACCTTCCTAGGAAGATAGGCGCGTGGGGGAGCCCTGAACAGCGATTTCCCGCTCAGCCACCTGTTCTGCTTGGCTTGGACCAGCCAGAGCAGTCAAACTGAGCCAAAAAGGGAGGGTTGTCGATGTTCAAGTCCGTACTGGTCATCGGTCATTTCCGCGGCATTCGCCTGGAAGTCCACATCAGTTGGCTGATCATCTTTGCCCTTTTGCTGACCACAATGAGCGCAGGATTTCAGAACCAATACCCTGAGTGGACTATCACCACCGCCGTGACCACTGCCTTGGTGACCGCCCTTTTGTTCTTTTCTTCTATCGTTGCCCATGAACTGGGTCATAGCCTCGTGGCGATTCGCCGGGGCGTTCTCGTCACCGCCATTACCCTGTTCATCTTCGGTGGTGTCGCCCAGATGACACGCGACCCGGACAAGGCGGATGACGAGTTCTGGATCGCCATCGCCGGACCCATTGTCAGTTTCCTCCTGGCGGGAGCGTTCGGTCTGCTCGCGGCACTGACCAGCCACTGGTATCAGCCCGTTCCCGTTGCTCTGGGCTGGCTATCGACGATCAATCTGCTGGTTGCCATTTTCAACTTGATTCCCGGTTTTCCCCTCGACGGCGGGAGAGTCTTACGGGCCGTCGTCTGGAAGCTGACCGGTAACGCCAGAAAAGCAAATGAAACAGCCTTCGCCAGCGGCAAGCTGGTCGCCTACGGCTTGTTCGGGCTGGCCGTCTGGAACATGGTAGGTGGCAATCTCGTCGGCGGCCTGTGGATCATGCTCATCGCCTGGTTCCTGCTCAACATGACTCAGGCCCAGGGCCGTATGTACATGTTAAGAGAGCGTCTGGCCGGCGTGCGGGCACGTGATCTTGCCGAAGCCGACGTCCCCTTGGTGGATGCGCAACGCCCTGTCGAGGTGTGGCTGTCCCAGGATGTGCTACCTTCCGGCCGCCGGGCTTTCCTGGTCGGTAGCGATACCTCCCATGTGGTTGGACTGGTATCGCTCAGCGATGCGCGCCGGGTCGAACAGGCGCAGTGGCCAGGTACCCGTGTCGCTGACATCATGACACCGGTCGACAAGCTGTATCACGTCGCTCCCGGCGCCAAGGCCGACGAGATCCTGCAACTGCTCAACGAGCACGGTCTGAACCAGATCCCGGTCATGGAGAACGGCCATGTCAGCGGTTGGATCGACCGTCAGCGCCTGTTGCGTACCATCGAGATCCATCTTGAAGTGAAACGCTGAGAGCCATTGCGGCTGCGCGAGTCGGCTACTGCACCTGGCGCCTCTCGACGCTGTCATTGAGTGGCTCTGCGAGACATACCTGGTTGCGTCCGTTGGCCTTGGCACGGTAAAGCGCTTCGTCGAGTCGCTTGTAGCATTGGGTATCCGTCTCGTCGGGATCCAGCTCGGCAACTCCGAAGCTGCTGGTAATACAGGGAGCAGGAGCGAAGTCCTCCTCTTCGACCGCCCGACGCAGGCGCTCGGCCAGCGTTGCAGCGCCAGCCAACGGTGTGCCTGGCAACAGCAGCATGAATTCCTCGCCGCCCCAGCGGGCCAGGACGTCCACTTCACGCAGCAGCGCATGGCAGGTGCGCACCAACTTTGCCAGCACCATATCGCCTACGCTGTGGCCGAAGGTATCGTTGACGCGCTTGAAGTGGTCGATGTCGAACATGACCAGGCTCAAGGGGCGGCCATCACGACGAACCTCCTGCCGCTCGCGCCCCAGCAGGTCGATGAAGCGATTACGGTTGAATGCACCGGTCAGCGGGTCGTGGCCGGCATGGTATTCGAGCTCTGCCTGATAGCGCTTGGCCTGGCTGATGTCACGCATGATGGTGGCGATGCTTTCGACCTTACCGCTCTCGTCACGGCGGGTGATGATCAGCTGCGAGACGGGAACTTCACCATCGCAACCCAGCACGGCCGTCTCCGCATACCAATGGCCGTGTTCGATGGCATAAGGGATGCCCTTCTCCTGGATCAGCCGACGCGCCCATAGCGGGTGCGCGGCTATCAGCGCTTCCGATAGCGCTTCGGGTAAAACGCCCAGTTGCTCACGACCCGCCTTGTTGAGATAGACGACTCGCTGGTCGGCATCGACGATCGAGACGATATCCGGCGATGCGTCCAACAGATGGGTCAACCTGTCCTGATTGGCCTGAGCGGCATGCCGCGCCGTCACGTCCTCGACGATACCGCTGTAATCGATACTGCCGTCCACAGCGGTCTTGCGATAGGCGGTAACCTCGGCATGGATGGAGCGCCCCTTGAGGGTGCGCAAGCGTAGCGGTCGTCGGATCACGGCACCATCCTGCGCGAGATCATCCATGAACTCGTGGATTTGCCTGGGGCATTCGTAGAGCGAGGTGATCGGGGCGGCAAAAAGTGCCTGGCGTGAGTCCGCTTCGAAGATTCGCAACATGGCGGGATTGGCGGCAGTAAATCGTCCTTTCGGCCCTGCCGTATGGCGATAGATGCCTACCGGCAGGTCGTGGAACAGATCGTTGTAGCCCTCCAATTGGGCGCAATAGCGCTTCTCGTCAGTAACGTCGACGACAATCGAGTGCAGGTATTCCCGGCTTTGAAAATGTACTGGTCCCGAATAGACACGAACATCGCGTACCTCGCCATTGGCCAGGCGATGGCGGAACTCAAAGAAGAGCTGTTGGCAGGTCTTCGCCCTCGCCATGCTGGCACGCACCTCGGCACTGCTCTGGCAATTGATGTCGGTGATTTTCAGTTGCTTGAGGGCATTTAGCGAATAGCCATAGAAAGACACGGCAGCAGCATTGGCGTCGACGATGCGTCCATCGACAGGGTCGATCAACATCTTGATCGCCGGGTTGGTATTGAACATCTGCTTATAGAAGGGCTCGCTGGCCGAGCGTGAGCTCTCCGTCAGCGGAACCAGTGTCAGTTGGCATGCCTCCTGCTGTTGCCAAGTGGCACGGCCCGGCAACGCCTCGAAAGGAGGCTTACCTGCGACGCCCTGGCATGCGACGCGGATTTCAGTGAGCTCCGACTCTGCCAGCGCGGCCTCGAGTGCGTGCCGATCGACATCACCAAGAAGCGGCAGTAGTGGCTGGTCCACGATACCATCGGAAAGCCCGAAATAACGGCGGGCAGCAGCGTTGGCATAGAGCAACCGCCACTCCTGCTGATCGCGAGCGACCAACACAGGTAGGGGAAGCACATCGAGTAGACGGCTCAGGTCGTCATCGCCCGAGGCCGTCGAATTACCTTCGTCCACAGCCGGTACCCTTGCGTATCGACGCCTTCGCCAGAATCGCCAAGGACCGTGAGTGTCCAGGAATCTGAAACAAGCGTCTTATAATAGTCGTTCTATTTAGCGGCAGGTATGGCCTGAGCCTAAAACAGGATATGACCTACTACTTACAGATTAGGCCTTTCTGGCACGAATTAACAGATTCCGCGGGGTCAATTTCGAAGCGCAGAACGTCCCGACTTCCGCCGTATACCCGGCCTCTAACAACAGGAAAAATCGATCCATGACCAACCATGTCTCCAACGGTCGCCGAAACAGGTGGCGTACCAGTTCCAGACGCTTTACCTGGGCCTGTCGCTGCCAGCCTGACCGTTCATAGAGCGTCAGATCGAGCGAGTCAGGTATATCGATCCCCTTAAGATTCGCTGCCCATCGGCAGAAGGCCTCGAACCGCTCGGGCAAGCGGCCATAAGCCAGGCTGGGTACCGGCAGGTAGACATCCTCGCCGCGTAACTCCCGCTGCAACTCATCGAAACCCAGCCGCCAGGCGTTGGCCTGCTCACGGCGTAGGCGCACTCCTCGTGGTGCGGTGACGGTTTCCTGCACCGCCAGGGCCAGGTCGCTACGCTCGAGATGCAGCGAATGCCTGTCACACAGCTCGCGCCCTCGCCGCGAAACGGGACGATAGTCGGCTTCACGAGTACGGTGATAGCAGCACGGTGCAAGGGTAATTGCGCTACCCGATGCCGCAGCCAGATCGAGCAGCCGCAAGTGCAGGTCACCGCAGGCATGCAGGGCGACGACATGGGTCTGCGCAGTGAGATAGCGGCCGGTTTCCATTGCCATGACGTCCTGCTGTTTCATGCGCACCGGGGCCAGCTGTGCCGCCGCCAGGCGCCGCCCCTCCTCGCACAGCGACGCCTGCCACTCCAGGGCAATGACCTCGGCGGCATGGCAGTGGGCGAGTGCCCGGGACAGGTGTCCCTTGCCAGCACACCAATCCAGCAGGCCATCTTGCGGGGCCACGTGGAGGTGCCGAGTGAAGGCCTCGATCTGTTTCCATTTACGGCCGCCCACATGCTGCGCCCAGGCTTGCTCCATTGGCATGGCCTTGACAGTGAGCGGCGCCAGGCGCACCAGTTCGGCCAATTCGGCAACCGGAAGCCAGTTTCTCAGCGGCGAGTTCTGCCAAGGGTTGGCCTGCAGACGCTCCACCTGGAGATCGTCCAGCCCCAGCAGAACATCGACCAGTTCCGGATAGGCCTCCTGCCAGGGAGGTCGACGATACATGAATGGCGCCGGACGCCAGAGCGACTGACACTCGGCCAGCAATGACGAAAGGCGGAAAAAACGTTGCTCAATACTCGATACGGGATGCTTCGGCATCGAACTCCACCGATATGCCGATACCTTCGTCTACAATGGCGGCTTCACCCAGCTCTTTCTGCAGGGCCAGGATTCCTTCCACTCTGCCCATTACGTGAGCCTGGCTTCCCTGCACCTCGAAGGTATGCAGCTTCAGGTGCACGCTGGCGTTGTCTGACGTGAACACCGGAGGCATGGTAGTTGCGCCGATGGGATGCAGTACGTCGAACTTCGTCACTTCTCCCTCGACCAGCGTGATGCTGAGCGAAAGCGAATCTCGTACCCGCCAATCATCCTCATCGACGAAGCCGACCAGGTCGATCTGAATCTGGTCGCCAAGTTCGGCGAAAGTGGCATTGGAGTCGGCGTCCTGGCTCACGATGAGCCATTCGCGCTCCTCTCCGTCCAGCAGGCCAACCATATTGCCGATGATCTCGGGCTCTTCCGGTGCAGCGGCAGCGGCTGGGACGGCCATTGCCAACAGTACTATTGGCCCTAGCCACCCCCAAAGTGTGCGTTTCCGCGTCATGCTCCCCCCTCGCCATCGGCCCGGCTCGCCTGAAGCCGTTCGGCGGCCATTCTCAAGGGCGCCCGGCTACCTGACAAGCCCCAGGCGCTCATGCCATTCCGCCAGGCTCTCGCTCGGGTAGTGTTCGAAGCGCTTGTCGTTCGACCCGATGTCCGGCTCGACCCAGTTGGCCTTGCTGTCCAGCAGCAGGTGAACCCGCTCGGGTGGTACCGGCAAAGGCGTATCGATGGCCGAGGCGAATGGGTGCACCAGTTCCGGCCAGCTCGGATCGTAAACCCACAGGGCACTGCCGCAGCGCGCACAGAAATGCCGCTCGCCCGTACTCGGTTCTCCATCGATCACGGCGTGATAGACCGAGACGTTCGATTCGCCCTCGACCTGCAGCGTGGCGTAAACACCGCCCAGATTGATGGCATAACCCCCACCTCCAGCGGTCTTGCGGCAGATCGAGCAATAACAGCGTTGATAGGGATACGGATGCGGCGATTCGAGTTCGAAACTCACCGCACCGCAGTGACAGGAGCCTTGAAGAAGCATGGCTGCCTCCTGTTGCGGGTGCTTACCTTCTCAGCGTAGCTGGCGGGAAGCGATACGCTCGGCCCGTGTTGGCAACGCCACCGGGCCGGCCTCACTGGGCCAGGTGAGGCCACCGGGCCGGCCTCACTGGGCCAGGTGAGGCTGTAGCCACTGGCGCAACTGTGCCCCTTGCAGCACCCCAGGCTGACGGGCGGCTTCATTGCCTTGTCGAAACACGATCAGCGTAGGAATGCTACGTATGTTGAAACGCCCTGCCAGTTCCGGCTCGGCCTCGGTATTCAGCTTGGCGAAGCGCATGCGCGGCTCCAGCTGCCCTGCCGCTTCGGCAAAGATTGGCGCCATTATTTTGCAGGGCCCGCACCAACTGGCCCAGAAGTCGACCACGACCGGCAGTTCGCTGCGCTCGACCAAGGCATGGTAGTTGGCCGATGTAAGCTCGACGGGTTCACCGGTGAACAACGGCTGCTTGCACTTGCCGCATTTGGGCGCTTCACCAAGACGAGTCCCCTGGACACGATTCATGGCACTACAGTGCGGGCAACCCAGGATGAAAGAATCTGCCATCGGATCCGCTCCAATCAGGAAGATCAGTGTCCAATCATGGCGCTGCAACAGGCCGCAATCAAGCTGAACGCAGGAACGGCCCGTTACGCCATCGCCCGGCGGATGCTATGGTCTCTGACAGCCTTCAACTCAGGCAGCGAAGAATGCTGCCCCAGGCGCAAGGAAACAGCCATGATCGACCTCTGGACCTGGACCACACCCAACGGCCGCAAAGTCTCCATCATGCTCGAGGAGCTCGGCCTGCCCTATCGTACCCATGCCGTGGACATCACCCAGGGCGAGCAACACGAGCCGGCCTTCCTTGCGGTCAGCCCCAACAACAAGATCCCCGCCATCCGTGATGACGACACCGGCACGGTATTGATGGAGTCGGGTGCAATCCTGATCTACCTGGCTGAGAAGTCCGGTCGCTTTTTGCCCGAAGAACCGGAGCAGCGCTACCGCACCCTGGAGTGGCTGATGTGGCAAATGGGCGGCCTGGGGCCCTTCCTCGGCCAGGCTCACCATTTTCTGCAGTTCAATCCCGGCAAGGCGCCCTACGCCGAAGAACGTTTCCATGACGAGGCCAAGCGCCTCTACCGCGTACTGGATGCCCGCCTGGCCGACAATGCCTACCTGGCCGGCGACGAGTATACCATTGCCGATATCGCCTGCTGGCCGTGGGTATCGCGCTACGAGTGGCAACGCATCGACCTGAAGGATTATCCCAACGTGAAGCGCTGGTATGTCGAGATCGCCAGCCGCCCGGCGGTGCAGCGCGGCTACCACGTGCCCAAGCAGGTCAACGAGATTCCCCTGCCATGAGCGATGGCCTCATGCCCGGAACCGGCTCGGTGCCGCGAAGCATACTGGTTACCGGCTGCTCAAGCGGCATCGGCCATGCCGCGGCACACGCCCTAGTAAAGCGCGGCTGGCGGGTCTTTGCCACTGCCCGCCGCCAGGAGGATCTCGACAGGCTACACGGTGAGGGGCTCGTGGCCCTTCCCCTGGAGCTGGCCTCGAGCGAATCCATCTCCGCCTGCGTTGAACGGGTGCTGGAACGCACCGACGGACGACTCGATGCTCTGTTCAACAACGCCGCCTACGGCCAACCGGGTGCCGTGGAGGACCTCACCCGTGACGTGCTTCGCGCCCAACTGGAAGCCAACCTGCTCGGCACCCACGAACTCACCACGCGGATCATCCCGGTCATGCGCGAACAAGGATACGGACGTATCGTGCAAAACAGCTCGGTGCTGGGGTTCGCCGCCCTGCCCTACCGCGGGGCCTACGTATGCTCCAAGTTCGCTCTGGAGGGCCTGACCGACACCTTGCGCCAGGAGCTGTACGGTAGCGGCATCCATGTCAGCCTGATCGAGCCCGGCCCCATCGCCAGCCGCTTCCGTGAGAACTCTCATCGCGCCTTCAAGGCCAACATCGACACCACCGGAAGCTACCACCGCGACACCTACCGCACCGTGGAAGCCCGGCTGACCGGCAGCAAGGGGTCTTCAGGCGGTGCCTTCACCCTGGGCCCCGATGCCGTGGTCGACAAGCTGGTCCATGCCCTGGAGAGCCGGCGGCCCAGGCCGCGTTATCATGTCACCCTGCCTACCCACCTGTTCTGCGTGCTGAAGCGGTTGCTCACCACGCGGGGAATGGACCGGGTGCTGCTGGCGTCGACACGCGACGAGCGCAAAGCCTAACCCGACATACCGATATCGTTATGGTAAGGAGAAACACTTGGGTCGACTCATCTCGCTGCTTTTCATTGCCGCCCTGGCCTATGGTGGGCTCTACCTCTACTACGGCCACGTCGTCAGGCAGGCCATCGACGAACAGCTCGACGCAAGAGGACTCACTGCCCTGGAGGTACAGCGCATCGACTACGACCCGATGGCCCCGGTCAGCAACGAAGCCACGGTAAGCGCGGAAGTCGGCTACCGCGGCGCCGATGCCACGGTCACCATTCGTCTTCAGGGCCACCCGATCTTCTCGGACGAGATGCGCATGGAGCTCGACGGCCTGCAGAATCTGCGTCTAAGGTTCGGTGCTGACGGTAATTGATAAGGAGCGTCGTATGAGCCATGTCTATGTCGTCGGTCAGGTGACCGTTAACGATCCCGAACGCTGGCTGGACTACGTCGAGCGAATCCCCGAGACGCTCGCCAGTTGGGGCGGCGAAGTGATCATGCGTGGGCAGCGCGCCTCCACGCTGGCGGGGCAGCCGGGCCACCCCAATATCGTGATGCTGCGGTTCCCTGACATGCATGCCGTGGAGCAGTGGTACGACTCGCCCGAGTATCAGGCGTTGATACCGTTGCGTGACGCGGCAGCACAGGTCGACCTGGCCGCCTACGAGGGGTAGCTTTCGGCTTGGCGAACGCCTCGTGCTATCCTTCGCGTCACTTTACGTGGCGCTGGCGCGCCCTCATTGTCAGGAGAACGACATGGCCAAGGCAACTGCACGACACATTTTGGTAAACGACGAAGCGAAATGTGAGGCCCTCAAGGCCGAGATCGAAGGCGGGCGCGACTTCGCCGAAGTCGCCCGCGAGCACTCGAGCTGCCCCTCCGGCCGCCAGGGCGGCGACCTGGGCAGCTTCGGCCCGGGCCAGATGGTGCGTGAATTCGACGAAGTGGTTTTCTCGGGCGAGTTGAACAAGGTGCACGGTCCGGTCAAGACCCAGTTCGGTTACCACCTGCTGGAAATCACCAGCCGCAGCTGAGGCCAGCCTGGCCGGATGGCGTCACGCCCCGGCCGCATTTACCGAAGCCGCCGTGCCCCGTCACGGCGGCTTTGTCGTTCATGCCCTTGCGCCGAGATATCCCTTGAGCTGATGAAAGCCAGGCCTGCTAACTTATGCATCCATGCAAGCGACAAGGAGCAGGATGTGACAAGGATGCAACAGGAGCAGAACGCTCATTTCCGAGATCGAGTACCCGACCCGCCCAAGGGAAAAGGCCGCATCAAATGGTATGGCCCCGGCTTGCTGTGGATGCTCTCCGCCGTCGGCACCGGTTCGATCCTCTTCACCCCTCGGGTGGCATCAGCCTACGAGTATCAATTGCTGTGGATACTGCTGCTCGTGGTGCTGTTCATGTGGGTCATGATTCGTGAGATGGCTCGCTATTCCATCGTCACCGGCCGGACCATGCTCGAGGGTATGCACACCCTTAAGGGGCCAAAAAACTGGGCCGTATGGGTAATCTTCGTGCCGCAGCTGCTGGCGGCGGCGATCGGCATTGCCGGACTCGCCGCCGTCGTCGGCAGTGCGCTTGGCGAGTTCCTGCCCGGCGCCAACACGTTGTATGCCATGGCCATGGTAGTGGCCTCCACGCTGTTCACCGCCACCGGACGCTACTCGCTGATCGAAACCTTCAGCCGCGTGATGGCCCTGGCGCTGATGGTCATGGCTATCGTCACGGCGGTGATCGTCTTTCCCGGCCTGGCGCCGATCGCCCAAGGTCTAGCCCCCACTTGGCCGGACGACCCCGACCTCTACGTGATTCTGCCTTGGGTGGGTACCATTCTCGCCGGCTCCATGGGCATCGTCTGGTTCGGCTACTGGACCGCCACCCGCGGTTTCGGCGGAGGCCTGCAGAGCCGTGAGCCCAACGACGAAATGCCCGAGGATTCGCGCAAGGAGATGAGCAGGACCGCCCCCAAGCCCCAGGAAACCCGCATTGACCATCTACAGCAGTGGATCCGCACCATGACCATGACGGCGGTACTCGGCGTAGTTGGTGGCCTGGTGGTGATCTTCTCCTTCCTCGTGCTCGGCGCCGAACTGCTGGCACCGGAGGGCATCATGCCCGAGGGGCCGAAGGTCGCAGTGGATCTGACCAACATTTTCTCGGACGTGTGGGGCGAGGTCGGCCGCTATGTGCTGTTGGCCGCGATCGTCATTGCCTTGGGCGGCAGCATTCTGGCCAACCAGGACGGCTGGGGGCGTAGCTTTGCCGACATGACCCTGATCGTGACCCGCCGTCACCGCGAGTCCGGCAGTTCGAGCCTGCTGCTCAAGAGTCTGAACGCCCTGGATCGCCGGCTGCCCTGGCCCATGTTCGAGCGTCGCTGGCTCAAGCGGCTCTATATCGTCAGCGTAACCGGCTTCGTGCCGCTACTCATCCTGCTGGTCTTCAGCGATCCGGTGCAGGTGATGTCCGTTTCAGGCATTATTGCGGCAGCCCATACGCCTTTCATCGCCTTAGCAGCGCTCTACGTCAACCGCACACGCCTGCCATCGCAGCTTCGGCCGGGGGGGTTGGCCACCCTAACGATGACCGCTGCCGGCTTGTTCTACTTCGGCTTTGCGGTGCTCTATCTATTGAATATGGTTGGCATCATAGGCAACTAAGGCAAGCGGCAAGGCCAATGGCGCCCGACGCAAACTTCACCACACGAACTCTGCGCCGGGCACCTCCACACGCTAGGATAGGGCAATGTCGATTCGCTCTTTCGAAAACAGGGACGCCGCATGACCCTCTCAGCCAATCCCGCGTCGATCACCATGCCGGAACAGGGCAGCAACGCTGGCGGTAACGCCGAAGCCGGCACGCCGATGATTCAGGTCGAAAAGCTCTCCAAGACTTATGGCGACGGGTACCAGGCGCTCAAAGAGGTCGACCTGACGATCCGCCGCGGCGAAATATTTGCCCTGCTCGGCCCCAACGGGGCCGGCAAGACCACGCTGATCAGCGTGATCTGCGGGCTGGTCAATGCCAGCGGCGGCAGCGTCAAGGTGGGTGGCTTCGACAATGTGGCCCAGTATCGCGAGGCTCGGGAGCGTATCGGCCTGGTGCCCCAGGAGTTGACCAACGAGGCGTTCACCACGGTGTGGGATACGGTCAGTTTCAGCCGCGGTTTGTTCGGCAAGCCCAAGGATCCGGCACACATCGAGAACGTATTGCGCGCCCTGACCCTGTGGGACAAGCGTGACAACCGACTGCTGGAGCTCTCGGGCGGCATGAAGCGGCGTGTGCTGATTGCCAAGGCGCTGTCGCACAAGCCGCAGATTCTGTTTCTCGACGAGCCCACCGCCGGCGTCGACGTGGAACTCAGACGCGAGATGTGGGAGGTGGTACGCGGCCTGCGCGATCAGGGCGTGACCATCATTCTCACCACTCACTACATCGAGGAAGCCGAGGAAATGGCCGACCGCATCGGCGTGATTCGCCGTGGTGAACTGGTACTGGTGGAAGAGAAGACCGCACTGATGCAGCAGCTGGGGGGCAAGGAACTGACGCTGCATCTCGCCTCCCCGCTGGAAGCCGTACCCGCCGCCCTGGCCGGCCACGACCTGGTGCTGGCCGAAGAGGGCCATGCGCTGGTCTATACCTATGATGTCACCCGCCTGGACGAGGGCACCGGCATCGCCGGGCTGCTGGCCGACCTCGAGGCCACCGGCATACGCGTCAAGGACTTGCACACTCGGCAGAGCTCGCTGGAGGAAATCTTCGTCAACCTGGTCAGGGAGAGCGCATGAACCTGCAGTCGGTCAAGACCATCTATCAGGCCGAGATGGCCCGCAGCCTGCGTACCGTGTTGCAGAGCATCGTCTCACCGGTGGTGTCGACCTCGCTCTACTTCGTGGTGTTCGGCGCCGCCATCGGCTCGCGCATCAGCGAAGTCGACGGGGTGAGCTACGGCGCCTTCATCGTGCCCGGGCTGATCATGCTGATGCTGCTGACCCAGAGTGTCTCGACCTCCTCGTTCGGTATTTTCTTTCCGCGCTTCTCGGGCACTATCTACGAGATCCTCTCGGCGCCGATCTCCTATTTTGAGGTCGTGCTCGGCTTCGTTGGTGCGGCGGCCACCAAGTCAATGATCCTGGGCCTGATCGTGCTCGGTACGGCACGTCTGTTCGTGCCCTTCTCAATACAGCACCCGCTGGTAATGTTGCTGTTCCTGATACTGACCGCGCTGACCTTCAGCCTGCTCGGCTTCATCATCGGCATCTGGGCCGACGGCTTCGAGAAACTCCAACTGGTGCCGCTGCTGATCGTCACGCCACTGACCTTTCTCGGTGGTACCTTCTATTCCATCGAAATGCTGCCGCCCTTCTGGCAGACCGTGACCCTACTCAACCCGGTGGTCTACCTGATCAGTGGCTTCCGCTGGAGCTTCTACGGCACCGGCGACGTCAGCATCTGGGCCAGCCTCGCCATCATCACGCTGTTCCTCGGTATAGCACTGGCGGTTATCAGTTGGATCTTCCGCACCGGCTATCGTCTCAAGCCCTGAGCCTGCCAGGGCGTTTGGCGTTTGGGCATAGTTACGCCCTGGCGCTCATGGCGGTTCTTGACCATCATGAAAAGGCATTACCCTCTCGTTACAGTGGCGTGAGGGATGAGCAAGTGCATAACCAGTCAGTTCAGGAAAAACCAAAAACAGAGACGTAGGATGGCGCCAGAGGACATGGCGTCATATCTCAAGGGACTCACTGATGACTGCTGGCAAGAACGAGGCTGGGGTGGGGGCTTCGCTCAATTGGCGTGACGAGTTTCACGACTCGGCGCTGGAAAGCCTTTTTCGCCGAACCATGCAGATCCAGGACTCGGAGCAGCTGCGCCGAGCGCTGTGGATCGTCGCCGGCATCTTCCTGCTCTTCATTGTGGCGGATCACCTGCTGCTCGGCGCTGGCGTCGAGTTTCTGGCCCTGGCTGCCATACGTATCGGCGTTGCGCTCTGCTGCCTGGCATTGGCGCGATACATTGGCCATCATCCAGCCCATGCGCATTGGCCATTCCCGCTCAACTTGGTTTACCTTGGCGCCAGTACCGGACTGCTCCTGACGATTCTGCTCCACCCGGGCAGTATCGGCCTGCACGTCTCGAGCATTGTGGTAGCCAGCCTGGCCATCTATCTTCTGGTTCCCAATCGCTTGCCATGGATATTGACCTGGAGCGGTTACCTGGCGTTCGGATTCGTTCTGGTTGCCGCTCTATGGAAGCCCCTCTCCCCCGGGATGCTGGCAAGTTGCATTCTGATACTCGGTTTCGCCAACCTGATGGGCTGGTTGACCTACAGCCGCCTGAACCGGCTGCAACGCAAGCAGTTCGCGCTGCTGGTGGATGAGCGTGAAGCCAACCGCAAGCTGCAACAGGAGATCGAGGAGCGTCAACTGCTGGAGGCCCAACTGCGTCACATGGCCAGCACCGATCCATTGACCGGTATTGCCAACCGGCGCCACTTCTTCGAGCAAGCGGAGCGCGAATTCCACCGCGCCCAGCGGGAAGGCACCCCTCTGGCCATCTGCATGGTCGACATCGATCTGTTCAAGACCGTCAACGATCACCACGGGCACGCCGTGGGTGACCTGGTGCTGACCACCGTCGCCTCCTGCTGTGCCTCGGTACTGCGTGAAACGGACCTCATCGGCCGCTATGGGGGCGAGGAGTTCGTCATCGCCCTGCCCCAGGCCGACCTCGAGACCGCAACATTCATCGCCGAGCGCCTGCGTCACAAGGTAACTTCGCTGCGCCTGCCAATGCTCGACGAGAGCCAGCGACTCTCGGTCACGGTAGGCATCAGCCAGGTCGAGCCCGACGAGGCGAAACTTGAATTGGCGCTGCAACGCGCCGACGACGCGCTCTATGCCGGCAAGTCCCAAGGCCGCAATTGCGTGATCGTAGCCGACGAGGCCGACCCTTCCATCGCTGCCCGAGCCTGAGGCTACCGGCCGATGGCTTGAACTCGCCCTTGGGCCCGGTATCATTCGCCTTTCGCTTGCCTGGCACACTCCATCCGTGCCGCAGACAGCCCCTGATCCATCCTCGTCACAGGATAACCGGCCATGCCGATACAGCACTGCATCGTTCACGATATCGACAAGGCCGGAAGCGAGCAGTCGGCCAGCCTGCGGCCGGCTGCCACGGAGCTGGCGGCTTCATCGCTCAACGAGGATCTACTCTCGCGCTTTCACGATGCCTACCATGCCAAGACCAAGGCGTGGGGACACTTTCTCGACGAGAACGAGCTCGAAGCCGGCTCGACGCCCGCCTTTACCCAGGCTCTGGGGGCCTACCTGGATGGCGGCAGCGATTTCGTCGCCTTTACCCGCGGCGTCGCCGAACGGCTCCTGCCCCTGGTCGATGCGCATCTATCGGTGTCGGGACACTTGCTGTGCGTGGACTATCAGCATGGCGAAACCCACTACTTGAGCCTGGCGCTATTGCATCAGCGAGAGGGTTTCGGCGTGACCCAGTCGCTGCAAATCGTGCCCGCTGCCCAGCTTAATCTGGCTCGCATGAGCCTGGGCCTGCGCATCAACCTTACCCAGTGGCGCGACGGCGCCGCCTCACGGCATTACCTGTCGTGGATCCACGACCGTGGCGGCAAGAAGCTCTCCGAAGACTTGGCGACCCTGCTGGGCGCCACCGAAGGCATCGATGCCACCGGCGAGACGCGTACCCTGCTCAAGGCCTTCAGCGATTACGTCGAAAAGGAGGACATGGCCGAGGCACAGAGCCGGGAAAAAACCGAAGCGCTGATCGACTATGCCAACGAGCAGGCCAGCCGTGGCGAGCCGATCACGCTTGAGGAACTCTCTGAACTGCTCGACGAACAGCAGCCCAAGGCCTTCTACGACCACATTCGCAACGCCGACTACGGTCTCTCACCGGAAATTCCCCCCGACAAGCGCACCTTGAGGCAGTTTCGTCGATTCACCGGCCGCGCCGGCGGCATGTCGATCAGCTTCGACTCCCACCTGCTCGGCTCCAGCATCGAATACGACGAGAGCCAGGACCGGCTGATCATCAAGCAGGTGCCCAAGCAGTTGAAGGAGCAGTTGAAGCAGCGCAAGGAGTAGCGCTCCGCGTCATTCGATGCCGTACGCAGCTTCCGCATTGGTCAGCCATTCGCGCAGCACCTGCTGGCCTCGCTGCTTAAGGCCTTCGCCATGGCGCTGGGCCCTATCACGCAGCTCGACCGGATCGATTTCCGCCACAGCCAGCTCGGCAGCGTGGCCGATCAGCCAGGGCTCGATGCTGCCCGGGTCCACCTCGAGATGAAACTGCAGGCCAAGTACCTGCTCGCCTACGGCAAAGGCCTGATGGGAGCAGGGGTGGCTATAAGCCAGGCGAGTGGCGCCGGGAGGCGTCTCGAACATGTCGCCATGCCAGTGCAGCACCACGTCGGGGTTGCCGATATGCCGCAGCGGCCCCTCCTGCCCTTCACGAGTCAGGTAGACGTCGGAAAAGCCGATCTCCTTCTCGGGCATTGGAAACACCCTACCGCCCATCGCCCGGGCGATAAGCTGAGCGCCGAGGCAGATACCGAGCAGCGGACGCCCCGAATCGAGTCGATGGCGAATGACATCCAGCTCGGCGCCGAGGAAGGGATACAGCGCATCGTCGTTGGCGCCGATGGGAGCCCCCAGAACCACCATCAGCTCGGGGCTGGCGACATCCAACGCCTCGAGGGCATCGGAGCCCAACTGGCCCGGGTCGAGATAGCGGATCCGATAGCCGAACTCCTCGAGAATCGGCTCGAAGATACCCAGATCCTCGAAGGTAACGTGACGAATGGCAACGACACTCTTCATGCGCAAGAAGCTCCTTTCCCTTGCTGACGGTACGGCACACAACCTGATCAAGCCAGTGCATGCCTCCCTTCTTGTACTGAGAATGGCACAAGGCGACAAGTCGCGTTTGCTGTGACCGCGCAAACCCGGCTAGCTTGAGTGTGCAACAGCACGATGCGCTTCAAGCCGCCAAAGGAGGGAACCCTGGCCATGCAGGACAAGGAAGTGGCAACCCAAGGGAAACCGCTGGTCATCATCACGGGGGCTTCGGGGGGCGTAGGAACGGCCCTGACCCATAGCCTCAAGCAGAACTATCGCATCATCGCCCTGGACAGGAGTAAGGCCGAAGAGGCCGACGACAGCTTCGAGTTCGACCTGACCGATGTCGATTCCATCAAGGAGGCAATGGGCAAGATCGTCGAGCGTCATGGCACGGACGTCGCCGCGGTCGTGCACCTCGCCGCCTACTTCGACTTTACCGGCGAGGAGTCTCCACTCTACGAGAAAGTCAACGAACAGGGCACTCGGAACCTGCTCGAGGCACTCGAGGGTATGAACGTCGAGCGTTTCGTTTATTCCAGTACCATGCTGGTCCACGAGCCCCAAGTGCCGGGGCACAGGGTCACGGAAGACACGCCTATCGGCCCCACCTGGCCCTACCCGCAATCGAAGGCCAGGACCGAGGCGGTGATTCGCGAACATGCCAGCATGCCCTACACGCTGCTGAGGCTGGCCGGCATGTACGACGAGAAGACCAGCGTACCTACTCTGTCGCACCAGATCGCACGTATCTACGAGCACTCCTTCAAGAGCCATTTCTATTCCGGCAACACCAATGCCGGCCAGGCCTGCGTGCACAAGGAAGACATGATCGACGCCTTCCGCCGCACCATCGACCGCCGCCGCGAGCTGCCCGAGCACAACGAAATTCTCATCGGTGAGGAGCACGCCGTCAGCTACGAGGCGCTGCAGAACCGACTGGGCGAGCTGATACACGGCAAGAAGAAGTGGAAAACCGTGGTCATGCCCAAGCCGCTGGCCAAAACCGGCGCTCTACTCGAGGAAAAGAGCGAGCCGTTGGTGCCGGACGATTTCGACAAGGGCGAGAAACCCTTCATTCGGCCCTTCATGATCGACATGGCCGACGACCATTACGAACTCGACATCCGCCGCGCCCGCAAGCAGCTCGGCTGGGAGCCGCGCCATGAGGTCTTCGATGCCCTCGAAGCCATGGTCGACAATCTGCTCGCCGATCCTCACGGCTGGTACGAAGCGAATGGCATCACCCCGCCCGACTGGGTCGAGGAGGCCGAGGAGAAGGGCCAGAATCCAGAACAGGTGTTCGAGAATTACCAGGCCCATGCCCAGCGCGAACACTTTCGCTTCTTGTGGGCGCACTTCTTCAATGTCGGCCTGGGGGCCTGGCTGGTCGCCTCCCCCGCCACGCTAGGCTATGGCGGCGGCATGGCCTACAGCGACATGGTTTCGGGCTTGCTGCTGGCGCTGTTCGGCGCCCTCTCGCTGTCATTGAAACTCAGCTGGGCACGCTGGGCCTGCGCGGCTATCGGCCTGTGGGTGCTGTTCGCTCCGCTGGTGTTCTGGAGCGAAAGTGCCGCGGCCTACCTCAACGGCACCCTCGTCGGCGCCCTGGCCATCGGCTTCTCGGCCCTTGTGCGACCCGCGCCGGGGATCTCCCCCGCGGCGGCGATGACCGGCCCCACCATGCCGCCCGGCTGGAACAACAACCCCTCGAGCTGGTTTCAGCGCATGCCGATCATTGCCCTGGCCTTCATCGGTTTCTTCGTCGCGCGCTACCTTGCGGCCTACCAGCTCGGCCATATCGACGCGGTGTGGGATCCGTTCTTCGACGGCACCCGTGGCGGACTCAACGGCACCGAGGACATCATCACCTCGGCGGCCTCGGAGGCCTGGCCGGTGCCGGACGCCGGCTTGGGCAGCATCGTCTACATGCTGGAGATTCTGCTCGGCTTCATCGGCGCGGCCAACCGCTGGCGCACCATGCCTTGGATCGTGGCCTCCTTCGGCGTATTGATCGTGCCGCTCGGCGTGGTCTCGGTGACCTTCATCATCATCCAGCCGATCCTGATCGGCACCTGGTGCACGCTGTGCCTGCTGCAGGCCGGCGCGATGCTGCTGCAGATCGCCTATGCCTTCAACGAATTCGTTGCCACCGGCGAATTCCTCAAGCGGCGTCGTCAGGCCGGTGCCCCGGTGCTCAAGATCTTCTTCACCGGCGACACCGACGCAGGACCCAACGAAACGACGGATGAAGACTTCCAGCGCAAGCCGGGTGTCATCCTCGGCGATGCGCTCGGCACCGGCGTGAACCTGCCCTGGAACCTGGCACTGTGCATCCTGATCGGTGCCTGGCTGATGTTCACACGCATTACCTTCGGCGCCCAAGGCGCTCTGGCCAACTGGGATCACCTGATCGGCGCGCTGATCATCACCTTGGGCGTGGTCGCTATGGCCGAGTCGGCGCGCCCGGTGCGCTGGCTGCTGACTCCATTGGCCGCCATGCTGTTCTTTACCCCTTTCCTGCATGGCGCGGACATGCTGGCCACCGTCAACAGCCTGATATGTGGGGCAGCGGTGATTGCGCTGAGCCTGCGTCGCGGGCCGATCCGCGGCGAATACGGCAATTGGAGCCGGCTGCTGGGCTGATCGAACCGGGACAAGGCGCCCGCCAGGCGCCTTGTCTCCATGCACTAATCTTCATGCACTCATCTTCATGCACTCATGCGGCGGCGCTGGTATCGTGTCGGCATGCCTGCCACGAGCGACAGCCCCACCATGCCTTCACGCCCCGACCCCAGGGTCCTGCTACGCCTTCTGGCGCTGTTGGCGCCCTATCGTACACGGCTGGCCATGGCCGCCATGGCGCTGCTGGCGGCCTCCGCCAGCGTGCTGCTGCTAGGCCAAGGGCTGCGCCTGGTGATCGACCAGGGCTTCCTGGCCGAGGATGCCAGCCGGCTCAATCAGACCCTTGTCGCCATGTTCGCCGTGGTCAGCCTGCTGGCCGGGGCATCGGCGCTGCGTTACTACCTGGTGAGCTGGATCGGCGAGCGGCTGGCTGCCGACCTGCGCCGGCAGGTCTTCGATCACCTGCTCGAGCTCGAACCGGCCTTCTTCGAGAGTGCCGCCCATCGCGACCACGGCGCCGCCGAGATAACCTCTCGCCTGACCGCCGACACCAGCGTCCTGCAAACCCTGTTCGGCTCGTCGATCTCGCTGGCGCTGCGCAACCTGGTGATGCTGCTGGGGGCAGTGATACTGATGTTGGTCACCCAACCTTGGCTCTCGGCGCTGGTGTTGATCGGCATTCCCGCCACGGTACTGCCGATCCTGTGGTTCGGCCGCCGCGTGCGCCGGCTCTCCCGCTACAGCCAGGATCGCGTGGCCGAGCTGGGCCGCTACGCCAACGAAACGCTGGACGGCATCCGTACGGTACAGGCTTTCACCCACGAAACGATCGACCGGCGCGATTATGGCGAGCGCGTCGAGCAGGCCTTCGATACCGCCGTGGTGCGCACCCGGCAGCGCGCCTGGCTCACCGGTGCGGCCATGCTGGCGGTATTCGCCGCAGTAGGGTTGATGCTGTGGCAAGGTGGCCAGGCGGTACTGGCCGGCGAGATGAGCGCGGGGGAGCTGTCCGCCTTCGTCTTCTATGCCGTGCTCGCCGCAGGGGCGGTGGCCACCCTGGCCGAAGTCGCCGGCGATGTACAGCGGGCCGCCGGTGCCGCCGAGCGTCTGCTCGAGCTGCTCGACGCCGAGCCCGGCATCCGCCCGCCGGCGAAGCCGACGCCACTGCCCCAGCCGCTACGCGGCGAGATTCGCCTCGTGGGAGTGAGTTTTGCCTATCCCGGACGCGAGACGCCGGCGCTCGATTCCCTCGACCTGTGGATACGTCCCGGCGAGCGCGTCGCCCTGGTGGGCCCCTCCGGCGCCGGCAAGAGCACTCTGCTGGGGCTGCTACTGCGCTTTCACGACCCCGACCGGGGGCGCTTGACGCTGGACGGCATCGACTTGCGCGAGTTCGATCCGAAGGCGCTCCGCGCCAGCATGGGCCTGGTGGCCCAGGAGCCGGTGCTGTTTACCGGCACGGTGGCCGACAACCTGCGCTACGGCAAACACGACGCCACACTGGATGAGCTACGTGGCGCCACCCGCGATGCCAACGCCCTCGGCTTCGTCGAGGCCCTGCCGCGCGGCTTCGATACCCAGCTCGGCCCCGGCGGCGTGCAGCTCTCAGGTGGCCAGCGTCAGCGCCTGGCGATTGCCCGCGCCTTGTTGAAGAATCCGCGCGTGCTGCTGCTCGACGAAGCCACCAGCGCGCTCGATGCCGAGAGCGAACGCCTGGTGCAGCAGGCGCTGGATCGGCTGATGGCCGGGCGCACCAGCCTGGTGATCGCCCACCGCCTGGCGACGGTGACCGCCGCCGACCGGCTGTTGGTGTTCGACGAGGGACAGCTGGTGGCCGCCGGCCGCCATGCCGAGCTGCTCGAACAGAGCCCGCTCTACCGCCACCTGGCGGAGCTGCAGTTCGGCCGGCACCACCCCACCCGCTAGATGGTGTTGCGCAGACCCAGCTCGTACGGGTGGGGGTCCAGATACGTCTGCTGGCGTACGTAGTCCGAGCCGTGGCGTTTCACGTAGTGATTGAGCAGGCGCACCGGCACTGCCAAATGCACGTGCCCCAGGCGGTACTCCTCCACCGCCTGCAGCAGGTCCTGCTTGACCTCGCCGTCCACCGCCTGTTTCAAGTAACCCAGCACGTGCATCAAGGCGTTGGTGTGGGTCTTGCGCGTTGCGGGGCGCGACAGTGCCGCCATGAAGCGCTGCAAGTAGCGAAGTTTCACCTTTTCCAGAGGCTGGGTATGGGCCTCACTGCCCAGGTAGCGCCCCAGCTCGCGATAGGCTTCCACGTGGTGCGCCATCAGCAGGTACTTCTGGCGGCTGTGAAACTGGATCAGGGCATGAAACGCTTTCGCCTCCTCGACGTGACGCTTCCAGTCGTCGAAGGCAAATACACGGGTGATGAAGTTCTCGCGCAGCACGGCATCGTTCATCCGCGCTTCTTCTTCCAGCGGCAGCTCAGGAAAGTGCTCGCGTAGCACCCTCACGAAGAGACCCGAATCGGCGTGGCTCGGCATGCCGTTGTCGTGATAGACCTTCACCCGCTCGAGCCCGCAGCTCGGCGAACCCTTCATCAGGATGAAACCGCGCAGATGACGATGACTTTCGACAAACGCTTCGCCGACTTCGCGAAGACGCTCGGTGACATCGAGGCTGGAGTCGACCGTGCCCTTGACCCGCGGCGGCTCGCCGATTGAGCCGACCAGGCGAATCGGCTCCCGCGGTACGCCCAGGCCGGCCTCGAGCTCGGGGCAGAAGGGCTCGAACGCGAAGCACTCCTGTAGCACTTCCAGGCAGTAGCGGGAGCGCTTGTGCCCGCCATTGTAGCGCACCTGCTCACCCATCAGGCAGGCGCTGATGCCTACCTGTATCGCCCGCGACGCGGTCGTATCAGCCACAGCCAACCCTCCATTACCTTACCACCGCATCATCGTCGTCTGCCCGACCCTCATTGGCAAGCGCTTGCCGTTCGCAAGGTTTCATCTCTCACGCCACGACATTTGCCATTCCCAGCCATCGTTTTCGAGATAGGCCTGCCAGACGCGCTGGCTTTCCAGCCCCTCTAGATAGTCGCGAATTTCCTCGCGGGGCTTGTCGAGTCTCGCCGTGGAAGGCAACCATGCTGCTTCGATCTTGGGCACATCACGTGCTGGCCGCACGAAGTCGTGGCTCAGCACCGAACGAAAACTTTCCAGCGAGTAAAGGGTGGCTTGTAGTTTGAAGCGCACCGAAGGGGACAGCGAGGTACTGCCATGGCAGACGATGGCAAGCGCCTGGTAAAGCCTGAACAGGGCCACCGGCAGGGCTCGGCTGGGTTCCCCCTGATGGTAATAGTGCAGGATGGGGTAGGCGAGGTGCTGCTGGCCCACGCTGATAATGGTTGCCTTGAGATCGTCAACCTGCTCGGCCAACTCCACGAAACCTCCCTCTGCTTCCAAGCGCCGCACGATCGCTGACGGCGTATCGCCGAGCGCGTGAATCGAGATGGCCAGCTGGCGCTTCTGGACCACGGCGGACATGACGGCGAGAATATAGGTCACCGACAGGGTCAACACAAAGAAACCGTTAGCCGCTGCCAGCACCGCCAGAACCTGCCACTTCCCGGCACCGGCCACGAAGTCGCCGTAGCCCAGCGTGGTGATGGTATAACCGACAAAATAAAGACGCTCCAAGGGATTGGCAAAGGTGCCGGAGCTGGGATGAAACACTGCCCCCTCATGGCTACTGAACACTAGCCACCATCCCAGCCAGACCAAACTCACCCATACCGTCAACAGAGCGACAGTGACCCAGGGTCCAACGGCTTGAAGCAATCCGTGCCGCGAGAAACGCCGATACAGCCACAGTGCGGTAAACCAGGCGAACCGCCCCAAAAACCGGGTCATGGGCCCAGACCTAGATGCCGAGAGCGTCGTCTGCACGGCGTCGTAGATCACCACCCCCACCAGAAGAAAACCGCTTAGCGCAATAAATGTCGACATAGGCGCTTCCTTTGCCCAATGAATGGATTCCCGCCGATACCCTAGCTCAAGTCCGGACCATTCAGCTCGGTTTTACGCTGCAAGCGTTCGAAAAATCACGGCTCGTAAAGAGACTTGCCGCTGTGGGCAATCTTTCGTTAGGAAGGCCTACTTTTCTTTTCATTAGGAAACCCGACATAGGTTGATATACCGATTATCCGTTCCTACGTTTAACCGTGATGGCAGACGGATGCCAGCAGTGCCGGAAAACCGGTAAATGGAAGTACGACTTCGCTTGTGTTTAAACAGGCAAAACTAGGAAGGAGATCTGACATGGCACAGCGCAACCAGAATCCGGGCAACTTTGCCAACGATCCGCAGAAGGCTTCGCAAGCCGGCCAGAAAGGTGGCCAGCATAGCGGAGGCAACTTCGCCAATGACCCGCAAAAAGCCTCCGAGGCCGGCCAGAAAGGCGGTCATGAGAGCGGCGGCAACTTCGCTAATGACCCGGAGCGCGCTTCCGAGGCCGGTCAGAAAGGCGGACATGAAAGCGGTGGTAACTTCGCCAACGACCCGCAGCGCGCCTCCGAGGCCGGCCAGAAAGGTGGCCAGCACAGCGGCGGCAACTTTGCCAACGACCCGCAGAAGGCTTCCGAAGCCGGCCAGAAAGGCGGTCAGCACAGCGGAGGCAACTTTGCCAACGACCCACAGAAGGCCTCCGAAGCAGGCCGCAAGGGTGGCAAGAACCAAGGCCGCTGATACGGTTCATTCCGTTTCAGTGCACAGGGACTGTTAAACGAGACACGGAAGTTTCGGAGCGGAAGCGTACCACCGACTCGAAAGGCTGTCAGGGTGAACCCTGGCAGCCTTTTTACTGTTTCGTCGCGTCAGTTCCAAAATGCAAGAATGCACGACCAAGGTCGAGTTGCGGCAAGCATAGCGAACACGCACCCTACCCAGAAATAAAAAAGACCCCCCGAAGGGGGTCAGGTGGAGCACGCCAGCTCACATCGGTATATCGCCTGCTGTTCATTCAGCCGTTGGCGACGTTGCCCCAGGAAGATGAAGAGCAGTTGACCTTCCTGCAGCGTTGATCGGTATCAATGATCGGTTACTCAATACAATGCGATAGTCGCGCCAACAAACACAAAAAATTCTAAAAAACAAAGGCCTGCAAGAAAAACAGTCAAGCAGGCTTTGTGCTATATTCCATCCGTTCGCCTCATCTGCACCACCGAAGCCCACTTGTGTTCTTTATTGACGCTTTTTGATGCACAGAAAATCAGCGAAGCGAAATAAACCAGTTGACCGTTTCGACGTATCCGGTCACGTAGCTACAGCAACTCGCGAGTGCTATCCATAACACGGCCATCCACCGTGCGCTGCACCCTATCCTCGACCTCGCTGCACAGCGACTCGACCTTCTGCCGCTCGTTGCCCACGATCACGAAGGTCCATTCGCTCGCTTCCAGCCGATCGTGCTCACCGCTCTCGCATACAGCTACCGCCGGGTTGCGGCCGTAGCGCTCGTGCAATCCCCCCATGCGCTGACGCTTCTCCTTCAGTGATGCGCAGCCGGGCAGCGAAACATGCAGTGTCAGAATGGCTATGTGCATGCGTCTTCTCCTTAGAGTTAACCAGTCCCGCACGGAGCATGGCGTCACGCTAACACATGCTTCTCTCCAATGATCGGCAGCGCTTCGGGCGCACTTCGTTGCCATGCAAAACTGGCATGGCGCAAGGCTCACTGATCGATACCGCAGCGCAACACGGCATGCTATATAGGCGGTGCTCTCTCCTCTGTTTCCTTCCTCGGGAATCACTACCATGTCCACTGGCTGTCATGCTCCTGCCAGGCCCCGGAATCTCCGTGGCCTGGTAATGCTATTCCTTGTCATCTCTCTTGCTCTCACCAGCCCGCTGGCGCAGGCCGCCACCGGACCGCTCGAGCTGACGAATTCACTGGTCGGTTTCACCGCCATTGCACTGTTCGTACTGGCCTATGCCCTGGTAATGGCCGAAGAAAAAATTCACATGCGCAAGTCCAAGCCGGTGCTGGTCGCAGCCGGCCTCATCTGGTTCTTGATCGGCTGGGTTTACGTCCAATCCGGCATGCCCAACGAGGCGGAACATGCCTTTCGCGAGATGTTGCTCGAGTTCGCCGAGCTGATGCTGTTCCTGCTGGTGGCGATGACCTACATCAACGCCATGGAGGAGCGACGAGTCTTTGACGCGCTGCGCTCCTGGATGGTGCGCAAGGGTTTCAGCTACCGCCAATTGTTCTGGCTCACCGGCGGACTCGCCTTCGTGATCTCGCCGGTGGCAGACAACCTCACCACCGCCATGCTGATGTGTGCGGTGGTGGTCAAGGTGGCCGAAGGCGACAAGCGCTTCATCAACCTGGCCTGTATCAATATCGTGGTAGCGGCTAACGCTGGCGGTGCCTTCAGCCCGTTCGGCGATATCACTACGCTGATGGTGTGGCAAGCCGGCATGCTGCAGTTCTATGAGTTCTTCGCCCTGTTGCTGCCCTCGCTGGTCAATTTCCTGGTGCCGGCAGTCGCCATGAGCCTGTTCATCGGCAATCGCACCCCCAAGGGGGACGAAGAGGAAGTCGACCTCAAACGCGGAGCCAGACGGATCATTGCCTTGTTTCTGCTGACCATCGCCACCGCTGTGGCCTGCCATACCTTGCTGCACCTGCCTCCGGTGCTGGGCATGATGACCGGCCTTGGCTACCTGCAGTTCTTCGGCTATTACTTGCGCCGTACCCTGCCCCGCTCGTTGGAAAGAAAACGCGAGCACTACACGATGACGGGTGACGAGCGCAGGTTGGCTCAGCTCGGCAGCGTGGTGCCATTCGACGTGTTCAATCGCGTGGCACGGGCCGAGTGGGATACCCTGCTGTTCTTCTACGGCGTGGTGATGTGTGTCGGCGGTCTGGGGTTCTTGGGTTACCTGAGCCTGGTATCGGAACTGCTCTACGGCTGGGATGCCACCTGGGCCAACATTGCGCTGGGTTTGGTCTCTGCCGTGATCGACAACATTCCGGTGATGTTCGCGGTGCTGACCATGCAGCCGGAGATGTCCCATGGTGACTGGCTGTTGATCACGCTTACCGCCGGGGTCGGTGGCAGCCTGCTCTCCATCGGCTCAGCCGCCGGCGTCGCTTTGATGGGCCAGGCCCGTGGCTATTACACTTTTGCCGGGCACCTGCGCTGGGCGCCGGTGATCGCCCTGGGCTACGTGGCCAGTATACTGGTCCATCTATGGCTGAATGCCGATAGCTTTCACGTCTTCAGTTGACCGCGTCACGTTTCGGTACGTCGCCAGGGATGGCGCCGTTCCTAGCGCTCCAGCGGCCTTTCTTGGTACGACGATATTTCCTCAGATATCAATGACCAGGTCCGGCACAAACAGTGGTGGCTCGAACTCACCAGGGTAGCCGCCGGGGTTGGCCACAACCCGTGTGCCGGCCACCTCCCGATCTACCGGCTCGTGTACGTGGCCGTGAATCCATAGGTCCATGCGCCCCATCATCGCCGGCAGATGAGAAGCGAAGGCCGGCGACAGCGCATCGCCCCGGTAGCGAGGCGGAATGCACTCCGCCAAGGGCGCATGGTGGCTGATCACCACCCGAGGCCCGTCGAAGGGCTTGTCCACCTCGACGGTGAGCCAAGCCAAGCCTTCGGCGTGCAACCGCCGGCTCTCCACCGGGCTGAAGGTCTCCCCCTCAGGCTGCTCTATGATGCTGAAATCGGGCATCAGCCAGCGCGCCTTCTCCTCGGTCAGCGCTGGGTCATGGTTCGGGTCATCGGCATAGAGCGCAAAGTCTGTCCATAGCGTCGTGCCGTGAAAGCGCACGCCTCCCAGCGTGAGCGAACGGTTGTCGAGCAGATGTATGCCCCATCGCTCGGCCTCGGCCGCCAGTGCCTGGCGCAGAAGCGGCATGGAAGCACCGTAGTATTCATGATTGCCCGGCACGTAGAGGATCGGCATCCCGGCGAAGCGCTCAGCCGCCCAGGCCAGCCCCTCCGCATGGCGGTGAATGTCTCCCGCGAGAACCACTGCTTCTGCCGCCACTTCCGGTAGCTCGCGTCCTTCGTCGAAATGTTCCAGATGCAGGTCCGACAGCACCCTGAGCCGCATGACTACCCCCTTATTCGACGCATAGGACCTTTTCTAGGCCCCTGGGAAAGAGGTTCAGCATAAGCGGGAGACGGAAGGCTCCGCCAGGCTTGGCTCATACGCCAGCTCGCGTCTATGTTGAAATGGCATGACGCTAAAAGGCGCAACGACTCAATGGAGGAGTCTCATGAACGTGCAGAACACCACCGCGTCCGCTCAGGACGTCGTTGACATACTCACCACCGACCATCGCGAAATGGAGGATCTGCTGGATCAGATCCAGCGCTCTCCCAATGCCGAGCAGCGCCGCGAGCTGACCGATACGCTTATCGCCGAGGTAATGCGTCACGCAGTCGCCGAAGAGATGTACGTCTATCCGACAATGGAGAAGCGCATCCCGGATGGCGAGGAGGAAGCCGAGCATGATAGGGAAGAGCACGACGAGATCGTGCAGGTGATGAAGCAGTTGGAAGACGCCGATGCCGACGAGCCGGCCTTCATGGATCGCGTGCACAAGCTGGACGAGCTGCTACGTCACCATGCCAAGGACGAAGAAGCCGACCAATTTCCCAAGCTGCGTCAGCGCATCTCCGGCGAGGATCTCGTCGAACTGGGTAAGAAAGTGGAGAAAGCCAAGCAGATGGCTCCGACCCGCCCCCACCCCAGCGCGCCCCACTCCGAGCTGTTCCACAAGACGGTGGGCCCCGGCGTCGGCATGGTCGACCGACTGCGCGATCAGCTCAGCGGCAGAATGACCGGCTAAAAAGTACCTTCGCTTCCCCGGCGCCAGTTTTCGCTACGGCGTCGGGGCGTTAACACAACGGCACTCAGCTTTCATTCGCCAATCACTGCCTCGCGCTGGCGGCGGTAAGTGTCATAATCCGGCGGAAGTCGTTCGAAACATACCTCCCTTTGGCCGTAAGGCACCTGATGGCACTCAAGGGCATTGCTGTGTTTCAGCCCCTCGTAAATAGCTCGCTGGGAGCAACCCAGCAAAAAACAAGGCAAGCAAAAGCAGAAAACGATACGCCAAAAGCCGCGACTATCCATGATCACCTCCCAACAAGTCCTTCCCGATTCACGCTGGAAGCGGTTCATGCTGCCTAGACGTCACCTTGTAGCCTAGGCCGGAGCTCATCTCACCTCCATTCCGCGGCATAACTCAAGGCCAGTTTTCGGTAACGCTCCGGAATGTAAGGCCAGCCGTACTCGGAGGCCATGGCGTCTCGATACTCCTCGGCACCATCGCCGTGGTTTCGAAAATTGCAGTGCTCAATTATCAGGCGGGTAGCACTTGGCCCTTCCTCATGAAATAAAATTCCACTGTGCTGGCGTTCGTGGGATCGGGCTGCGGTTCTCGGCTGGGGCCGATTTGCCAGGTAATGACCAGGCACTCGGGCGGCTCCCACGCCAGCACCCGCCCTCAATCCACCTGGAAGCCGTACGGCCCTACCTCGGTACAGTGACCACCCTGCTGCGGCTCGACGCCAATGGTGACCAAAGCCGATTGTGACCAGGTGTACTCCGCCTACGCGAAGAGGACGACCCGAAAGCCTTGGGGTTGCACACGAACACGCCCATCATACGTGCCACACGAGCCGAGCATGGCTTGGGGGCGAGCCTCGGTGAGGCCATCGCCGCTCTCGGTCGCGACACCTCCCTGGCTGGCATCGAGGCTGCGGCCATTCTGCTCGGCGACATGCCCCATATCGGCCTCGAGACTCTCCTCGCCTTGCAGCGCCAGGCTAGGCGTTCCCGCATCGTTCGCCCCTGCCACATGGGTCAGGCCGGCCACCCAGTTCTCTTCGGTCGTGAGTTCTGGCCCACTCTCGAAACCCTGGACGGTGACGACGGGGCCAAGAGAGTGCTCCATCGCCATCGTACCCGACTTATCAGCTGCAATTTCGATGATCCCGGCGTCTGCCTGGATATCGACAGGCATGAAGACCTCTTCGGAAACAAGAGATGACACTACCTCGCCTGACCCAACTGGACGCATTTCTCGCCTCCCTGCTACCGTGCCAAGCCGAACTGCTAGAGTGAACGAAAGGATTCGCCACCGATACTCGGCTCAGTCAGGAGGACGACATGGTTAACAGCATTCCGGCCCCGGATCATGGGGATGCCTTCGATTTCATGGCGCGATGGGGGTATGCCGCACGTGGCATCGTGTACCTGCTGGTTGGCGGCCTGGCCATGCTGGCGGCGATTGGGCAAGGAGGCGAGGCAACGGACAGCCGTGGTGCGCTGGAGAGCCTGATGGGCGCCGCATGGGGTGACGTGCTGCTCATTGCCATCAGCTTGGGCCTTTTGGGGTATGCCTTGTGGCGCTGCATACAAGCCATCAAGGACACTGATCACCACGGCACCGACGCCAAGGGTCTGGCGATTCGGACGGGGCTGCTGGTGAGTGCCGTTACGCATACGTTGCTGGCGTTCTTCGCTGCCAGCCTTATCTTCACCTTGGGCGCCAATTCGAGCGGTTCTGATGGTGGTTCGGAAGGTCTGGCCAGTTGGCTGATGCAGCAGCCCTACGGGCGCTGGCTGGTGGGCGTCGTGGGCATCGCCATCATCGGCGCGGGATGTGCGCACGGCATCAAAGGATGGAAAGCCAAGTTCGATCGTCACTTCAATATGCCACCCAGCACTCAACGCTGGGCCTACCCCATCTGCCGCTTCGGCCTGGTGACTCGCGGCCTGGTGTTCCTGCTCATCGGAGCATTCTTCATCATTGCTGCCTACCAGTTCGACCCCGACCAGGCGGGTGGTCTTGCCGAGGTCTTCAGTACCTTGCGCAGCCAGGTCTTTGGCCGATGGTTATTGGCCTTCGTTGCCCTGGGCCTGTTCGCCTTTGGTCTCTATAGCCTGCTCGAAGCCATATACCGGCGAGTGAACCCATAGAGCTGATGTCATGCCGAGACGGTTGTGGTTGAGCCTACTGCGTATCCTGTCCGCCCGTGCAGTTGATGGAAAACCCTTCCATTGTGCATGCTAGGCGTTCCGCTGCCTGGCCAACCTGGAGAAACGACATGCCTCAACCCCGCATCGGCTTCATCGGCATCGGCCTGATGGGCGACCCCATGACGCGCCGCCTGCTGGGTGCCGGCTTCGACGTGACGGTATGGAACCGCACCGCGGAAAAGTGCGTGCCGTTGCTGGAAGCCGGCGCTACGGTAGCCGGCTCCATCGCCGAGTTGATGCAACGTGTCGACGTGGTGATGCTGTGCCTGGCCAACACCGCCGTAGTGGAGGATGTCGTGTTCGGCAAGGGCGGCGTGGCGGCCCATGGCCAGACGGGGCAACGCCTGATCGATCTCTCCAGCAGCGACCCGGCGGCAACACGCGCCTTTGCCGAGAAGCTGGAAGAAGAGTGCAGCATGCGCTGGGTCGATGCGCCGGTCTCCGGCGGCGTGGCGGGGGCCGAGGCCGGCAGTCTGGCCATCATGTGCGGCGGCGCTGAAAAAGACGTCAATGCCGTGCGCCCGCTGCTCGCGCCACTCGCGGCGCGAGTGACGCACATGGGCTCGGTGGGAACGGGCCAAGTCACCAAGGTGTGTAATCAGATGATCGTCGGCTGCCAGGCGGCGGTGATCGCCGAGATGGTAGCCTTGGCAGAGGCCAGCGGCGTGGACGCCAGCCGCCTGACCGAGGCACTGGCGGGCGGATTCGCCGACTCCAAGCCGTTCCAAATCCTCACCCCGCGCATGGCAGCCAGCGAGTATGCCAACCCGGCCTGGCACCTGCGCACCCTGCTCAAGGATCTCGACATGGCCACGGCACAGAGCCAGCGCGCCGGCAGCGCCACGCCCATGAGCGGCCTTGCCGCCCAATTGATGCGCGCCCACGTCAGCCATGGCCACGCCGAGCACGACCCGGCGACGCTGGTGGGAGCTTATCGCCAAAAAGAGGACTAACGTTACGGCTCCTCGCTGCGGTTCTGCGCGGCGGGAGGCCTGGGATTCAGCAGAGGCTGGACCAGCATGCGATCCAGCCTCAGTTCACGGGGGGCGCGGAATACCTCGATGCCAATCGTCATGCCGAGATGCCCGGCGCCGGGCTGGTCGCGATAGGTACCGAATAGCCTGTCCCACCAGGGCAGATTGAAACCGAAGTTGCTGTCGGTCTCGCGGCGCACAATGGAATGATGCACGCGGTGCATGTCCGGCGTCACCAGCAGCAAGCGCAGCCAGCGGTCGAGCCGCTCGGGCAGGCGTACGTTGCCGTGATTGAACATGGAGGTGGCATTGAGCAGGACTTCGAAGATCAGTACCGCCGCGGCCGGCGCCCCCAGCAGCGTGACCGCGGCGACCTTGAAGCCCATCGAGATCAGGATCTCCAGCGGGTGGAAGCGCAGCCCGGTGGTTACGTCGAACTCCAGATCTGCATGGTGCATGCGATGCAGGCGCCACAGCCAGGGCACGGCATGAAACAGCCGATGCTGGAAGTAGATTGCCGCGTCCAGCAACAGCACGGAGAACGGCAATGCCAACCACAGCGGCGCCGAGACCAGATGAAACAGCCCCCAACCGCGCTCGGCGGCCACCAGGGCGGCCCCCACCGCCGCCAAGGGAAAGACCAGGCGAACCGCCATTGTGTTCAGCGCCACGATCAGCAGGTTGCCGGGCCAGCGCTGCCAGCGCCCGATCCTCTGCTCGCGGCGCGCGGCAAGGATTTCCCATAATACCATCGACGCCAGTACCAGCAGGAAGATGCCGAGGCGGATCAGCGGTTCGTTATGGAGGAAAGTCTCGCTCATATTCATGGCTCCCCTGCAGGCATGCCGCGGCAGACCGGCCGTATACGTCTCCCAGATGGTATCGCTTTACAGCAGTATTTGTCCCTCGCCCCACCCTTCCGTACACTTGTTTGCCTCTCCCAGACACGATGCTACGCCGAGGCATGACCATGGCTTTCGATTCGACTTCTACTTATGTGGCTACCGATGCCTTGAAGCAGGCGGTCAATGCCGCCGTGACCCTGGAGCGCCCGCTGTTGATCAAGGGCGAGCCGGGTACCGGCAAGACCCTGCTGGCCGAAGAACTGGCGAGCTCGCTTGATACGCGGCTGATCACATGGCACATCAAGTCCACCACCAAGGCCGCCCAAGGGCTCTACGAGTACGACGCGGTAAGCCGCCTGCGCGACTCTCAGCTCGGCGTCGAGGGCGTGGAGAACGTCGAGAACTATATCCGCCCCGGCAAACTGTGGAAGGCCTTCACTGCCAACGAGCGCGTAGTGCTGCTGATCGACGAGATCGACAAGGCCGACATTGAATTCCCCAACGATCTGCTCCAGGAGCTGGATCGCATGGAATTCCACGTCTACGAGACCGGCGAGACTATCTCCGCCAGGCATCGGCCGATCATCGTGATCACCTCGAACAACGAGAAGGAGCTGCCCGACGCCTTCCTGCGCCGCTGCTTCTTCCACTACATCGAGTTCCCCGACCGCGACACCATGCAGGCCATCGTCGACGTGCATTTTCCCGACATCGCGCCGAAGCTGGTCGGTGAGGCGCTGGAGGTGTTCTTCGACCTGCGCCAGGCGCCAGGGCTGAAGAAGAAGCCCTCCACCTCGGAGCTGGTTGACTGGCTGAAGCTGCTGATGGCCGACGAGCTGGCCCGCGAGGCGCTCTACCACCGCGACCCGGTGAAGGCGATCCCGCCGCTGGCAGGCGCGCTGGTGAAGAACGAGCAGGATACCCAACTGCTCGAGCGGCTGGCTTTCATGATGCGTCGCCAAGGCAACCAGAGGCGCTGAGCCATGTTCATCGGCCTGTTCGAGACCTTGAAGCGCGCCGGGGTGCCGGTATCGCTGCGTGAACTGCTCGACTTGCACGCCGTAGCCGAGCGCGGCGTGGTGTTCGCCGACATGGAGGCGTTCTACCGCGTGGCGCGCACCGTGCTGGTCAAGGATGAGCGCCACTTCGACCGCTTCGATCGCGCCTTCGCCGCCTGGTTCGACGGCTTGGAGAACCTCGATGCCGCCATTGAGGCGCTGATTCCCGACGACTGGCTGCGCCTTGAGTTCGAGAAGCAGCTCAGCGAAGAGGAAAAGGCCCAGATCGAATCTCTTGGTGGGCTCGAGCAGCTCATCGAGACCTTCAAGAAGCGCCTCGAGGAGCAGAAGGAGCGTCACGCCGGTGGCAACAAATGGATCGGTACCGGCGGCACCAGTCCCTTCGGCGCCTACGGCTACAACCCCGAGGGCATTCGCATCGGCCAGGAGGGCTCGCGCCATCGCCGGGCGATCAAGGTGTGGGACGAGCGCCGCTTCCGCGACTACGACGATTCGCTCGAATTGGGCACGCGCAACATCAAGATGGCGCTACGCCGGCTGCGCAAGTTTGCCCGCCAGGGGGCTGCAGAGGAGTTCGACGTCGACGCCACTATCCGCGATACCGCCCGCGATGCCGGCCTGCTCAACGTGCGCATGCGCCCGGAGCGCCACAATACGGTAAAGGTACTGCTGTTCCTCGACGTAGGCGGCTCCATGGACGACCACATCCGTGTCTGCGAGGAACTGTTCTCAGCCGCCCGTTCGGAGTTCAAGCACCTGGAATACTATTACTTCCACAATTGCTTGTACGAGGGTGTTTGGCGCAACAACTATCGCCGCACCAGTGAGCGTATTCCCACCATGGACGTGCTGAACACCTACGGGCGCGACTATCAGGTAGTGATCGTCGGCGACGCCGCCATGTCACCCTATGAAGTAACCCACCCTGGCGGCAGTGTGGAGCACTTCAACGACGAGGCCGGCGCGGTGTGGCTCAAGCGCCTGGTCGACAAGTTTCCTCGCCTGGCATGGCTCAACCCCATGCCGACACGCACCTGGGAGTACACGCACTCCACCCAGCTGATTTGCCAGTTGATCGACGACCGTATGTATCCCATGACCCTCGAGGGGCTGGAGAGCGCCATGCGCGAGCTGGCGCGCGGGTAGCAGCGCCGGGCGGGTTCGATAATCCTGCGACGGCTTGCTCATCCAATGACCACTCTCTATACTGTATCTTCATACAGGTTTTTATGACAAGCCAGTCACCGCCTGGTCTTGGGCAGTATCGATAGTGGCCAAGCCGCTATAACCCTTTATGGTTATTACCTTGAAAAATAACCCTTAGGGGCTATTATCCCTCCATACCCTCATGCAGAACGAGCCTATGGTGCAGCGCATTGCCGTCCTCACGGGCGACCTTGTCGATTCCCGCAAGGCCAGCGACCCGAAGCGACTCTTCGAGGTGCTTGATGACGCTCTCGAGGCGATCACCGACCGCTATGGCGGCCAGGGTGAGCGGTACCGTGGAGACGGTTTCCAGATCGCCCTGCCCGACCCCACGACAGCCATGCATGCCGCGGTGCTGTTGCGTGCGGCACTGATTCGTCATTCAGAGGAAGACCAGCGCTGGGATGCACGCATCGCTGTCGCCGTCGGCAAGGATCGCTGGCAGCCCGAACAGCGGGTGACCGAAGCCAGCGGTGAGGTATTCGTACGCTCCGGCCAGACCCTGGATGCCATGAGCGAAGGCGCTTCCCACCTGTGCCTCACGCTGGCCGAAGAGTCCGAGAGCGGGTGCCTGGCCCTGCTGACCCGTTTCGTCGACGAATTGATCGATGGCTGGTCGCGCTACGCTGCTGAGGCCGTCTACCTGAGCCTTTGGCACGATGAATCGCAGCAGGCACTCGCCAAGCGGCTCGGTATCAGTCAGCCCGGCGTGCACAAGCGGCTGCGGGCCGCCCGCTGGACGTTGCTCGACGATTATCTCCGCTACCTCAGTCAACGTTTCAAGGACGACTCCCGATGAACGCCGATCTATCGCTGCTGCTGGGGCTGGTGCTGGTCCATCTGCTTGGCGACTTTGCCCTGCAGCCGAGGCGTTGGGTCGAGGCTCGCTACGTGCGTAAGGTGCGCTCCCCGCAACTCTACATGCACGCAGCGCTGCATGGCGGTTTGGCCTTCGCGGTGCTGGGCGCGGCCACCCTCAGCCATTCGAACGCCAACGGCTCCTTGACCATGGTGCTGGGAGGCGCGCTTACCGTCGCCGTGAGCCATATGGCAATCGACCTCGGCAAATCCTATCTGTCACCGTCAAGGCTGCGCTGGTTCATGCTCGACCAGGCGTTGCACCTGCTGGTGCTGCTGGGTGTCTGGCTGACCTGGTTGGGCAGTTGGCAGCCGTTGGTCACCTTCTGGCAATGGTTGTTCACCCCGCCGGTACTCGGCATTGTCGTTGCGTACGTGCTCGTCACCCGTCCGCTGTCGATCGTCATTGCCCTGGTCATACAACGCTGGAGTGCCGAAATCGACAACCCGGGCACGCTCATTGCCGCCGGGGCACGCATCGGCATGGCCGAGCGCGTCCTGGTGCTGACCCTGGTGCTACTCGACCAATTGACCGCCATCGGCTTCCTGCTCGCCGCCAAGTCGGTGCTGCGCTTCGGTGAATTGCGCGGCGCACAGGATCGCAAGCTGACCGAGTACGTACTCATGGGAACCCTGCTCAGTGTTTCGACCGCCATGGTACTCGGCTTGCTGATACGGATAATGACGGAGGGGAGCTGATCATGCCGAAGCGCTGGACCACCCTTCTGGGCATTGCCATGGGGGGCGCGTGGCTGTCCGGCTGTACCTCACCGGAGCATCTGGAGAAACGCGACGACTACGTAGTAGATCACACCCATGTATCGTCCTCGCATGGCAGCCGTGTGCACCATCTCGTGCTGCACTACACCGACGTCGACGAGGCCGAATCGCTGGCCGTGCTCACCGGACCTCACGTCAGCGCCCACTACGTGTTGCCGCTACCGGCACGGGAGCGCCGTGGCCAGCCGCTGGTCTATCAGCTCGTCGACGAGTCTCGCCGTGCCTGGCACGCTGGCGCCAGCGACTGGAAAGGCCGCCCCAATATCAACGACACCTCGATCGGCATCGAGATCGTCAATACCGGGCCCGACCGCCCCTACGCTGAAGTGGAGCGGTTGCTTGAGGCGCATCCCGAACCTGTTACGGAGGTGAATTGGGCGCCCTACCCTGACGAGCAGATCGAGGCGATGATCGCGCTGTCGCGTGACATCATCGAACGCCACGGCATCCACCCCACCAATGTGGTGGCGCATTCCGACATCGCACCGACGCGCAAGATCGACCCCGGCCCCGAATTTCCCTGGCGCGAGCTCTTTGATGCCGGCATTGGCATCTGGCCTGAGGCTGAGGTCGTATCGCGCTGGCAGGCCCGTTTCGAAACTCAGGAGCCGCCTCTTGCCATCCTGCAGGAGGCGCTTGGCCGCTGGGGCTATCCGCTGGAGGTGACGGCTGAGCTGGATCACCAGACCCGTGCGGTACTGCGTGCCTTCCAGATGCGCTTCCGGCCCGCCGACTACCGCGGCCTGCCGGATGCCGAGACGGCAGCCATCCTCTGGGCACTGCTGGAAACGTATCGCCCCCTCGAACTGGAACGACTCGAGGGGGCGAAGGAAGAACCTGATACCCAGCCTACATGGTGGCCAGGCGCTCGCGGTCGTTGATACCGGCCATGCGCACCAGCGCCAAGGCCTCATCGAGGCTTTCCACCTCTTCGACCCGCACCAGTTCGCTGTCCAGCCTGACCGCCTTGCCGGTCTTTTCGGAGAGCAGCCTCTCCAGGGTGGGTACGTCCATGCCCTCTTCCATCTGCAGGACATCGACGCTGGCGCTATCCTGGGTGCCGGGCAGGTAGATAGTACCGTTGGAGAAATCCACGGCGTAGGCGATCACGCCCGGGACGATGAAGAACAGCAGGCCCACGCCGTTGCCGATGGCCACCACCGGGTCGATTCGGCCACTCATCTGGCCCTTACGCTCGGGATGGAGGACGGTACCGCAGCCCACCAGGGCGATAATGGAAGTGCCAAGCACCAAGCCGGTCAGGGCACGACGGATTCGGGTCCTCATGGAACGGGTGCTCCGCAAAAAGTCAGCTTATCGACGCCGGGTGATTGCCGCCCCAGGTGCCGCCATGGAGAATGGCCGGAGATTACCACAACGCCAACTAATACGAACGTTTAGAACTTTCACGGAGGGCTCCATGAGCGAAACGGTACTGCACGTCTGCCAGGGCAGCGCCATCGAGCCGCGACTGGACGCGCTGGCCCACCTGCGCATCACCGTGTTCCACGACTACCCCTATCTCTATGACGGCAGTTTCGATTACGAAGCCAACTACCTGCGCCGCTACGCCGAATGCCCCGAGAGCCTGTTCGTGCTGGCCGAGGATGGCGACGCCCTGGTGGGTGCCGCCACTGGCATGCCGCTGGCCGAGGACATGGAGGAGTTCCGCGCCCCCTTCGAGCTGGCCGGCTTCGATGTCGACAGCGTGTTCTACTACGGCGAGTCGGTACTACTGCCGAGCTACCGTGGCCGAGGCATCGGCAAGGCATTTCTCGCCGAACGCGAGCGCCATGCGGTCAGACGCGGCTTCTCGGCCGTGGCCTTCTGCGCGGTGGAGCGCCCCGACGCTCATCCGCTTAAGCCGGAGGACTACGTGCCGCTGCACGGCTTCTGGCGTTCGCAGGGCTACGAGCGGCATCCGGAGCTTGCCACCACCTTCCGCTGGAAGGATATCGGCGAGCCGGAGGAGACCGACAAGCCGATGGTGTTCTGGCTAAAGTCGTTGGCATGATGTTCGCTCGGAGCTGATCCGGGGACAGGCCCCGGAGCGCCGGACCGTCGATGAGGCGCTGTAAACCCTTCCCTGGGCGCTACATTTGCCCTGCTTCGCTCCCGCATCCTGCTCCGCTTGCAGGACCGGGACTTGCCATCCATGGCCAGTCCGTTCGGAGCGGTGCTCCTCACCCACGGCAAATGACCTCCTCTTCGACCTGTCCCCGGCGCTCCTCGCTGCGTCTTAATCAACTCGCTCTTTTGCCGCCATTCGCCGTTGGCCGTACAATGCCCCGAACGCCGCCCGCCGCGGCACCTCGACTAATGTCAGCCCATGCTGGAAGGAAACGCCGGACCCATGCGCGCCACCCAACTGTTGATCGCCACCCTCAAGGAAACGCCTGCCGACGCCGAGGTCATCAGCCATCAGCTGATGCTACGCGCCGGCATGATCCGCCGCCTCACCTCGGGCCTGTACAACTGGCTGCCGGTCGGTCTGCGCACCCTGCGCAAGGTGGAGCGCATCGTGCGCGAGGAGATGGATCGCGCCGGGGCTCAGGAGGTGCTGATGCCGGCGGTACAACCCGCCGAGCTGTGGCAGGAGTCCGGCCGCTGGGAGCAGTACGGCCCCGAGCTGCTACGCCTCAAGGATCGCCATGAGCGCGACTACTGCGTCGGACCGACCCATGAAGAAGTGATCACCGACCTGATGCGCCGTGAGCTCTCCAGCTACAAGCAGCTGCCGGCCAACTTCTACCAGATCCAGACCAAGTTCCGCGACGAGATCCGTCCGCGCTTCGGCGTGATGCGCTCGCGCGAGTTCATCATGAAAGATGCCTACTCCTTCCACATCGACCAGGACTCCCTCAAGGAGACCTACCAGGCGATGTACGACGCCTACGTACGGATCTTCACCCGCCTGGGGCTGGATTTCCGCCCGGTGCTGGCCGACACCGGCGCCATCGGCGGCACCGATTCCCACGAGTTCCACGTGCTGGCCGACTCCGGTGAGGACGACATCGTCTTCTCCACCGAGTCCGACTACGCCGCCAACATCGAGAAGGCCGAGGCAAGGCCCGCGCCGCTGGGCACGAATCCCGAGCGCGCCGCACCCAGCGAGGAGCTTCGCCTGGTCGACACGCCCAATGCCAAAACCATCGCCGCCCTGGTAGAACAGCACGGTCTGCCCATCGGGAAAACCATCAAGACGCTGATGGTGCGCGCCGCCGAGGGCGGTCTGATTGCCCTGCTGGTGCGCGGCGATCACGAGCTCAACGAGGTCAAGGCCGAGAACCTGCCCGAGGTGGCTGCACCGCTGACCATGGCCACGGAAGAGGAAATTCGCGCTGTAGTGGGAGCGGGCCCCGGCTCGCTGGGCCCGGTGAACCTCGACATGCCGATCATCGTCGACCGCAGCGTAGCGCTGATGAGCGACTTCGGTGCTGGCGCCAACGTCGACGGCAAGCACTACTTCGGCATCAACTGGGAGCGCGACGCGGCACTGCCCAAGGTCGCCGACATCCGCAACGTGGTCGAAGGCGACCCCTCGCCGGACGGCAAGGGCACGCTCTCGATCAAGCGCGGCATCGAGGTCGGCCACGTGTTCCAGTTGGGCAAGAAGTACTCAGAAGCGATGAACGCCACGGTACTCGACGACAACGGCAAGTCGGCTCACCCCTGGATGGGCTGCTACGGCATCGGCGTCACCCGCGTGGTCGCCGCCGCCATTGAGCAGAACCACGATGAGAACGGCATCATCTGGCCCAATGCCATCGCCCCCTTCCAGATCGCCCTGGTGCCAATGAACGCGCACAAGTCGCAGCGCGTGCGCGAGGAGTCAGAGCGGCTCTATCAGGCGCTGACGGCGGCAGGCATCGACGTGCTTCTGGACGACCGAGACCTGCGCCCCGGGGTGAAGTTCGCCGACCAGGAACTGATCGGTATTCCCCATCGCCTGGTGGTCGGCGACCGCGGGCTGGACAATGGCGAACTGGAATACAAGGGGCGGCGTGACAGTGAAGCGACCATGGTGCCTGCCGAAAGCATCGTCGAATTCCTGCGCGAGCGAACCGGGGCGTAATCGCCGGCTGGCCGCGGTGTTGCTGATCGCGGCCAGCCTGTTTGGCGCCCAACCCTCTTCCGCACAGGAACAAGGCGAGAATACCGACGATAGAGAAACAGGCTTTCTCGACGCCTTTCCCGTTGCCTTGCAATATTCTGCCGCCCAGCGAGTACGGGTGGAACCCGAAACGCCCGCCTCGCTGCGCCAGACCCTCGATACGTTGGTGACTACACCGCCCTCGCCGGAACAGGTATGGGCGGCACGCCAATGGATGACCCAGATGGAGCCCAGGCTCGCACGCTTCGTGCGCGACGAGGCGCTGCGCGGCGAGATGCTGACCCGCGTCTATCATGAGGCTCGGCTAGCCGGTCTGTCTCCCGAGATCGTCCTTGCGCTTATTCAGGTTGAGAGCGCCTTTCAGCCCGAGGCCGTGTCGTCAGCCGGCGCCGTGGGGCTGATGCAGATCATGCCGTTCTGGATTCGCGAGCTGGGCCGTAGTGCCGACGACTTGATGGACCCCTGGCTCAACCTGCGCTATGGCTGCACGATCCTCGCCCATTACCTGGCCGTCGAACGCGGGGACCTCACCCGTGCACTGGCTCGCTATAACGGTAGCCTGGGCCAGACCTGGTATCCCGAACGGGTGATGCGGGCCTGGACCGATAACTGGTGGGTCGGACGCTGATGCGGTGTAGCGAACCATCGGACAAAAAAATGCCGGCCCAATTGGGCCGGCTACTGGGGGGAAAATCCCCCCTCCCCTGACGACTTGCTACAGACTGGTTCAGTGCTTGCGCTTGCGACGATGATCGCGAATCACGAAGCCGATCCAACCTGCCATGAAAGCGACCATCATTGCGACGGTTACCAGCCCGAAAACTACTGCATCATCCCAGTACATGGTGGTTTCTCCCCGTCACCTGATGTGATGGGTTCACTCTAGCCGGTTGAAGCGCATAGAAAACTGACCTGCATCAAATTTCGCCTCGGCCGCGACGAGTGCCGCGCAGCGGATTGATGCAGGTCAGTTTTTCGAGGCAATTCGAGTGTTGAGAGGTCAGGGAGCCTTGCGATCCTCGACCTGGGACGGCTCGACACCCGCAGGAAGCGGATGCCCCTTGGCCAGTTCGGCGCGACTCGCCTCGCGCACGTCGAGCACTTCCAGCGCATAGCTCAGGGTATGCCCGGCCAGAGGGTGGTTGGTGTCTATCACTACCGAGTCATCACGCACTTCTAGCACCGTGACGATCTGAGGGCCGTCGTCGCCGGGGGTCTGGAAGCGCATACCGGGCGCCAGGTCGTCATGAGGGAAGGCGCCGCGGCCAACCTCCTGGATCAGGTTGTCGTTGCGCTCGCCATAGGCCTCTGTGGGCGGCAGCGTAACGCTCAATCGCGCGCCGGGCTGTTGGCCCGTCAGGCATTGCTCAAGGCCGGCCATGATATTGTCATGGCCATGCAGGTACTCGAGTGGTTTGGCGCGTGCCCGCGAGTCGTCCAGCACTTGGCCCTGTTCGTCGCTGAGTACATAGTGCAGGGTCACGACCCGCTGCGGAGCGATATTCATGGCGGTCTCCTTTGGTCGGTTGGCGAGGCGGGCGCCAGGAGGAATCACGTCCGCGGGCGCAGATTCGCTACGGGCATCTCCAGTTGCTGCTGGCGATTGAGCAGGTTGAGCAGCACGATTGCACGCTCGTCGCCCTTGTGACTGGCAAAGACCGCCTGCAGATCCTTGAACGGCCCTTCGGTGATCTCTACCTTCTCGCCGGCGCGGAAATAAACGTTGGCGACGTTCTCTTGTCCTTGCGCGCCCTGCTCTCGAAGCATCGCAACCAGCTCGTCGTCGACCGGCAGCGGGCGGTCGCCGAAAGTGACGATCCGGAGTACGCCACGAGTCGAGCGGATCGGCCGCCAGTTGCTGGCAATACGGTCGAGACGGATGAACAGGTAATGGGGGAAAAGCGGCTCGTCCAGCCATACCAGCTTGCCACCGCGTTTCTTCTGCACTTGCAGAACGGGATGGAACAGCTCGTAACCCTGGTTGGCCAGATGCTCCGAGGCACGGAAGGACTCCCCGCCCTTGCACTGAACGACGTACCAGCGCGGCAGGCTATCGTTCTTGTCTTCGATCGGCTGACGTTCGCTGTGGCTCATGAAGGGCTCCTACCGGGATATCCTGCTGGCAACGGTGCCGGGGCTCTGCAACAATCGAGCGGCCGGAACATAGGGCCTCCTGGGCCGCCCACCTCCGCCGTGCGGTGGGCCATTCTAACACTGTTGCCGGCGGCGGGCCGCCCCCCGGCCACTGTAAATCAAGGAGTTTCGTCACGCATGACCATCCCTACCGCTCAGCGCAGTTGGGGAGCCGCTTTGGCCATCTATCTTCGGGCTCCCGTGATCACCATGCTGTTCCTGGGGTTTTCGGCCGGCTTGCCGTTCCTACTGGTATTCTCGACCCTCTCTGCCTGGCTGCGCAGCGATGGTGTCCAGGTCGCGGCCATCGGCTTCTTCGCCTGGATCGGCATGCTCTATTCGATCAAGTTCTTCTGGGCGCCGGTGGTGGATCGCCTGGCCCTGCCGCTGCTGACGCGCGTCCTGGGCCAGCGACGTAGCTGGATGCTGGTGGCCCAGGCCATGATCATCGGCGGCCTGGTGGGCCTGGCAAATCTCGAACCACAGCAGAACCTGACGCTAGTGGCCGCTTTCGCTCTGCTGGTGGCCTTCGGCTCGGCTACCCAGGACATCGCCATCGACGCCTTCCGCATCGAGTCGGCGCCGGATGACATGCAGGCGGCCATGGCCTCGACCTATATCATCGGCTATCGCGGCGGGCTGCTGGCTGCCGGAGCCGGCGCCCTTTACGTCGCCTCCTGGCTCTCCTGGCAGGCCGCCTACCTGAGCATGGCGCTATTGGTCGGTGTTGGCGTAATCACGGTCCTGTTGCGCCCGGAACCCAAGCGCCTGTCGCTGACCACGCAGTTGATCCATGAGCCCCGTGTGCGAGCCTTCATCCGTGCCAGCCGTGGCAAGCCGCGCCTGTTGCGTCGCATGGGCGCCTGGCTGATCGGCGCGGTGGTCTGCCCCTTCACCGATTTCATTACTCGACACCGGCTCAAGGCGCTGTGGCTGCTGGTGTTCGTGGCCGTGTTTCGCATCAGCGACCTGGCCATGGCCTCGATGGCCAACCCCCTCTACATCGACATGGGCTTTTCGCTGGAAACCATTGCCAACGTCACCAACGTGTTCGGCATCGCCATGAGCATCGGTGGCGGCATTCTGGGCGGGCTGCTGGTGGCCCGCTACGGTATCGGCCCGATCCTTATACTGGGTGCGACAGCGGCTACCCTGACCAACCTGCTGTTCGCCGCCCTGGCGCTGGCTGGCCAGAGCCTGCCGATGCTGGTGATGGCCATCGTTGGAGACAACCTGGCCAACGGCCTGGCCAGTGCGGTATTCATTGCCTTCCTGTCGAGCTTGACCTCGCGCGCCTACACCGCGACCCAGTACGCCCTGTTCTCGTCGCTAATGACGCTGCCGGGCAAGTTCCTGAGCGGCTTCGGCGGGCTGGTGGTGGAGGCTCAGGGTTACGCCACTTTCTTCCTTATCTCTACGGCCCTGGGACTGCCTGCCATCGCGCTGGCTATCTGGATCAGCCGCGACAAGGAGCTGGTACCCACACCCACTCCTCGCGCGGCCTGACCAGGACGCTCAGTCGTCAAGCGTCTCCTGCAGCCAAGCCAGGGCGCCCGGCGTAGCACGCCACTGGTCGCGCATCAGGGTGCGATATTGCCACGCCTCGGCGCGAGTGCCAGGCTCGGCGACGCTATCCGGGCCCAACTGCACCGGGCGGGTCTGCTCAGCGCAGAGCATGGGCAACGCATGTGGATTGTGGTGGCGCACTTCGCGCAGCGCCTCGTTGGCCTCGTCGATGCGCTCGAGCCGAAACAGCGCTAGCGCCCGGCCCATGAGAAGCCCCAGCACAGGGGTATCGTCGCGCCGGGTCTCGGTCACGGCCAAAGCGTCGCGGTTGCGCCCTTCTCGCAGCAGTTGGTCGAGCACCAGCTCCTGCAGGCCCAGGCTGTCCTGGTCATCGAGCGACAGCAAGCGCTCGGCCAGGCGCCGGGAGCGCTCACGGGCGCCCCGCTCCATGCCGACCACGAGCGCCAGACCGGTACGCAGCAGCACGGCATTGTCGGCGCTATCCCACAGGAAGGAGCCCACGCCCTCTTCGCGGACCCGCTCGAGCCAGCGCTCCAGCCGATCGGCCAAGGGCTCGAACAGGCTCGGCGACATCCACGGCAGGCTGCCGAAGCGGCTGGTCAGGGCCAGGGTCAGCGACTCCACTACCCGCGGCGAATCGAGCCATTCGGGGTGGGCGCAGATCTCGCGCAGCCAGTCGCCGGCCTGAACCCAGGGATCGCCCTTGAGACCCAGCGCGCTTTCGTCATCCACTTCCACCTGGAAGACCTTCTGCCAGGCGGCGAACAAGGTGTCCTCCCGGGCACTGCTGTGATATTCAAGCTCCCCTGCGGTGGTCCGGCGCACGTCCAGACCGCGCGCAGTGGGCAGTTCCGACAGCAACTCCTGCAAGGCGGCTAGCGGCTCCGCCAGGTCCTCTTCGGCGTTGAGCAACTGATCGGCCAGGGTAGCACCGGGATTCTCCGCCAGGTCGGCCAGGAACTGCAGCTGGTCGGGCTCCAGCTCGCCCTTGCGGGCCAGGCGCCGGAACCAGAAGCGCGCACGCTCGGCAGCTTCCTCTTCGTGCCCCTCGTGCAGCAGCAGCATGGCTTCGATATAAGCCAGGGTCGGCGAATCGGGCAGGGCCTGCTGGGCTCTCACGAAGGCGGAACGGGCGCTATCCAGGTCGTCATTGTCCAGGTGCATCAGGCACAGCCGCTCCAGGGCCACGCCGCGCAGGAACAGCGGGCCGCGATCGAGCACTTCGTCGAGCAGTTCGGCGCGCTTGCGGATGAAGCCGCGCTCCTGGTAGAGGTCGATCAGCAGTTCGAAGGCAGGCTCGGCCTGGGCCGGAAGGCGCGACCAGTCGGCCCGCTGGAACAGCGATTCCAGGATCTGTTGGGCACGCCCACGCTGGCCCGTTTCGGCGGCGATGAGCCCAGCCTCGAGCAGGGCCTGGGCGGGGGCGTTGCCGCTCTCCAGGGCGGCCTTGAGCGTCGGTCCCTTCCAGTCGCGCAGCGAGAGCATCCACATCAGGTGGTCGGGCACTTCGGCAGGCATCGAGACCGCCCCGCAGCAATGTTTGGTCTTGCGCCCGGAGTCGCACCAGCAGGGCTCGTTGCGGCCTGGGCGTGCCAAAGGCTCGCAGGTGAAGCCGGCGCGTTCGAGCGGGGTCTGGCTCCACAGGATGGGTGCGAGCGCCTGGGCCATCGCCAGGTCGCCGCCCATCAGCACGGCACCCTCCTCACGCGCCCAGGCCATGAAAGCCGGATAGCGCTCCTCCTCACGGATGGCTGCCAAGGCACCCGAAGCATAGCCCAGCAGCTGTTCCACCCATACTGCCAGCATCACTCTCTCCGCCAGTTCAAAAAGGCGCATATAGTAACAGGGAAGCGTGGTTCGATGCTGCACACAAGCCAGGCATCGCTGCTGGGGCTCATCGTCGCGCCCAGGCCAGCAGTGGACGGGTGCGGGCATGCATGTCGAGGCGAGCCCCCAGGCGTACCAGGTTCCAGTAGTGCCCGTTCAGCGTGCGCGACAGCAGCAACACGTCCGCTGGCGGCTGCAGGCGGTCCATGGCGGCCCACACCTTGGGGGTAAGGTCGCGCAGGCGACGATGCACCCGTACATCGGAGAAGTCCTGCGGCCCAGGCTCGAACAGCGGCGCCACTGCCTCGGCGGATTCGCGATAGAGCGCCAACGGTGCTCCCTTCCCCTGGCGGCCGCCCAGTCGGCGCAGAGCGTCGTCCATGGCCATAGGGTCGGCCGCCAGGGTGGCATCGAGCAGTTGCATCGTTGCCTTCAGATGCGTTTCCGGCACCTCGACCACCGCACCCAGGTCGTAGATCACCAGCCGGCCCTCGGCATCGACGGCAAAGTTGCCGGCGTGCGGATCGGCATGCAGCTCACCATAGGTGAAGAGCTCCTCGGTGAGCCAGTCGGCCAGGGTCGTGGCGACACGCTGCCGCACGGCGGCGTCCTCCTCTTCCAGCTCGCGCAGCGGCGTGCCTGCCACATAGCGCATGGCCAGTACACGGGGGCCGGAGAGCTCGGGTAATGGCTCGGGAAACAGCAGGCCTTCCATATGAGCATAGCGTTGCCGATAGCGCGCCAATGCGAGGGCCTCGGCGTGATAATCGAGTTCGCTGCGCAGGCTGGCGGCGAGTTCCTCGAACAACGCGTCCAGGCGCGCCCGGGATACCTTGAGCCAACGGCCGAGGCGCATGATGCGCCGAAGCTGGGCCAGGTCGCTCTCCAGCACTTCGGCCAGGCCCGGGTACTGCACCTTGAGCACCAGCGTCTCGCCATCCTGGGTCACCGCACGATGCACCTGCCCCATGGAGGCACTGGCGAAGGGCCTGGGTTCGATCTCGCGAAAGTGGACGTCCAGCTCGCCGTACTGCTCGACCAGGGTGCGGCGTATGCTTTCCCATGGCATGGGCTCGGCCTGACGCTGCAGGCGCGCCAGCTCGTCGGCAAGATCCGGCGGCAGCAAGTCGTCCCATTGGGCCATGATCTGGGCCAACTTCATGGCCGGCCCCTTCAGCTCGGAAAGCCCTTCGAAAAGCGCCTCACCCAGCGCGCGCCAGTCGGCCTCGCCACCGAGCCGGCTGCGCAGCAGGGTGCCGCCGGTACGCGCCCCGAGACCCAACAGCCGTCGCGTCCTTCCCCGCTCCCGCATGGTAGCGCTCTCCCCTCTGTCGTTTTTCCGTCTCGGCATTGTACAGCTCGTCGCGCTTTCGGACCCTGGCCATGTTCATCGATTACTGTAAGAATATCCATAAATGAACCGACTGCAGCGGAAAGGTGACATGCGCCTGATCATCGCCGAAAAACCCAGCCTGGCCCGCGCCATCGCCGAGGCCCTGCCGGGCGGGGCACGCCGTGAAGACGGTGCCCTTCACGCCGGTGAAACCGTGGTGACCTGGTGCCTGGGCCATCTGCTGGAGCAGGCACCTCCCGACGCTTACGACCCCGCGTTCAAGCAGTGGCGGCTGGATCACTTGCCGATCCTGCCGACACGCTGGCAACTCAGCCCGCGGCCCAAGGCCAAAGGGCAACTCGCCGTTATTCGCAAGCTGCTCAAGCAAGCCGGGGAAGTGGTGCATGCCGGCGACCCCGATCGCGAAGGGCAACTGCTGGTGCAGGAAGTCATCGAGTACCTGGGCTGGAAGGGGCCCGTGGCGCGTCTGCTGGTCAGCGACCTCAACCGGCCCGCGATACAGCGGGCCCTGGCGCGGCTGGAGGACAACGCCCACTACCTGCCGCTCTACCGTGCCGCCGAGTCGCGCTCGCGTGCCGACTGGCTGTACGGCATCAACCTGACCCGCGCCTGGACCCTGACCGGTCGCCAGGCCGGGCATGACGGCGTTCTCTCGGTGGGCCGGGTGCAGACCCCGGTACTCGGGCTGGTAGTGCGCCGCGACGCAGAGATCCGCGACTTCCGACCCTACCCCTTTTACGTGCTGTGGGCCGATCTGGCGGTTACCGGCGGGCAGCTGCGCGCCTGGTGGCAACCGGTCGAGCACCACCGCCTCGACGACCAGGGCCGTCTGCTCGAACGTGCTCCGGCCGAAGCGCTGGCAGCGCAACTGCCCGGCGCCGAGGGTAAGCTGACCTCGCTCGAGTCCCGCCAGAAGCGTCAATCCGCCCCGCTGCCCTATTCGCTTTCGGCATTACAGGTAGACGCTGCGCGGCGCTTCGGGCTTTCGGCCCAGGCCGTACTGGACATATGCCAACGCCTCTATGAACGCCACAAGCTGATCACCTACCCGCGTTCGGATTGTCGCTACCTGCCCGAGGAGCATCTGGCCCAGGCGCGCGCCACCCTGGCAAGCGCCTGCAGCCAGGACGAGACCCTACGCGGTTGGCTCGCCGGGGCAGATTTCGCCCTGCGCTCCAAGGCCTGGGACGACAAGAAGGTGGGCGCTCACCATGCGCTCGCCCCCACCGGCAAGCCGGCCGAACTCGAGCGCCTGGAGCGTGCCGAAGCCGACGTTTTCCGTCTGATAGCACGCAACGTGCTGGCCCAATTCTATTCCCCATTGATCGTGCGTGAAGTGAAGGCGGAATTCACCCTTCTAGGCGAGCGTTTTCGCGCCAGCGGCCAGGAGGTGCTCCAGCCGGGCTGGAAGCCGCTGTTCACCACCCGAGACGAGGCTCCGCCGCTGCCTCCTCTCACTGAGGGTGAAGGCTGCCGCGTGATGGCCTGTGAGGTCGAGGATCGTGAGACACGCCCTCCGGAACCCTTCAACGACGCCAGCTTGATCAAAGCGATGATGAATATCGCCCGCTACGTCGACGACCCCGAAGTCAGGCGCACCCTGCGTGAGCATGATGGCCTGGGTACCGAGGCGACCCGCGCCGGCATCATCGAGACGCTGATCGAGCGCGGCTTCCTGGTGCGTCAGAAGAAGACGCTGCGTGCGACTCGGCTGGGCACAGGCCTCATCGCCTCGTTGCCCGAGGCCGCGTCCCGCCCGGAGCGTACGGCCCTCTGGGAACAGAGGCTGACGGCCATCGCCGAGCGTGACGACGATCCAGCCCCCTTCCTTGCCTCGCTAATCGAAGACTTGCATGGCCTGCTGGGCAGCGCCGACGCGAATCACCTGCGCCAGGCCATGGCCACAGCCCAGGGCGAGGCCGCCGCAGCCGCATCGAGACGACACGGGGCGAGTGGCAAGAGCCGACGCGGCCGCAGCGCTACGGGGCGGACCCGACGCAAACCGCGCTCGAAGGCATGATCCAGCGAGCTGGCATCAGGCCACCCGGCATCGGTATGCTGACTCTGTCCGATGACCAAGGCAGACCATGAACGACTTTCCCCACCTGATCGTCGGCCCCGGCGCCCTGGGCCGGCTGCTGGCCATGTACCTGGCTGATGTCGTGCCGGTGACGCTGGCCGGCCGCCGCACGTTGCCTGCCGGGCAGACCCTGACCACACCGGAAGGCACGTGCCGCTCACGCCAGCTTGCCGCGCTCGAAGTCGACCGGCTGCCGCCCGAGACGCCCGCCTTCCTGCACCTGACCACCAAGGCCTATGCCACCGAAGCCGCCTACGCCGCTGCCATGGCCCGGCTGCCCGGCACGCCGACGCTGGTGCTGTGGCAGAACGGCTACCAGGTACAGCCCGAGCTCGACCGCCGCCATCCGGGTCCGGTGCTGTGCGCCTCGACCACTGAAGGCGCCTGGGTCCATGGCGATGAAGGGGTGACCCATGCCGGTCGCGGCATCACGTATATCGGCGACCTCGCCCATCGCCATGCGCCGCTCTGCCGCGAGCTGGCCGCACTATTCGGCCAGGCGGGGCTGGCCGCCAAAGCAGTCGACGACATCGGGACCCGTCTGTGGCACAAGCTGGCGGTGAACGCTGCCATCAATCCGCTGGTGGCCCGCTTTCGCATCCGCAATGGCCAACTGCGCGACCGCCCGTTCCGCCCCATGGTGGAACGTATCATCGACGAAGTCGCCAAGATCATGACCGCCGAAGGCGTCGTAACCCCTGCATTGGGCTGGCATGCCCTGGTATGGCAGGTAATCGCTGCAACCGCCAACAACCGCGCCTCCATGCTGCAGGACGTAATGGCCGGGAGACCCACCGAACGCGAGGCCATTCTTCAGCCCCTGCTGTCCGCCGCCCTACGGCATGGGATCGCCACCCCCAACCTGAGTGAACTCGACGATTTCCTGGCGCGAGATGCACATTCCCAGCGTTGAGGAGCAGCCTGGCGGTCACGCTAACCGGCTGCTAAGCTCTTGTAGTTGGCTTCGTACGCCCGAGCTAGGCGCATATTTCGCTTTAACTCGATTCCAATAGGCGAAGCTGAACTGCATCGCACAGGGAATGGGTCAGGGAAAATGAGAGCGTGTTTCAGAGGTGCCATCAGCATGGCTGCCGGCCTGATGCTGCTGCCACACGTGGCCATGGCAGAGACGAGTGCGTCTCCCGGCGCGAACATGCCCCTGCACAACGAGCCTGCCGCCTATACCGAGGCCTCACGCGCCCTGTTGGCTTCCTTGACTTTCTCTACCTTGAGCAGGCCCTCCTACGCCAGCAGGACAAGTGACTTGATGTACCTCGATAATGGCGTCGTGCTGGAAGGCGGTGACCTCGAGACGATCGACGGTTATACCTCCGGCTTCCGCTTGACGGCGGGCTTCTCGCCGGTGAACTTACCCCAGCTCGACCTCGGTGCCGAATTCACCTATCGCGAGAGCGATGAGGTTCCGACCCGTTATTCCGATCAGGCGCTGCTGGTCAATACCACCACGCTGGGCGGAAGCCTGGTGGCCGGGGTGCGCATGGGTCAACTCGGTTTCTATGCCAAGTCGGGCTTCGCCGAATGGGAGGGCGACCCGGTCTCTCCAAGTGAGCCGCAATACATGGCGACGACCGGCACCGCCCGCATTCAGGGTTTAGGTGCACGGCTACAGCATAACCGACTGGTGAGCCGGCTGGAGTTCGAGGAAATCAATGCCCCCAGCATGGCCCACCTGAACCTGATCACGGCTTCGCTCCACTTCGCATTTTGACGTGAGCGAGCGAGACTTTGCTCTCGGCGAAGCGTCTCGTTCAAGCATGTTCTATATTCAAGCAGCGCTGCATGACATCATGCGGCCTTCACATGAACTCATGATCCTGGAGTCACCACGATGAGTCTTAGAATCGGCGATATCGCGCCCGATTTCACTGCGCAAACTACCCAAGGCACCGTGAACTTTCATGAATGGATCGGTGACGGCTGGTGCATTCTCTTCTCGCATCCTAAGGATTTCACTCCGGTGTGCACCACCGAGCTGGGCTACATGGCAAAGCTCAAGCCGGAGTTCGACAAGCGCAACACAAAGATCATCGGCCTTTCGGTGGACCCGGTGGACAATCACGCCGCCTGGTCCAAGGACATCGAGGAAACCCAGGGCACGGCGCCCAACTATCCGATGATCGGCGACGACAACCTCGAGGTCGCCAAGCTCTACGACATGCTGCCAGCCGAGGAGACCGGCAGCGCCGAGGGCCGCACCCCGACTGAAAACGCCACGGTACGCTCGGTGTTCATCATCGGCCCGGACAAGAAGGTCAAGGCAATGCTGGTCTACCCCATGACCTCAGGCCGTGATTTCAACGAGGTCTTGCGTTTGCTCGACTCGATCCAGCTCAATGCCAAGCACACCGTTGCCACGCCGGTGAACTGGCGCCCGGGCGAAGACGTAATTATCCCCCCGGCGGTCAGCGACGAGGAGGCGAAGAAAAAATACCCGGAGGGCTTCACTACGCTCAAGCCCTACCTGCGCACGGTCAAACAGCCTCAGTAAGGCTCGCCTGCGTTGCCGCCAGACATGAATCGCCCCGGCCAAGGCCGGGGCGATTCTCTTGAGGCCACCTTCCCAGTTTGGCGAACGCGGTACATTCTTAGCCCGTGTTGCGCAGGCCTGCGGCGATCCCCGCCATCGTCACCATCAAGGCGCGCGAAAGCTCCCCGCTAATGGCCCCGTCGGCGTCGCGATTACGCTGCAGCAGTTCGGCCTGCAACCCGTGCAGCGGGTCGATGTATGGGTTGCGCACCTCGATGGCCTGGCGGATCAACGGCGTCTGCTCCAGCAACTGCGGCTGGTCGAGAATCTCCAGCAAGACCGACTGCAGCTTGGTGAAGCGCTGGCGCAGCTGGGTGCCAAGCTCCTTGAGGGCGGGCTCGTCGACCAGGCGCTGCTCATAGTAAGAGGCGATGCCAACGTCACCCTTGGCCAACAGCATCTCGAGCATGTCCAGGTAGGTGCCGAAGAAGGGCCAGCGGTCGCGCATCTCGCGCAGCACCTCGAGGCCGCCCTCTTCTTCCATGCGCGTGGAAAATGCTTCTCCGCTGCCAAGCCAGGCCGGCAGCATCAGGCGGATCTGGGTCCAGGCGAAGATCCACGGAATCGCGCGCAGCGTCTCGACGCCACCATCCTGGCGTCGCTTGGTCGGGCGCGAACCTAGCGGCAGATGCCCCAACACACCCTCGGGCGTCACGGCACGGAAGTAAGGTACGAAATCGGCATTCTCGCGCACCACTCCGACATAGGCGCCGTGAGCAATGCCGGCCAGGCGATCCATCTCCTCGCGCCAGCGGGGTTCTGGCGCCGGCGGCGGCAGCAGACTCGCCTCCAGCACCGCGCAGGCGTAAATTTCCATCGAACGCAGGGCAATGTCGGGCTGACCGAACTTGAAGCGTATCATTTCGCCCTGCTCAGTCACGCGCAGGCTGCCGTTCACCGAACCTGGCGGCTGTGACAGAATGGCCGCATAGGCCGGGCCGCCGCCGCGGCCCACCGCTCCACCGCGGCCATGGAACAGGGTCAGGTCCACAGCGTGACTGCGGCACACCTCCACCAGGCGCTCCTGGGCACGATACTGGGCCCAGGCTGCCGCCAACTGGCCGGCATCCTTGGCCGAATCGGAGTAGCCGATCATCACTTCCTGGCGCTCGTCGACCAGCGCTCGGTAACCCGGTAATGCCAGCAACCGGTCGATCACGTCGCCGGCGCGATTGAGATCGTCGAGGGTCTCGAACAGCGGGGCGATGGGTAGCGAGACGACACCTCCCACTTCTTTCATCAGCAGCGCGACCGTGAGTACGTCGGAGGGCTGAGCGGCCATGGAGATGATGTAGGTCCCAAGCGCCTCGGACTGTTCGCTGGCGATGACCATGAAGGTGTCGAGCACCTCGCGGGTCTCGGCCGAACATTCCCAACGCCGCGGAATCAGTGGCCGGCGAGACTCGAGTTCGGCGAGCAGAAAGGCCTGCCGCTGCTCCTCGCTCCAGTCGCGGTAGTGGCCAAGCCCTAGCGCATCGGTGAGCTCCTCCATGACCATGGCATGGCGGCTCGCCTCCTGGCGGATGTCGAGCTTGGTCAGGGTCACGCCGAATACCGCGACCCGGCGCAGGGTATCGAGCAACGCACCGTTGGCGATGGTGTCGAGGCCGACGTCGCACAGCGAACGGTAGCAGGTCAGCAGCGGTGCGTAGAGCTGGTCGCTGCTCTCGATGATCGGGCCACCTTCATAGGTACGCCCGTCCAGTTGGGCCTTGGCCCAGTCGCGTGTCGCCTCGACCCGCTGCAGCAGGCGCTTGAGAAGCTCGCGGTAGGGCTCGGCAACGTTGCCGACTTCGGCCCGCAGGGCACTGTTGCACTTCCACATCGAGAGCTCGGCCTTGAGCTGCTCCAGGTCGCGCAAATAGAGATCGGCCGCCATCCAGCGCCCCAGCAGCAGGACTTCTCGGGTCACCCGCGAGGTGACGTTGGGGTTGCCATCCCGGTCGCCCCCCATCCACGAGGCGAACACGAGCGGCGCGGCGTCCAGCGGCAAGCGTTCACCGGCGGACTCCAGCAGCAGGCTGTCGAGGTCACGATGGAAGGCCGGCACCGCTTGCCACAGTGAGTTCTCGATCACCGCGAAGCCCCACTTCGCTTCGTCCACCGGCGTGGGGCGCTCGTGGCGAATCTCGTCGGTATGCCAGGCCTGGCTGATCAGTTCCTCTAAGCGCCCACGGGCACGGCTGGCCCGCTCGGGATAGTCCAGCGAAGATTCGATGACGGTGAGGCACTCGTCGATGGCATCGTACTTTTGAATCAGAGTACGCCGGATGACCTCGGTGGGGTGAGCGGTCAGCACCAGCTCGACGCGCATGCTGGCCAGACTCTCGACCAGCTTGCGCGGTGCATGACCGGCATTGCGAGCACGCTGCAGCAGCTCGGAGAGTACCGGCTGCGAGCCGGGCTTGTAGTCCTCGACGCGGCGAAAGCGTGCCCGATAGTGCTGCTCGGCAATGTTGGCGAGGTTGAGGAATTGGTTGAAAGCACGGGTCACCGGTAGCAGGTCGCGATCGGGCAGCTTGCGCAAGTACTCGATCAGCTCGCGGCTGCTCTGTCCGTCCCCCTGCCGGCCGCTCTTGGCCAGCCCACGGATGGTCTCGATGCGATCGACGAAGCCTTGGCCCAGATCATCGGCGATGGTGCGGCCCAGGCTGTCGCCGAGGATACGTACGTTGTCGCGTAGGGATTCGTGCAGATCGCCGCTCATGGCCGATCTCCTCCTGAAGACGATTCGGAATGTTCAACTGACGTTTCGGAAACCGGACTCTCGAGCCGCTTGGCCTCTTGCCAATGCCGCTCCATGGTGGCCAGATCGACGTCGCGGGTGGTCATGCCGCCTTCGGCCAGGGCCGCCTCGACATGGCGGAAGCGCCGCTCGAACTTGGCATTGGTGTCGCGCAGGCATCGTTCGGGATCGGCCTTGAGGGTGCGCGCCAGGTTGGTCACGGCGAACAGCAGGTCACCCACTTCTTCGGCGGCATGCATGCGATCACCCTCGGCCAGGGCCTGCTCGACCTCGTCGAGCTCCTCGCGAATCTTGGCGATCACACCCGTGGCGTCGGGCCAGTCGAAGCCCACCCGGGCGGCTCGCTTGGAGAGCTTGGCGGCACGCGACAGCGCCGGCAGAGTGCGAGGGACGTCGTCGAGCACCGAAGCGCCCAGCGGCTCTTCGCTGCGCCCGGCGCGTTCTTCGGCCTTGAGCGACTCCCAGCGACTGTGGACCTGAAGAGTCTCGACCTGCTCGGCACTGACGCCGGGCGGGCGGCGCGACGCCAGGGTACCATCGGGAAACACATGCGGATGGCGACGCACCATCTTGTCGGTCAGCGTGTGCACCACGTCATAAAAGTCGAAACGCTCTTCCTCGCGGGCGAACTGGCTGTAGTAGATCACCTGGAACAGCAGGTCGCCGAGCTCTCCGGGCAGTTCGTCCCAGGCACGCCGTTCGATGACATCGGCCACCTCGTAGGCCTCTTCCAGGGTATGCGGTACGATGCTGTTCCAGCTCTGCTCGATATCCCATGGGCAGCCCTGCTCAGGATCGCGCAGCACGGCCATCAGCGTCAGCAGGTCATCGATGCCGTGTCGGGTCTCGCTCATGTACTGCTCCCCTTATGCTTCATCCCCTTGGCACCGGTACGCAGGCGCTGTACCTCGATCACGTTGGACAGCTGCTGGATGCGTGAAAAGAGCCTGCCCAGCGTCTCCAGACCATCGACCTCTACGGTGATGCGCATCCGGGCGATGCCGTCACTGGTATCGGTCAGTGTATTCACCGACAGGACGTTGACCTTCTCATTGCTCAGGATACCCGTCACGTCGCGCAGCAGGCCGGAGCGATCCCAGGCCTGGATTTCGACCTCCACCGGATACTGGGTGCGGGCACGCTGGCCCCACTCCACCTCGATCACCCGCTGCGGCTCATCGATACGCAGCTGCAGAATATTGGGACAATCCTGGCGATGCACGGTGACGCCACGCCCCTGAGTGATGAAACCGACGATCGGCTCGCCAGGCACCGGATGGCAACAGTTGGCCATGCTGGTCTTGAGATTGCCCACGCCCAGCACGGTAATATCGCTGGTAGTGCCCCGGCCCTGGTCGCGCCGCGGCTTGGCCAGCAGGCGATCGAGCTGCTCCTGGTCGTCGGTCTCGCCGAACAGCTGCTGAGCCTGGTGCAGCACCTGGCCAATACGCAGATCGCCCGCCCCCAGCGCGGCGTACATGTCTTCGGGGCCCTGGTAGTTGACCTTGTGCGCCAGTGTATCGAGGTCCATGTCCTCCACGTCCAGGCGCTTCATCTCGCGGTCGAACAGCGCCTTGCCCTCTTCCACGTTCTGCTCGCGAGCTTGGTGCTTGAACCACGACTGAATCTTGGCGCGCGCCCGCGAGGTGCGCACGTAGCCAAGGCTGGGGTTGAGCCAGTCGCGGCTGGGCCCACCCTTGCTTGCGGTGAGAATCTCGACCTGCTGGCCCGTCCTGAGCTTGTAAGTGAGCGGCACGATGCGACCGTCGACCTTGGCCCCGCGGCAGCGATGGCCGACTTCGGTATGCACGCGGTAGGCGAAATCGATCGGCGTGGCGATGCGCGGCAGATCGATGACGTGGCCGTCCGGCGTGAACACGTAGATGCGGTCCGGGGCCACGTCACTCGAGAGCCCTTCGCGCAGGTCGCTGAAATCACCTACCTCGTCCTGCCATTCGAGCACTTGGCGCAACCAGGCGATCTTCTCCTCGTAACTGGAACTCTTGCCGCCGGTATCGTGCCCCTTGTAGCGCCAATGGGCGCAGACGCCGAGTTCGGCCTCGTCATGCATGGCGAAGGTGCGGATCTGGATCTCGAGGACCTTGTTTTCCGGCCCCAGCACGGCAGTGTGCAACGACTGGTAACCGTTCTTCTTGGGGTTGGCGATGTAGTCGTCAAACTCGTTGGGCACGTGGTGCCAGCGCGAATGAACCAGCCCCAGCACGGTGTAGCAGTCGGTCACCTCCGGCACCAGGATACGCACCGCGCGCACGTCGTTGACCTGGGAGAAGTCGATGCGCTTGCGCTTCATTTTGCGCCAGATCGAATAGATGTGCTTGGCGCGCCCGTTGACCTCGTACTGGGTGATGCCCTGTGTCTCGAGCATGCCCTTGAGCACGTCCACCACATCGTGGATGTAACGGTCGCGGTCCAGGCGCTTCTCGGCCAATTGGCGCGCGATCGTCTTGTAGTCGTCCTCGTGCAGGTAGCGGAAAGAGAGATCCTCGAGCTCCCACTTGACCTGGCCGATGCCCAGACGGTGAGCCAGCGGCGCATAGATGTCGAACACCTCGCGGGCGACCTGCAAGCGCTTCTCTCGGGGGGCGTCCTTGACCTGACGCAGTGCGCAGGTGCGCTCGGCGATCTTGATCAGCGCCACGCGCACGTCGTCGATCATGGTCACCAGCATCTTGCGCAGGTTGTCCTGCTGGTCGTGCTGGACCAGCCCCTGGCTAGGAACCTGGGCGTTGCTGATGGCCGCCATCTGCAGCACACCCTCGATCAGGTGCGCCACTTCTCTGCCGAAGCGCCGTGCCACGGCATCGACCGATATCAACCCTTCGCGCACGGCGCGATAGAGCACCGCTGCTTCGAGGGCCGGCTGGTCAAGCTTGAGCTGGGCGAGGATATCCGCCATCTCCAGACCCATGCGGTAAGTCGTGTCCCGAGGCAGCCAGGCCTTGTGAGGGCGGTCGGCTTCCTGCGCGAGGCGCCTGGCCTGTTCACAGGCCTCGTTCATTTCACCGGGATCGCGCAGCTTGACGTCTTCCTGAAGGCGCTCCAGCCAGTGACCGATGTCGACGTCACCATTGTCTGTCAGTGGCTGATCGTCGCGAACTTTCACCATCTCTCTAGGCTCCTTGCGATGACGGCTGCGTTGCACCGTGTTCGAGCAACAGCAGGGACTCCAGATGCGAGGTGTGCACGAACATGTCGGCCACCGCCACCCGTGTGATGCGATAACCACCATGCACGAGTCGTGCCGCATCGCGCGCCAGCGTGGCAGGGTCACAGGCAATGTAGACCAGCCGCGACACGGGGCGTTCGATCAGCGCACGACATACCGCATCGGCACCGTCACGGGGCGGGTCCAGCACTACCGCCTCGGGCGAAAGACGCGCCAGGAGTCCCGTCACGGCCGCTTGGTCGTTGAGGTCGAGCTGAAGGGCCTCGATATCGAGTTCATTGCTGCTCGCATTCTGCTGGAGACGAATCACCATGGCAGGGTTGCCTTCCGCCGCCGTGACCTTGGCTCCATCAGCCGCTAGCGGCAGGCCGAAGTTGCCGATGCCGGCGAACAGGTCCAGCACGCGGTGACTGGCAATCGGCGCTAGCCATTGCCGCACCGTGGCCACCAGCTCACGATTGACCTGCTCGTTGACCTGCACGAAATCGCCGGGAGCAAAGTCGAGGTGCAACTCTTGCTTGCCCCCCGGCAACCGATAACCAAGCGTGGGGGCCTCGCCCAACCACTCCTGGGCCGGCTGCTCGCGTCCCAGCAGGTGTGCCACGGCTACGCCATGGCTTTCGCCGAACGCGCACCAGCGCTGTCGGTCGGCGCGATTGGCGCGCAGCTGACGAACCACCAATACGCGAGTGGACTCGGTGGCGATCAGCTCCAGGTGCCCCACCAGACGCGGGGCCTCGAGCTCGGCCAATAGTTCCCGCAGCGGTCCGATCAGCACCGAGAGCTTGTCTTGCAGCACCTCGCAACTCTGTATATCGACCAGGCGGCTGGCGTGGCGCGCACGGAAGCCAAGATGCACGCCACCCTCGGCATCCACCTTGACCCCCAGCCGGGCGCGACGCCGGTAGCCGAGTGGATCCCCGACCAGCAGTTCGGGAGGCTCGGCGAGCTCGATGCCCTCCCGTGCCAACAAGTCGGCAAGTACAGCGCGCTTGTGCTCACGCTGAGCCTCGACGGCGAGGTGCTGCAGGTCGCAGCCGCCACACTGGCCATAATGAGCGCAGGGCGGTTCGGCCCGCTCCGCCGATGACTCGAGCAGTTCGCGGACATGCGCCTCGTCGTAGCGCTTGCGCGTGCGATGAACGGCCGCCTCGACGCGCTCGCCCGGCAGCGCCCCTTCGACGAACAGGGTCTTGCCACTGGCGGCATGTGCTACGCCACGTCCATCGTGGGCCAGCCGCTCGATGAGCGTAGCCGCATCCGCGGCCGGTGTCGCTGCAGGAGGGGCTTCGCCCGAACGCCGCTGCAGTCCCGAGACGCCGGAGCGCTGGCGCACCGGACGTCGCTTGCCAAGCATTGCCACCTCATGCCTCCGGGGCGAACAGCCCGGTAGAGAGATAGCGATCACCGCGATCGCAGACGATGAAAACGATCACTGCGTCTTCGACCTGTTCGGCGATGCGCAGCGCACCGGCCAGGGCGCCCCCGGACGAGACTCCGGCGAGAATGCCTTCTTCACGCGCCATGCGACGCATGTGTTCCTCGGCTTCGTACTGACCGATGTCGAGCACATGATCGACACGTGTGGCATCGAAAATGCTCGGCAAGTACTCCTTCGGCCAGCGCCGAATACCGGCAATGCTGGCACCGTCTTCCGGTTGCAAGCCGACGATCTGGACCTGGGGATTGCGCTCCTTGAGATAGCGTGAAACCCCCATGATCGTTCCAGTGGTTCCCATGGAACTGACGAAATGCGTGATCGTGCCCTCGGTCTGCTCCCACAGCTCGGGGCCAGTACCACGATAGTGCGCCAAGGGATTGTCGGGATTGGCGAATTGGTTGAGCGGCTTGCCCTCGCCGCGGGCGATCATCGCCTCGGCCAGGTCGCGCGCCTCTTCCATACCGCCCTCCTTGCTGACCGTGATCAGCTTGGCACCATAGGCTGCCATGGCCTGCTTGCGCTCGCTGGAGGCGCTCTCGGGCATGGTCAGGATCAGGCGGTACCCCTTGATCGTCGCGGCCATGGCCAGCGCGATTCCGGTGTTGCCCGACGTCGCTTCGATCAGGGTGTCGCCGGGCACAATGTCGCCTCTGGCTTCGGCCTGCTCGAGCATCGAAAGTGCGGGCCGATCCTTTACCGACCCGGCAGGATTGTTGCCTTCCAGCTTGGCCAGCAGGGTGTTGTTGCGACCCGCCGTAATGCGCTTCAGCCGAATCAACGGCGTATGGCCGACGATATCCTCGATGGTGGGAAACTGCATGTAAGCATCCTTAGGCTAACGTCTTTTCGGTAGTATATCCGTGCCGTCACCCACTGGACAGGCATGCCCCAACAATGTGGCATACTGGGAACAGAGGCCGTGACCAAGGAATACCGATGTCGCTCGGAAATCGCATGACACTGTGGATATTGTGTCTCCCCCTATTGGTGCTGCTGCTCGTGGCGGTTTTCGTGCTGCACCTGGATACCGAATGGCGCAAGTCTGCCCTACTTGACCGCGTCGTCACTGCTGCCGAACAGCAAGCACCGGAAATGGCCCAGGCCGTCATCGAGGCCGAGCAGTCACGTCTGGACAGCATGGCCAGACGCCTGCTCGATATCGACGAGGCACGTGGCGTGGGGATCTATTCCGACAGCGGCATGATCCAGCTGGAGCTGGGCCGTAACCGCGCCCAGGTCGCGACGTCGCCACCGCTCGAAAAGCATCTCGACACCAGCAGCGACCTTTGGCGTCTGATGGTGCCGCTCACCCCTACCGAACTGGAAGGCAGCGTGACCAGCCGGGCTTGGCTGGAGCTCGATATCGACAGCCGCCCACTCACCCTCGATTACTACCGGCGTCTTGCCACTACGGGTCTTGGCCTGCTGATTCTCGGCCTGCTGCTGTTCGTGATCGCTTCGGCCCTCGGTCGTCGCGTGGATACCAGCCTGGACGATGCCGCCGAGGCACTGCGGCGGCTGCGTAGCGGCGATTTCGAAGCACGCCTGCCCGAAGCGGGCGCCCCCGAGCTTCGGCGCCTGGCCCGGCACGTGAATGCGCTGGGTGAAGAACTCAATCAATCTCACGAGAACATGCAGCGCCAGATCGAGCAGACCACCACCGATCTGGAAGAGTCGATGGAAACCATCGAGATCAAGAACATCGAACTCGACCTGGCCCACCGCAGAGCGCTGGAGGCCAACCGAATCAAGTCCGAATTCCTGGCCAGCATGAGTCATGAAATTCGCACTCCGCTCAACGGCATCGTCGGCTTCTGCCGCCTGCTGGGGCGTTCGCGCCTCGAGCCACGCCAGCGCGAGTGGCTCGACCAGGTGCAAATCGCCTGCGACAACCTGCTGGCACTGGTCAATGATGTACTCGACTTTTCGCGCATGGAGGCGGGCCGCCTCGAGCTGGATCGTGCCGAGCTGGAGATGGTTTCACTGGTCGACGAAGCGTTGAGCCAACAGGCACCGCTGGCTCACCAGAAGGGGCTGCATCTACTGGGCCTGGTCTACGACGACGTGCCGTCACTGCTGCGTGGAGATCCGCTGCGCATTCGCCAGGTCTTGACCAACCTGATTCACAACGCGCTCAAATTCACCGAGCAGGGTGAAGTCATCGTCCGGGTGATGCTCGAGGAGCAGAACTCACAGGGGCGCGCGTTGTTGCGCGTCAGCATCAGCGACACCGGGATCGGCCTCACGCCGCAGGAACAGCACAGCCTGTTCCAGGCCTTTCGTCAGGCCGCCGCCAGTCACTCTCGCCATTACGGCGGTTCCGGATTGGGCCTTGCCATCAGCCGGCAGCTGGTCGAACAGATGGGTGGCCAGATCACGGTGGAGAGCGAACCATCACGGGGCTCGACCTTCTCCTTCACTCTGCCGCTGGATGTTATCGACAATAGTGAGACCGTTCACGAAGCCATTTTCGATAATGAACGCGTCGCCCTCTACGAGCCTCACGACCCGACACGCCATGCGCTCAATCACTCGCTGTCGCTCTGGGGAGGCCAGGTCGAGGAGCTCCGCCAACCTGATCTGATACCTCCTTATCCTTCGCTACTGGTTGCGGCTCTGCCCGCCGACCTGAACGAAGCCCTGCTGGAGGAGTGGCGATCAAGACTTCAGGCAAGCCCCTGTCCCGTGCTGCTATTGGTCAATGCGGCACCGCTGGAAATGCCGGACCTGCACCTGCCCAACGGCTGCGAGATCCTGTCCAAGCCGGTAGCGCGCCAGGCACTGGCGGATGCCCTGCGTCGCTGTAAAGCGGCGCAACCCCGTCATCAGGTCGTGGAAAAACGCCAGGCTCGCGTGCTGGTCGTCGATGACAACGCCATCAATCGCCGGCTGCTGCGGGAGCTGTTGCAACGACCCGGCCTGGAACTGATCGAAGCCGACAGTGGCGAAGAGGCTCTGGCGATGGCCGAAGGACGCTCGTTCCAACTGGTCCTGATGGACATTCGTATGCCGGGGATGGATGGTGTCGAGACGACTCAGGCTCTACGCCGCCTGGGAGGGCACTGGTCGAGCTGCCCGGTCATTGCGGTGACAGCGCATGCTCACGATAGTGAGCGCGAGCGGCTGCAGGCTTCAGGCATGCAGGAAATACTGGTCAAGCCGGTGGACTCCAACCGCCTGGAGGCCGTCCTGCATCGCCACCTCGGCCCGGTGTCGTCCTCTCCCGCAGCGGCCTTGCCCACGCCGCGTGATACTGACGTTGCAAGCGACCTGGCAGTAGTCGACATGGAGCTGGGCACCCGCCTGGCCAACGGCAACGAAAACCTGGCCCGTGAACTGCTGGACGAACTCGTCGCTTCCCTGCCGAAAACCGTGAGCGAACTGCAGGCTGCTCACGCCACCGGGGACCCGGAAACGCTACTGGATGTCGTACACGCGCTCAATGGGGCCTGCCGTTACTGCGGCGCACCCGCACTCGCCCTGGTAGCAGAAACGTTGGAAACCCGGCTGCGCTCGCGCGGGATGACCGACGTCGATACGCTGATCGAAGACCTGCTCCAAGCCATCCAGCGGCTACGCGAGTGGCACGTCGGGCCTCAGGACAAGCCTTCCAGCACCACCATCGCCAGCGCCAGCTCGGCCTCGTCGCTCAAGGACAGGTGAATGGATCTGACACCCGCCGCAGCAGCCAGTTCATGCGCCCGTCCCGAAAGCATCAAGGACGGGCGGCCCAAGGCATCGTTGGCCACCTGAATCTCCGCCCAGCGCATGCCATGGCGCAACCCGGTACCCAGCGCCTTGACGAAAGCCTCCTTGGCAGCAAACCGCTTGGCGAGAAAGGCTGCCTTGTTGACGCGCAGCGCCCAGTGCTCACGCTCAAGCTCACCGAGCACACGCACCGAGAAGCGCTCCCCATGGCGCGCCATGGCGGCCTCGAAGCGTGCCACCCGAGCGATGTCGGTGCCGACGCCGATGATCATTCGTGCTCGTGATGATCGTGATCGTGGTCGTGCTCCTCCAGCGAGGCGATGAAACCCGCCTCCTGGCCGGCTATCAGCAGCCGCTTCATCTCGGCCACTGCCTCCTTGAGCCCGACGAACAGCGCTCGCGCCATGATGGCATGGCCAATATTGAGTTCATGCAGGCCCGGGATCGCCGCGATCGCCTCGACGTTGTGATAATGCAGGCCATGCCCGGCATTGACCGTGAGCCCCAGCTCAAGCGCCATCTCCGTTGCCGCCGTCAGCCGCGCATGTTCCTCACGGGCCGCCTGCCCCGTGCACTCGGCATAGGCTCCGGTATGCAGCTCGATCACCGGCGCCCCGGCGCGCTTGGCCGCCTCGATCTGGCTAGGTTCGGGGTCGATGAACAGCGACACTTCGCAGCCTACAGCCGCCAGGCGACGACAGGCAGCAGCGATCGTATCGAAACCGCCAACTACGTCCAGGCCCCCTTCGGTGGTCAGTTCCTCGCGCTTCTCCGGTACCAGACATATATGCGCCGGTCGGATCTCCTCGGCCAGCACCTGCATCTCCTCGGTGACCGCCATCTCCAGATTCATGCGCGTATTGAGCACCTCGGCGAGGATGCGCACGTCACGCTCCTGAATATGCCGGCGGTCCTCGCGCAGGTGCACGGTAATGCCGTCGGCGCCGGCTTCCTCGGCCAGCGCCGCCGCCTGGACCGGATCGGGGTAGCGCGTGCCACGTGCCTGACGCAACGTGGCAATGTGGTCGATATTGACACCAAGCAGAATGCGCGGGGGATACATGAGGAACTCCAGCTTCGGGTCGGGATGATGCAATCAGTTTGAGGGGGAACGGCGTCGCTCGGCAAGCTGGCGCATCAGTTCGCGCGAACGCAGCGGGCGCGTGCCGAGCAAGGGGGCAAGCGCCGCCCGCGCAATCGCTTTGGCCGGGCCGGCCAGGCCGGGTGCTGCCCAATCGCCGCCGGCCAGCAGACGCAAGGTACGCCCGTCAAGGCCGCGCTCCCCTGGCACGAAGGCACGCGAGGCGGTATCGAAGCGATAGCGACACGCGGGATCGAGCTCGCCGCCCTCCGGCGTGGTATAGCGCGGCGCGGCATCCAGCGCATCAAGCAGAGCGAACTCCAGGCGCCGCAGCGCCACGGCACGACCATCGGGACGCGGCAGCGCCTCGAGCAGGGCCGTGTAGTAGGCGAACACTTCCGCCGCTGGCAGTTCCACCGGCAGCGTTCGCGTCAGCAATTCATTGGCATAGAGCCCGCACAACAACCCCTCGCCCGCCAGCAGCGCCGCCGAACCGCGGCTCTCCATCAGGCGCAGCCGCTTGAGCTCGCCTTCCCCCACCCAAGTCACGTGCAGCGGTGAGAAGGGTTGTAGCCGCCCACGCGAGCGCGAGCCAGGGCGCTGCACGCCCTGAGCCACCGCACGCACGCGGCCATGCTCGAGAGTCAGCAGCTCGACCAGCGCGCTGGTTTCACGGTAGGGGCGCTTGTGGAGAAGAAAGGCCGGTTGCGGCTGCATTAGCGGGAGCCTGGAATACATTCAAACCTAGCCGAGCGAAGGCCAGGCAAGGCAAGAAACGTCGAGATAGCGGAGTTTACATGTAAGTAAATGAGCATACCGAGACGGTTTTTAACGCAGCATGGGCGAGCGCAGGCAGGTTTGTATCATTCCAGGTCGTAGCCCAGGCTCTTCAATGCTCTCTCGTCGTCCGACCAGCCGCGTTTCACCTTGACCCACAGGTTGAGCATCACCTTGGCATCCAGGGCACGCTCCATGTCGAGCCGTGCTTCGCGGCCGATGTTCTTGATCCGCTCGCCCTTGTCGCCGATGAGGATTTTTTTCTGCCCGTCACGTTCCACCAGGATCAAGGCGCTGATATGTATTACCCTGCCTTCGTCGCGGAACTCCTCGATCTCCACCGTCACCTGATAAGGCAGCTCATCGCCGAGCTGACGCATGATCTTCTCGCGCACCAGCTCGGCGGCAAGAAAGCGCTGGCTGCGGTCGGTGATCTGGTCGTCGGGGAAATGATGAATCCCCTCGGGCAGGTGCTTGGCCACCTCCGTCTCCAGCTCTGGCACATTGGTGCCGTGCTTGGCGGAGATGGGGATGATGGCGGCGAATTCACGCCGCGCTCCGACCTCGGCAAGCCATGGCAACAGCGTGCTCTTGTCCTCGAGCCGATCGACCTTGTTCACCGCCAGGATGACGGGTGCCTCGACGTGCTCGAGCCGAGTCAGCACCACTTGATCCTCTTCGGTCCAGCGAGTGCGGTCGATGATGAAGACCACGCAGTCAACGTCGCGCAGGGCTTGGGTCGCCGCCTGGTTCATGAAGCGATTGATCGCCTTGTTGCGATCGCGGCCCAGAATATGGATGCCCGGCGTGTCGACGTAGATGAACTGCGCCTCGCCTTCGGTCTTGATGCCCATGACCTGATGCCGGGTGGTCTGGGGCCGGCGCGAGGTAATCGAGACCTTCTGGCCGAGAATTCGGTTCATCAGGGTCGACTTGCCGACGTTGGGACGACCGACGATGGCGACGAAGCCACAGGTCTCGCTCATGATTTCTGCCCTTTACGGTTCTCGAGCTGGAGCAGCGCAAGCTCGGCAGCCTGTTGCTCGGCGTGGCGACGGCTGGAGCCGGTGCCCAGCGTATGCGATTCAAGTAGCTCGATGTGACACTCCACGGTGAAAGTCTGGTCGTGAGCCTCGCCCTCCACCGTGACTACCTCATAGCGCGGTAGCGGCGACTGGCGCGACTGCAGGAACTCCTGCAGCCGTGTCTTGGGGTCCTTCTGCGTGTCCTGGAGGTCGATCGCCTCCAGGCGTTCGGCGTACCAGGCAAGTACGCGCGTCCGGGCCACGTCCATGCCGGCATCGAGATAGATCGCCCCGAGCACGGCCTCGACCGCATCTGCCAGGATCGAGTCGCGCCGGTGTCCACCGCTTTTCATCTCGCCGGAACCCAGACGCAGACACTCACCGAAGGACATCTCACGCGCCAGCTCGGCCAGGGTCTGTCCACGCACCAGGCGCGCGCGCAGTCGTGAAAGCTGCCCTTCACGAGCCTGCGGGAAACGCTCATACAGGGCCTCGGCGATAACGAAATTGACGATGGAGTCACCGAGAAACTCCAGCCGTTCATTGTTCTGGCCCCCGAAGCTGCGGTGGGTCATGGCCAGTTCCAGCAGCGAGTCATCGCGGAAACTGTGGCCGATGCGGCGGCTGAAGGCGCTAAGGGATTTGCTCACGAAGTTCCTGTTAATTCTGGTCCATCAATGGATGCTGCGAACCTGAGTGAAGCTGGGGAGGCCGCCATTCCAGTGCATCCACACGGCGAATGCCTTGCCGACGACGTTCTCTTCGGGCACGAAGCCCCAGTAGCGGCTGTCGTTGGAGTGGTCGCGGTTGTCACCCATGGTGAAATAGTGTCCGTCGGGCACGACGATCTCGCGTACCCGAGGGCCCGGGTCACGTGGGTTATTGTAGATATGATGGCTCATCTCGCCCAGTTGCTCTTCCAGCAGCCACTCGCCTGGCGCGGTGGCAGGCGCTTCGTCCAGCAGCTGCTTGGGCACGAGCTCACCGTTGATGTAGAGCTGCTTGTCCTCGTAGCGCACGGTGTCTCCCGGCAGCCCCACCACCCGCTTGATAAAGTTCACCGAGGGTTCGTTGGGAAAGCGGAACACCATGACATCGCCACGCTCGGGCTCGCCGAACTCGACGATCTGGGTGTGGGTCACCGGCAGACGCAGGCCATAGGCGTACTTGTTGACCAGAATGAAGTCGCCTATCTCCAGGGTCGGGCGCATGGAGCCGGAAGGTATCTGGAACGGCTCTACCAAGAAGCTGCGCAGCAGCAACACCACCAGCAGCACGGGGAAGAAGGAGCGAGCATAGTCTACCGGCCAAGGCTCCTTCACCGCCCGTTCGCGAGCGGTCTCGTCGAGCCCTTCCGTGGTCCCAGCCTCCACGACGGCCAGCTTGCGACGTCGAACGGAACGCCACCAGACGATATCGAGCAGCCAGATCAGCCCAGTGATGGCGACGGCCACCACCAACAGAAGAGAAAAATCCATAGTATCGCCGGTCCTAGTCGTTCACCTTGAGCACGGCCAGGAAGGCGTCTTGGGGAATCTCCACCCGACCGACCTGCTTCATGCGTTTTTTGCCCGCCTTCTGTTTCTCGAGCAACTTTTTCTTGCGCGACACGTCGCCACCATAGCACTTCGCAGTGACGTTCTTGCGCAGTGCCTTGACGGTCGAGCGCGCCACCACCTGGCCGCCGATGGCTGCCTGAATCGCCACGTCGAACATCTGACGCGGAATCAGTTCCTTCATCTTCTCGACCAGCAAACGGCCACGGCCGTGAGCATGATCCCGATGGATGATTACCGCCAAGGCATCGACGCGGTCACCGTTGATCAACACGTCCAGGCGTACCAGCTTGGCTGCCTCGAAACGCTCGAAGTTGTAATCCAGCGAGGCATAGCCCTTGGAAATGGACTTGAGGCGATCGAAGAAATCCATCACCACCTCGGACATGGGCAACTCGTAGGTGAGCTGAATCTGGCTACCGAGGAATTGCATGTCGAGCTGGTTGCCGCGACGATTCTCGCACTCCATGATGACGTTGCCGACGAACTCCTGCGGCACCAGGATGCTGGCGCGCACGATCGGCTCGCGCATCTCTTCCACGTCGGCCATGTCGGGCAGCTTGGAAGGGTTGGAGACATAGCGGATGTCGCCATTCTTCATCGCCAGCTCGTAGACCACGGTAGGCGCCGTGGTGAGCAGGTCCAGGTCGTACTCGCGCTCGAGCCGCTCCTGGATGATTTCCATGTGCAGCGTACCGAGGAAGCCGACGCGAAAACCGAAGCCCAGCGCATCGGAGTTCTCGGGCTCGTATTCCAGCGACGCGTCGTTGAGCGCCAGCTTCTCGAGCGCGTCACGGAAGTCCTCGTAGTCGTCGGCGCTGACCGGGAACATGCCGGCGTAGACCTGTGGCTTGACCTTCTGGAAGCCCGGCAGCCGCGCTACATCCGGGGTCTTGGCGTGGGTGATGGTATCCCCCACCGGCGCGCCCTGGATGTCCTTGATACCGGCTACCACGAAGCCCACCTCACCGGCACGCAGAATATTGGTCTCCTTGCGCAGCGGGGTGAAGATACCCACCTCGTTGGCCTGCCAATCACGGCCGGTGGACTTGATGCGTATCTTCTCGCCCTTCTTCAGGGTGCCATCGAACACCCGAACCAGCGACACCACGCCCAGATAATTGTCGAACCAGGAGTCGATGATCAGCGCCTGGAGCGGTGCCTCCCGGTCCCCCTTGGGCGGCGGGATGTCCCGTACCAGGCGCTCGAGCAACCCGTCGATGCCCAGGCCGCTCTTGGCCGAGACCTGGCAGGCATCGGTGGCATCGAGACCGATAATCTCCTCGATCTCGTGAGCGACCTTGTCGGGATCGGCCTGAGGCAGGTCCATCTTGTTCAGCACCGGCAACACCTCGAGTCCCTGCTCGATGGCGGTGTAGCAGTTGGCGACCGACTGGGCCTCGACACCCTGTGCGGCATCCACGACCAGCAAGGCCCCTTCGCAGGCGTAGAGCGAACGCGACACCTCGTAGGAGAAGTCGACGTGCCCCGGTGTGTCGATGAAATTGAGCTGGTAGGTATTGCCATCCTGGGCCAGATAGTCGAGCGTGACCGACTGCGCCTTGATGGTGATGCCGCGCTCGCGCTCGAGGTCCATCGAGTCGAGCACTTGCTCCTTGAGTTCGCGCTCGGTGAGTCCGCCGCAGCTTTGAATCAAGCGATCAGCCAGGGTCGACTTGCCATGGTCGATGTGGGCAATAATCGAGAAATTCCGAATATATTTCAGCTTGTCGTTGCTTGCTTCGTTGCTCATCTAGCCCAATCCGGTGTTCGACACGAGCGCGGCAGCGGCGGAGTCATCGGCGCCCGCTATCGTCATGAGAATTCAATGGCCGGTATTGTACCGGCATGGCCATGGGTTGGACAGCACAGCCGCACGAGGCCATCAAAAACGCGAACACCTCCCGCCATGAGCAGGAGGTGTCCAGTCGTCGACCAGCGTCAGGTCGAATCAGCTGCGTGCCAGGCGCAGCGCCACGAACAGGGAGCGCCCCTCACGGTAGAGACGCACGGGGACGGCGCGATCGGTGGGCATTGAGTCGACCAGCTTGCGCAACTGCTCGGCATCCTCTACCGCATGATGATCGAGGCTGACGATCACATCGCCCGGCATGATGCCGGCCTCGGCGGCCGCGCCACCGGGAGCGATGTCACGCACCAGCACGCCGCTATCGATGCCAAGTCGCTCGCGCTCGGCCTCATCGAGCTCGGCCACGGCGATCCCCAGGCGCGCCTGGGCGTCGGACTCGCTGGAGCGCGCCTGAGCCGGTTCCTCGCTGTCGGGCCAGTCGCCGATGGTCACTGTGATGTCCTGGCGCTCGCCATCGCGCATGACAGTCAGCTCGGCATCGTTTCCAGGATCCACCCGGCCGATGAGTCGCGGCAGGTTGCGCGAACGCTCCACCTCCTCGCCATCGACCTCCAGCACGATGTCGCCCGCCTGCAGGCCTGCCTGAGCCGCCGGTCCCTCCGGATCGAGATCGGCGATCAGGGCGCCACTGGGGCTATCCATGCCGAATGACTCGGCCAGGTCGCGTGACACCGGCTGGATCATTACGCCGAGCCAGCCACGACGAACTCGGCCGTCATCCCGCAGCTGGTTGGCGACATCCATGGCCACGTTGATGGGAATCGCGAAAGAGAGCCCCATGAAACCACCGCTACGGGTGAATATCTGAGAATTGATGCCGACCACCTCACCGTCGAGGTTGAACAGCGGCCCTCCCGAGTTGCCCGGGTTGATCGCCACGTCGGTTTGAATGAAGGGCACGTAGGCATCGCGCGGTAGCGTACGGTTGATGGCACTGATGATACCGGCGGTCACCGAGTGGTCGAAGCCGAAGGGGGAGCCGATGGCGGCCACCCACTCACCCACCTGAAGCTGATCGGAATCGCCCATGTTCAGCGTCGGCAGGCCCGTGACATCCACCTTGAGCAGTGCGACATCGGTCTGGGTGTCTGCTCCAATCAGTTCGGCCTCGAGTTCACGGCGATCGTTGAGGCGCACGAGTATCTCGTCGGCACCCTCCACCACATGGGCGTTGGTCAAGATGTAGCCGTCTTCGCTGATGACGAATCCGGACCCCAGCGACTGCCGCTCTCCGCCTCGCCCGGGACCGCCCGGAGGCGCCGGAAGGCGGTCGCCGAAGAAGTGCCTGAAGATATCGGGAATTTCCTGTCCACCGAAACCCTCGAAAGCCTGCGAACGATCCGGTACTACCCGGGTAGTGGAGATATTGACCACACCCGGGGCGGCCTGCTCGACCAGTTCAGTGAAATCGGGAAGGTCACGGGCGAAGGCAGACTGCCACGACAACAGCACGGCCAACAGCAGCGTCCAGAGAGAGAACTGTCGCGTCAATGACATCATAAGAGCTCCTGCATCAGCTTTTACTTCGTCTCAAGCGGTAACTTTATCAAGCGGTACCTGCTACCAAGGAACCGCGCAGCGTTTTCAAGGTGACTCGTTCACCCAAAGAGGCCAGGACAAGTCGTGCATGCCCAGGTTCATTCCGGCGCCTCGCGCCAGACCAGATTCTCCGCCACCTGCACGAGTACCCGCGGGGGCAACTCACCCATGACGACGACCTGAAGGGGACGTTCTTCTGCCACCACATGGCGAACCACGGCGAGCGAGATCCCCAAGCGATGCAATCCGGGAATCAGGCGCTCACGCCCCTCCTCGATCGGCTCGACGAACAGGCTGAGCGTCGAGAGGCCATCGCTGTAAATGCGGTGTCCCAGCGTTTGCTCCTGCCGCTCGGCATCGCTAACGATCGGCTGATCAACGAAGCCTTCGGGCAGCCAGGCCGGAAACCATGACTGCTGTGGCGGTTCCCGGTAGGCATCCAGCACTACGTCCCCTTCATGCAACTGCGGCGGCTGAAGCTCGGTGAGCTGGAACGTCTCCACGACGCGCCCGCGGTCATCGATCAGTTCGCGCTTCAACGGCAGAGACGTCTGGGCATCGAGCCACAGGCGTTGGCCGAAGCGCATCCCGTCGAGCGGTTCGATATCGAGTCGCACCGCACTGCGATTGGCAATACGCTCGTCACGCCCCATGGAGAGTCGGTAGTACTGGTCGATGTGTCGTGCGATACCTACCGGGGAGGCCGGCGCGCCTTCATCGGCACTGGACCAGTTCATGCGGCCGATCCGCCCGTGGCGCTCGAAGAAGACCGGAGGCCCATCGAGGAAGCGCGCCACTTCACGCTCGACTCCATCCTCGATGTCGCGCGAGAGCGCCAGCGTACGCACACCATCGATACCGATACGAACGGCACGCGCCTGGAATTCGAGACAATGGCTGGCCCACAGGCTGCGCTCGAACCACTCCAGCGGCGATTCGGGCTGCTCCCAATCCGTCAATTGGCGACAGTCGAATCGCTCGGCATAGGCCTGCCCTGTCGTAGACTCGGCCAAGGCAGGCGACAAATGGGCCAAGAGCGCAGCACCGCTGAGTAGGGCCAGGCGCTTTGTGAAACGCCCGCCCGACATCAGCGCTGCCCCAATGACTCGTTACCGGAACCGCGCAGCAAGGGCATCCATACGTCGCCGCTGCGATAGGCCGCGCCTTCGGCATGACGATCGAGATAGGACTGGAGCAAACGCGCCTGCTCCTGGTCGGAGCGCTGTGACTGACGGGGATTGGGCGTCATGAACAAGGGGGAATCGAAGCTGGCCCCTACCGGCATCACGCCGGACTGTCCGTTCGAGCCCGCCGGAGAGAACAGCGGCATGCCGACGGGCATCGCCTGGCCACCGCTCCCTGCCTGTGCCGCAAGGCTCGGCTGCAGCTGAGCGGAGGAGGAGCGCGACTCACCATCGGCCAGTTGGGCATTCCCAACCGGGTTAGCGAAATCGCTGCCCTGATAGAACTGCACCCCACTGATCACCATCAGGGTGACCGCGGCGGCAATGCCAGCACTGCGGGCAAAGGGATAGGAGCGGCGCGGTGCGATACGCGACTCTTCCACGAGCGGCGCCGGCTCGGCTTCGAGCCTGGCCATGACCCCGGCCGAAATGTCCGTACTGACATCGATGTCATGATCCCTGCGCAGCAGGCTGCGCATCAAGTGATAGCGCCGCCACGCTTCCACTGCATCCGGCTCGCCCTCGAGCGACTTCAGCACCCGGCGCAGCTCGAGATCATCACCTTCGCTGTCCATCAGGGCAGAAAGCGATTCCCGTGCATTCTGACTCATTCCTAACACCCCCACATCGGCAAGGCGCCCTGCCTCGCTATCAATGATTCCCGGCATTCCCGACCGCACCCAACCGGAATGCCGACAGCCCATGTTGTCGCTGTCATACAGCAGTCAATGCATCAGACGTCATCGACGCGAGACAGTTCAGCGTCGAAGCAAAAACAATGTCGAAAGCTTCACTCCGTTAACGATTCTCGGGTCCGCGACGTCGCCACCAGTGGCTGAATGTGTTGGTCCACCGCCTCCCGTGCACGGAAGATACGTGAACGCACCGTTCCCACCGGGCACTGCATGATGTTGGCAATATCCTCATAGGAGAGCCCATCGAGTTCGCGCAAGGTGATTGCCGTGCGCAGGTCGTCGGGAAGGTTCTCGATTGCTTCGAACACGGCGGCCTCGAGCTGATCCCGAGCCAACGACGATTCGGGTGTCTCGATATCGGCCAGACGTCCACTATGGTCGAGGATCTCGGCATCGGCGATATCGAGATCGCTGCCGGGAGGCCGCCGCCCTCTCGATACCAGATGATTCTTCGCCGTATTGATGGCGATGCGGTACATCCAGGTATAGAAGGCACTTTCTGCGCGAAACTTGCCCAATGCCCGATAGGCCTTGATGAAGGCTTCCTGGGCCACGTCCTGCACTTCGGCATGATCCTGTATATAGCGTCCGATCAGCCCGATGATCTTGTGCTGGTATTTCTTGACCAGTAGATCGAAGGCACGCGTATCGCCCTTCTGTGCACGCTCCACGAGCTGTTGATCGGTTTCCCGGTTACCCATTCATGCTCTCCCCGGCAGGGAAAAACCCTGAAGCGGGATAAGCAATGAATGCGTCGTTAGGTAGTCTGCATGCATGGTATCAACCTGGAGCCCGTTGGCCGCTGTAAGTCCCTGGACGTCATCGTCCGTTCCGACAAGTGTTCCTGTTTCTTGGCCTCGCATCAAGCCGGCCGCCATGCCGCCGCGCTGTAACAATCCCATGGCCATGGGGTTCCGTTGCGATTGCTGATTTCTGCCTCGGCGGGTGTATAGTAGTTCATCTTCTCGCCATCAACGCATCACGACACAGGTAGCAACATGTCAGATCAGCAGGTCAGCAACCTCAACGTCTTGTCCCAAGACGTACTGATCACCCCCGAAGCCCTCAAGAACGAGATCCCCCTCAGCGGAATCGCAGAGAGAACGGTGATCGAGGGACGCCAGACCATTCAGAACATACTCGACGGGACCGACCCCCGGCTGCTGGTAGTGATCGGCCCCTGCTCGATCCACGACGTCGATGCTGCCCTGGACTATGCTCGCCGGCTGCGCGACCTGGCCGACAAAGTGCAGGACTCTCTCTATATCGTGATGCGCGTCTATTTCGAGAAGCCACGCACCACGGTAGGCTGGAAGGGACTGATCAACGACCCGCACCTCAACGGCTCGTTTGAGATCGAAGAAGGCCTGCACATCGCACGCAAGCTGCTGGTGGATCTGTCCGAACTCGGCCTGCCGCTGGCCACCGAGGCGCTGGACCCGATCTCGCCCCAGTATCTCCAGGATTGCATCAGCTGGTCGGCGATCGGTGCCCGCACCACCGAATCGCAGACCCACCGCGAGATGTCATCCGGCCTCTCGAGCCCCGTCGGCTTCAAGAACGGCACCGACGGCAGCCTCGACGTAGCGATCAATGCCCTGCAGTCGGTGTCGCACCCGCACAATTTTCTCGGTATCAACCAGAGCGGCCAAGTGGCGATCATCCGGACCCGCGGCAACGCTTACGCCCACGTGGTTCTGCGCGGGGGCAACGGCAAGCCCAACTACGACAGCGTCAGCGTGGCCCTGGCCGAGCAGGAGTTGAAGAAGGCCGGCATCAAGGCCAACATCATGATCGACTGCTCCCACGCCAACTCCAACAAGGATCCGACGCTGCAGCCGCTGGTGCTGGATAACGTCACCAACCAGATCCTCGAAGGCAACCGCTCGATCATGGGACTGATGGTCGAGTCCAATCTCGGCTGGGGCAGCCAGAAGATTCTCGACGACCATAGCCAGATGCAATATGGCGTCTCGGTCACCGATGCCTGCATCGACTGGCCCGCCACCGAGGAGACGATGACGCGAATGGCGCAGAAGCTGCGTCCGGTGCTGGCCGAGCGACGCCAGGACTGACATCGATCGTTTTGGCAAAAGCCCCGCCTCGCTGCGGGCCTTTTTGCTGAGCACCTGGCTACCGCTCAGGCACCGTCGATCTCGCGACGAAACGGGGGCAAGGCATCGAGCAGGGCCTGGCCATAGCGTCGGGTGAGCACGCGACGGTCGAGCAACGTGATGCGCCCCTGGTCGGACTCCTTGCGAATCAGTCGCCCGCATGCCTGAACCAGCTTGATCGAGGCGTCGGGAACGCTGATGCGCATGAAGGGATTGCCGCCCCGGCTCTCGATCCACTCGGCAAGCGTCGCGCCGACGGGATCGTCGGGCACCGCAAACGGCAACCGGGTGATGACCACGTGGGTCAGGTAGTCGCCGGGCAGATCGATGCCCTCGGCAAAGCTAGCCAGGCCGAAGATCACACTGCCCTCACCGGCATCCACCCGCGCCCGGTGGCGCTCGATCAACTCGCGCTTAGGTAGCCGGTCCTGCGCCAGCACTCGATCACGCCACTGCCCAGGAAGCGCCTTCTCCACTGCTCGCAACTGTGCACGTGACGAGAACAGCATCAGCACCGCCTCCTTCTCGCCGAGGCCGGCGACGAAGTCGATGATGGCGCGCTCATGCCCATCGCGGTCGCCCGGGTCGACGGCCTGTCGCGGCACGCTGAGCACCGCACGGGAATAGTCGAAGGGGCTAGGCAGGCGCTGATAACGATAGCGGTTGGCCAGGCCGGCACGCTCCTGCAGGCGCTCGAAGCGACCCAGCGCAGTGAGCGTGGCCGATGTCACTACGGCCCCGAAACAGCTGCCCCACAGAGTTCGAGCCAGCGTCGGCGCAGCTGACACGGGGCTCGCCGAGAAGGTCAGTTCGGGATCGGCACCGAAGCGCTCCAGCGTCAGCCAGCGCGCCCGTGGCGGCTCGCCATCGATATCCGCTTCGGCATAGGCCTCCCACAAGCCGTGGGCTTCCAGCGCCCGACCATGCAGCAGCGCCAGCAGCGGCAGCCAGGCCTCGGCCTGCTCACGCGGAAGTCCGGTGTGCTTGTCGGGGTCGAGACTCTCACGCAGGATGTCGCTCATGGTTTCGAGCGTACGCGAAAGCTCGGCGAACCCCACCACAAGGTTGCCGGCGTGCTCGCGCAGGGCATCGGGTGTCCGCCCCATCTCGAAGCGATACTGGTGGCCCTCCTCGCCCTCCTCCAGCCCATGCTGACGCCCGGCCAACTGATGGCCCAGCGAGAAGGCCTCACCCAGGCGCGGCTCGAGTGCCGCGATGGTCTCCGGCAGGCCGGCCAACAGCCGCGCCAGCGTCGGTTGTACCGCCAAGGCCTGGTTGAGCTCGGTCAGCGATTTCTTCAGATTGCCCAGCCAGCGCAACGCACCGTTGATGCCCACACGATGGGCGAAGTGGTTCAGCGCCTTGTCCGGCAGATGGTGACCTTCGTCGAAAACATAGATGCAATCTCCGGGAGGCGGCAGCACCACACCACCGCCCAGAGAGAGATCCGCCAGCACCAGGTCGTGGTTGGCGACGATGATGTCGGCACTCTCCAGGTCACGACGAGCACGGAAGAACGCGCAGGCAGCGAAGTGGCCGCAGCGACGGTTGGTGCACTGGCGATGATCGATGGTCAGGCGCCGCCAGTCGCTATCTTCGATCGAATCGGGCCAGCTCTCGCGGTCTCCCTCCCAGCGGCCGCTGCCGTAGGCGTCGGCCATCTCCTGTACCAATGCCTGAAAGTGGTCGCCGCCGCCCTGCGCCAGACTCTGCTCGAACAGTGACAGGGTGGGGTTACCCTCGACGCCATCGAGCGCTTGCTCCAGGCGCGTCAGGCACAGGTAGCGCCCGCGCCCCTTGGCCAGGGCATAGTCGAAATCGAGGCCGCTGTGCGCCTTGAGGGTCGGCAGGTCCTGCAACAATACCTGCTCCTGCAGCGCGATGGTGGCCGTGGCAATCACCAACCGCTTGCCCTTGGCCTTGGCCACGGGCAGCGCCGCCAGCAGGTAGGCCAGGGTCTTGCCGGTACCGGTGCCGGCCTCGAGCACACAGACATGCTCGTCGGAGACCCGTCGGCCGGCGTCGTCGGCCTCGATGGCGCCCAGCGTGCGGGCGATCTCGGCGATCATCAGCCGCTGGCCGTAGCGTGGCGTCAGTCCTTGAGCCTCGAGCACTCGGCGATAGGCGGCCTGTATCTCGCCCTTGAGGGCCTCGTCGAGCATGGGCGTTACAGCAGCCCCTCGGGCGGATGCACGCAGGGCAGCTTGTCCTGAATGTAGCGCTCGATTTCCGGCAGCGAGAAGGCGTCCTCCTCACCGACGAAGCTGATCGACACCCCGGCAGCCCCGGCGCGGCCAGTACGGCCGATGCGGTGGACGTAGTCCTCCGGGTCCTCGGGCAAGGTGTAGTTGATCACGTGACTGACATCCTCGATATGGATGCCGCGTCCCGCCACGTCGGTGGCCACCAATACCTGCACCTCGCCCTCGCGGAAGCGCTCCAGCGTCTTGATGCGCTGGTTCTGCGGCACGTCGCCGGAGAGCATGGCCACATTGATGTCGGCCTTCTTGAGCAGCCCCTCGAGCTTGCGCACCAGGTCGCGGCGGTTGCCGAACACCATCACCCGGTCGAAGTTCTCCTGCTTGAGCAGGTTGACCAGCAGACGCGCCTTGTCGTCATCGCCGACCATGTAGACGCGTTGATCGATGTTGGCCTTGTTGTCGACCGTGACTTCGATCTCGACGTGGGCCGGCTCATGAGTCCACTGGCTTGCCAGGTTGAGGATGTCGTGGGAGAAGGTGGCCGAGAACAGGAAAGTCTGGCGCTCTTCCTTTTTCGGCGTGTGGCGAATGATGCGCTTGACGTCGGGGATGAAGCCCATCGACAGCATGCGGTCGGCTTCGTCGAGCACCAGCACCTCGACCTGGGTAAGGTCGGCGTCGCGTTTCTCGTGGAAATCGAGCAATCGTCCCGGCGTCGCTACCAGGATATCGACCTTCTTGCCCAGTTGCTCACGCTGCTTCTGGTAATCCATGCCGCCGACGACGCTGGCCACGTTGAGATCGGTGAAGCGCGCCAGAGCCTTGGCGTCCTTCTCGATCTGCAGGGCCAACTCACGGGTCGGGGCCACGATCAGCGCACGCGGTGCGCCGGGCTTCTGACCTTCGGGCGTCTCTTCCTCGAGAAAGTAGGCCATTATCGAGATCAGGAAGGCGGCGGTCTTGCCAGTACCCGTCTGGGCCTTGCCGACCACGTCGCCACCCAGCAGGGTGTGAGTCAACGCCTCGGCCTGGATCGGCGTGCAGTACTCGAAACCCAGGGCATGAATGGCGCGCATCAGCGGCAGGGGTAAATCGAAGTCGTGAAAGCGCCACTTGCCCGCCACGGGTGGCACCTGAAACTGGCGCAGGTCCCAGCTCGACTGGCGGCGCCGAGGCTTGCGACGACGACGCTTGGGCTTGCGGTTCTCGGCCGGGGCTGTGGTCTGTTCCGACTCGCTCATAGGCTATGTATCACGTCCGTAGCAATGGATGAAGGAAACACTGCACGAATGCTTGCGCGACCGAATCGCTGCATTGCGCTTCGACTCGCTCGTCGATTCGTTCAGCGTTTCCTGAACTTCGTACAGCCGCATATTGTACCAGCCTATGGCGCCGAGGGCGCGCCTCTTGCATTGGACTGGTAGAATGGCGCTTTGCTGCCACTCGACACCCCATGGAGCCAGGCCCGATGACACGCCGCAAGAAGACACGCTCGCTGGCCGACAAGGTGACCATCCGCACCGGCAAGCGCAAGGACTACAAGAAGTGGCGCCATGAGAACCCCGACCAGGTGGTCTCATCGCGCCGTTTCACCCAGAAGAAGCGCCAGCAGCGCAAGCTGCAGGCAGAGCGCAAGCTGGCCCGGCAGGAACAGGGTGCCAGCATCGCCATTCACCCTGAACGCAATGACACACCTACCGAGGAGCGCGACGAGTGATACGCCTGGTCTCGTTCAACATCAACGGGCTGCGCGCCCGCATGCATCAGCTCGAGGCATTGATCGCCACTCACCAGCCGCTGGTGATCGGTCTGCAAGAGACCAAGGTTCACGACGACGAGTTTCCTCGCGAGGCGGTCGAGGCCATGGGCTATCATGTCCACTACCACGGCCAGAAGGGGCACTACGGCGTCGCTCTGATGTGCCACAAGGCGCTATGCCCCAGTGGGCCGGAAGAGGTCTTTTTCGGCCTTCCGGGCGACGGCGAGGAGTCCCAGCGGCGGTTGATCGGCTTGCGGCTGCGTACCGCCGATGGTGAAGCACTGACCGTTTGGAACGGCTACTTTCCTCAGGGCGAGAACATCGGCCACCCCACCAAGTTCCCCAACAAGCGTGAGTTCTACGCTCAGCTGATCCAGCTGCTGCGCGACCAGCACCGCCCCGACGAGCGGCTGGTGGTGATGGGGGATTTCAACATCTCCCCCGAGGACATCGACATCGGTATCGGCGAGGCCAGCCGCAAGCGCTGGCTGCGCGAGGGCAAGACCAGCTTCCAGCCCATCGAGCGGGAGTGGCTCGGCACACTCAAGGCGTGGGGGCTCAGCGACAGCTATCGGGTGCGCTATCCCGAGGTGGACGACCGCTTCAGTTGGTTCGATTATCGCTCCCGCGGGTTCGAGCGCGAGCCCAGGCGCGGCCTGCGCATCGACTACATCCTGGTCACGCCACCGCTGGCCGAGCGCGTTCGCAATGCCGGCATCGACTACGATCTGCGCGGCATGGAGCGCCCTTCGGATCACGCTCCGGTATGGACTGACTTCGAGGTCTAGAATCTCATGCCTCGTCCCGTTGGGAGCTGCTGCTCCTAGCGGGCCGAGAGCCAGCCCGGGTCTACATTCTACCCGTTGCCTTGCGCCTGCTGCATGGCCTCCCGGGCCAGTTCGAGCCGTCCCCAGGCGTGCGCCAGCAAGCCCAGGCGCCGCCAGTCCTTGCCGCTATTGCTGCGTTCGGCGACAGCGCGCCAAGCCTCCAGCGCCCGCTCGCGATCGCGGGCCTCTTCCCAGGCGCGAGCCAGCAGGCGACGATTAACCAGAGAATTGGGCAGTGTCTCGTCGGCTAGCGCCGCCTCCAGGTACTCCGCCGCCCGGGCCGGGGTACCGGCGGCCAGGTGCAGTTCGATTCGTTGGCGCAGGTCTTCCTCGCCAGCCAGCACCCCCAGTTGCCAACCGGCCTCCCAGATTGCAACGGCCCGTTGCGCATGGCCGAGCCCATGGGCCAGCGCCGCGGCTCGCCGCCACGCTTCGGTGTCAGATTGCTCGTTCAGTGCGGCTTCCAGGCTTGCCAGCGCCTCCTCGCCACGCCCGGCTCGCTGAAACACGGCGGCAGCCAGCGCCTGACGGCGTTCGCTCGGTTCCGGATTGTCGGCCAGAGCACGATCGACCCAGCTCGCCGCCTCCTCCCAGCGCTCCAGCTCGGCCAAGGCGCGGGCCAGGCGCCAACGGTCGTCCACGCTGCCTTCATGCCGCTCATGCCACTCGAGCAGCAGCCTTACCGCCTGTTCGGCCTGCCCTGAGGCCAGACGCAGCCTCGCCTCTTCGTGCAGCCATCGATTACGCTGGGACTGCGGCGCCTCTTGGATCCGGCGAGCCTCGCGCAGGTGGTCTGCCGCCGCTTCGTGCCGCCCCGCGCCGGCTTCGCCACCGGCCGCCAACTGACGATAGAGCGCGCTGGCCCAACGGTCGGCGGCATTTCCCCCTTCGAAGCGGCGTGCCTGTTCGCGGGCTCGCTCACTCACGCTGTCGTGCTCGCCCTGCTGCAGCTCGCGCTGGAGCCGCTCGAGGTCGGCGATGACGTCGCCGGACAGCGCCGGTGTGTCGGCCAGCGCCGGGGCAGCCAGCAGCCATCCGACACAGGCCAGCATGCAGATCACGATACGAACCGTCATATCATCACCTCAACTGGAACTCGAGGCGCTGGCGAGCGCGGCGCACCCCATTGGCCGGCTCGAACTGCCAGCGCGCCACGGCCTGTTCGGCGGCCGAGTCGAAGACGTTGCGCGGCTGCGATTCGGCGACGCGGATCGACGAGCGATCGACGCTACCGTCGGGGCGAATCTGGAACTGCAGCTCGACGTGCCCTTCGAGACCGCGACGCTGCGCACGGGAAGGATACTCCGGCGGTACGCGGCTGGTCGGGGCGATCTGCCCCACATCTACCGGCCCCTGCTCGGCGGGAGCGGCCTGCTCGGCTGGTGGCTCCGACACGGCGCTCGGCGCCGCTGTAGACGGGCTCGGCGCGGGCGTCGCCTCGGGTGTCGGTTCCACGGCCGGCTCGGGTTCGGGCTGCGGCTGAGGAGCCGGCTCGGGAGGCGGTTCAGGCTGCGCTTCGCCCAGCTCGGGCAGGCTGGTGTCGAGCTCAGGCGTTTCCGCCGGCTCGGACGGTAGCTCCGGCTCGGGCATGGCGATGCTGCTTTCCACCGGGGGCAGCGGCTCCGGCCGTGGCGGAGGCGTCGCCTCAGCTTGCGGTGGCGGTGGCTCGGCGCTGGGCTCGACCACTTCCTCCTCCACCCATTCGGGGGCCTCGACCACGCTCATCGTCATGCTCTCGTCGATCACGTCGAACTCCTCCTCCGGTGGCGTGACCAGCAGCCCCAGCAGCCAGAACAGCAGCAGCGCCAGGGCCACGCCACCCAGCGAGGAAAACGAAATGCGTGTCACGGCCGGCTCCGGCTGGCGGCTACCGCTACCTGCTCCACACCGGCCTCGCGGATACTATCCATGACTTCGATCAACAAGCCCGTCGTGGACTCACGGTCGGCCTGGATCACTACCGAGCCGTCATCGCTCACCAGCCCGGCCACCTCGCCACCGACACGATGCAGATCCACCGCGCGGCCGTCGACCCACACGGACCCTTCGGGGGTGATGGCGACCATCACCTGAGCATCGGGCCGCGGCGAAGTGGCACTCGATTCGGGCCGCTCGATCTCCACCCCGCTCTCCTTGATGAAGCTGGTGGTGACGATGAAGAAGATCAGCATGATGAAGACGACGTCCAGCATCGGCGTCAGGTTGACTTCGCTGGCTTCGCCATCCTCGGCGCCAAGGCGGCGTCTACGCATCGTTATCCTCCACGGCGCGGGCCAGGCGGTCGTGAAGCCGCTGATCCTCGCGTCGAATGATGTGCTCGAGGCGGCTGGTGAAAAGCAGCCCTACCACCGCCACCGCCATACCGGTCAGAGTGGGTAGGGTGGCACGTGCCACGCCATCGGCCATGGCTCGAGCCTGGCTGGTGTCGGTCATGGCCAGGCTGTCGAAGACGGCGATCATGCCCGTCACGGTACCCAGCAGGCCCAGCAGCGGGCACAGCGCCACCAATAGCCGGAGCCACGGCAGCGGACGCCGCAGGCGCCCGATCAACTCCCGCGCCCAGGCTTCGCGCAGCGTCAGCGCACTCCAGCTCAGGTGGTCCTGGCGCGCCGCCCAGCGGTCTATCAGGGCTCGCCTGGCCCGGCGATAGGTGATGCGGAAGTACCACACCCGCTCCAGCGCCAGGCTGAACAGCAGCATCGCCACCAGGGCGATCACTACCAGAACCGCCCCCCCTGCCTCGACCAGGCGTTCGAGCGGTTCAAGCCAGAGCGGGATCACGGCGCGCGCTCCCGGTAACGCTATCGGGCCCATGCGGACGCTGCTCGAGCTGCTCGGCCAGCGCCGCGCTCGCCTGCCCCTCGACCAGGCCCGCCAAATGTCTGCTGCGGCCCGCCAAAGCGGTATGGGCGAAAAGCAGCGGCACGGCGGTAATCAAGCCCAGCACGGTGGTCACCAACGCCTGGCTGATACCGCCGGCCATCAGTTGGGGATCGCCGGTTCCGAATACGGTGATCGCCTGGAAGGTCACGATCATTCCTGTCACGGTACCCAGCAACCCCAGCAGCGGCGCCACGGCAGCCAGCAGCTTGACCATCGGCTGGCCGCGTTCGAGGCGCGGCAGCTCGGCAAGCACGGCTTCATCGAGGCGGGCTTCCAGCGCTTCCGGCACGGGGTCGTCCTGCAACGCATGGAAGCGCTGCAGCACGCGTCCGAGAGGGTTGTCTTCCCGCAGCGTACCGAGATCGCGCAGCTGACGGCGCATGGCCAGGCTCACTTTCAACAGGTAGGCATACTGAAGCAGCGCCACCAGCAGGCCGATGGCGCCCAACCCGACCACCACGTAGCCCACGGCCCCACCTTGATGGAAGCGCTCGAGCAGGCTGGGTCGCTGGGCCAAGGCCGCCATCACCTCTCCGCGGGTCGGGTCCAACGACAATTCACGCGATTCGCCGGCATGGAAAGCCGCCAGACTGCCGGCTACTTTAGGCGGCGTGCGCTCGACCACCGACAGCGCCTCGCCGTCAACACCACGCCGCAGCAGGTGGCTATCGGTAAAAGCGGCGAAGTCACCCAGGCGCACGACTTCACGGGGCAGGATTTCACCGCCGGCATTCGCTACCGGCGCATCGAAGCGGACCACGCGACCGGTGTCGACGGTCAGCGCTATCAGGCTGTCGGCAAATGCCTCCAGTTGTTCGAGCTCGAGCACCTCGGCGTCGTCGACGCGCGGTGGCAGTACGGCACCGCCAATGAGCAGCCAGCTGTCAGCCAGGCTGTCGCGCAGCTCGCCGCTGTGCCGTTTCAGCGAAGCCAGAATCGCCTCGAGATCGTCGCCCTGTTCATCCTGGCGCGCTTCGAGCGCTTCGGCTCGCGCGGCCTGTTCGCGGGCCCTCTCCTGCAATTCTGCGTTACGCGCTTCGGCCTCGGCATGCGAGGCCCGCACCTCCTCCAGAGCCGCCTCGAGCGCCTCGCGATCCTCGACCAGCTCGGCCAGACGCGCGCGGTCGCGGCTCTCGGCGGCCTCGCGCTCGGCACGCAGACTCTCGAGCGGGTCCGACTGGGCCAGGGCCAGGCTTACGCTCAACCAGAGCGCTGCCAGCAAACCCACAGCAAAACGTGTCGCTCTCATGTGTCGTCCTCCGCCGACTCGAGCGGCTGCGATAGCGGCACGCTGAGCAGTTCCGGTGCACGGCGATCGCGAGCAATGCGCAACCCATTGCGGACATTGCGTCGCTGGTCCTCGTCAAGCGCTGCCCAGCTGCCCGCTTCGGCCAGCCACACACGTCCGGCGCGGCCGTCAGGGGTGAGGTAAAAGAAGCCCACCCGCCCCAGACGCAGATAATCGACCTCGCGGCGCGACTCTCCTTCGCCGAGATAGCCGCGCCAGGCATCGACTTCGCGCCCGTACTCAAGTTCGGCGCGCCAGGCCTCGACGATTCGCTCCCAACGCTCGGCGGAGGACAGTTCACCGGCTTGGGAGCGCAGGCTGGCGACTCGTGCCAGACGCTCCTCGCGCAGGAAAGGCATGTCGTTTTCGACCCACTGCTCGAGCCGTTCGACCATCCGCTCCTGTAGCTCCGGCAAGGCGTCGCGCGTCTCTTCCAGGGTATCCAGGGCCTGCTCGCGGCGGCTCAGGGCACCCGTCTGCCGCTCGATTCGCGGGGCGAGCGTGGCGTTCTCCCGCGCCAGGCGTCGTTCGGCGCGCTCCAGCTCGCGTAACTCCTCGAGCATGGCACGCATCTCGTCGTCGGCTGCATCGATGCGCGACTGCAGCTCGGCCTGGCTGTGCTGGGCCTGCCTGGCTTCGTCGCGGACATCCGGGTCGGCAAGGGCCACGGAAACAAGGCCCAGCCAGAGAAGGCTCATGATGCGGAGGTGGCGAAACGGTCTCACTGGCTGACTCCCGAGACGTGAATGGCGAGCGGTCGCCTTGGGTTGGGCGGCGTCAGATGATGCCACTAATGATAATTGTTATCAATACACCAGGCCACACCTCCACATCCAATTCTCCTGGCTGAGGCTCCCCAGGCTGACTGTGGTCGAACATGAATTGCGTAAAGAAATGTGCGCTTTTCTTGCCAAAGCGAAACGAAGCGAAGCGGTACATTCACCTTGTCCTGCCCGAAAGAAAGACCCCAGGGACGACGATGGGCAACTGATTGCCCGGCCATGCAACGCGAATCCTCATTGCTCAGCATGTGCTCTTCTTCTGCCGCAGCCGACACCACTCCGCCTTTCTACGGCGGCCTGCTTACTTGATCCAGGCGGTAGCACCATGCGTTCCTTCATCCATGCCTCTCTCAGCAGCCAATGGAATGGCGGCTTCGTGATGGAAATCTTCATCACCAACCAAGGAACCGAATCGATCGTCGACTATCGGGTCGAATTCACACTGGACGGCACCATTACCGATATCTGGGATGGCGTAGTCGACGCACACAGCAGCGATCGCTATGCCATCATCGGCGATGACACCGACAACGATATCGCCCCGGGCGAGACCGTGCGATTCAAGTTCAAGGTGCTGACCGAGAGCGGCATGATGCCTTCCGAGTTGACGGTCAACGGCGCCACTCCCGAGTTTTCCCCCGAAGCGGAAACGCTGCTGGTCGCCGAGACCCAGTCGGTCGAATCCAGCCCGTTCGACGACAATGGTGAAGCCACCGTCGGCCCCGAGACCACTGCCGCCGAGCTGCAAGCCCTGATCGATGCTGCCCCGGAAGGTGCCGTTCTGCACCTGACCGCCGGCGACTATCGATTCGATGCCATGATCAGCGTCTCGCGCTCTGACATCAGCATCGTGGGGGCCGGGCGCGGCGAGACGCGCATCACCTTCACCGATGAAGTCCTCGCCTCCGGAAGCTCACATGCTTTCCTGGTCGAGAGCAAGGCGACCCAGTTCGCCGGCTACCTCGAGCAGAATACCGCCATGGGCGACGACACCCTCTCGCTCAAGACCGACCATGGCCTGCAAGCGGGCGATATCGTGCGCATCTGGCAGGACAACACGGAAGAGTACTTCGCCGAAATCGGCGATACCTCCTGGCAGAAACTGAATGCACCGTTGCGCACCAGCATGGCCACGGTGGTTGCCGTCGACGGCGGTACCGTCACCCTCGACCGCGGCGTACACTTCGGTTTCGATGGCGGCGCGGCCAAGGTACAGCGCTACGACGCGCTGGAGAACGTGACCCTGCAGGGCTTCACGGTGGGCTATGAACTGGGCCCCGCTGACAAGGCCGATTTCAGCAACACGCTCTCCGACCTGACCAATTACCAGGCGATCAAGCTGAACGGCACGGTGGGTGCGCAGGTCAGCGACATCGAGGTGATCAATGGGCCCTCCACCGCCTTCGAGTTCGCCCTCTCCCTCGACCTGCATGCCGACTCGCTCGGTGCGCACGGCGCCTTCAACAAGGGCAGCGGCGGCAACGGCTACGCCTTCGAGCTGCGCGAGAGCTACGACGGCAACTTCACCCAGCTCGAAGACACGGGCATGCGTCATAGCGTGCTGTTCTCCTCGTGGCGCTCCTCGGTGGGAAACGATATTCATGTGCGTGCCACCGACCGCGACATCAACTTCCATGGCGGCCAGGATCACGGCAACACGGTGCATGTCGAACAGTCGATTCGTGACGCCGATGCCGACGGCCTCTCACCTGTGTTGTGGTACAACGATGGCGGCGAGACCTTCGGCGCTATCACCGAGGCCGGCGCCAACCAGATCCGCTTCGATTATGTAGTCGGCTCACGCCGCGATGACGAAATACATGGAACCGACGACGGCGTCTATCTCGACGGAGCCCTGGGTCACGATACGCTGATCGGCGGTGCCGGAAACGACATCCTGCGCGGCGGCCTGGGCAATGACGTTCTCGAGGGTGGTGCCGGCCTCGACACCGCCCACATGGAGCAGAACTACGACGCCTATACCGTTCGGTTCGACGGCGACGGCAGCATCCAAATGGCGGGGAGCGGCGGAGACACCGATACATTGATCGGCATCGAAAGGGTGCTGTTCGCCGATGGCATCGTGCTCGATATCGCAACGCGCACGCTCATGCAGGGTAGCGTGCCCGTGGCGCCTACTCCCGAGGAGATCCTCACCCCTCCCGAGCAGGAAACGGCTGCCGACGAACCCGTAGCCGAGGAGGAGATCGTAGCATCGGAACCTATCGAGCCGACGCCGGAAACCAGCACTACCGAGTCCATCACGACGACCGAGCCCAGCGAAGCGGAGAGCGCAGTCGACACCTCGACTCCGGACTCCTCCAAGCTCGACGTCGGGCTGGCCGTGGTCAGTCGTTGGTCGGGTGGCTATGTGATGCGTGTAGAGGTCGCCAACCATTCGAACAGCGACGTAGCCAGCCCCGAGATAACCTTCACCCTGCCCGCGGAAATCACCACTTTTTACGGCGCCACCCTGCTGGAGCGTGACGGCGACACGTATCGGATCGCCTACGATGGCGGTGATGCACTCAAGGCGGACAGCGCCATGCGCTTCTCCTTCAAGGCCTACGCGCCGGTCAGCGAACCCCCGACCTCGCTCGCCCTGAACGGTACCGAACTAACGCTGCACCCGGAGGCGCTGGTTGTCGGCGAAGCGGCGGATCCCGCGCTGCTCGCCGCGCTCGATCCCGCCCCCACGGCGGCGGATTTTCTGGCGCTCACCAGCAATATCACCAAGACCTGGTCGGGCGGCTACATGTCCGAGTTGCTGGTCACCAACACCTCGGACGTCGTCATCGAGCAACCATCGGTGAGCTTCAGCCTGCCGGGGACCATCACCGATATGTGGAACGGCGAATATACCGCAACTGATGAAGGCTATATCGTGAACGCTATCAATGGCGGCACGGCGCTGGACCCCGGCGAGACATGGCGCGTCTCCTACAAGGTGCGCGACGACAGCGATGCCCTGCCCGAGAACCTCAACGCCGAAGGCGAACTGGTTGGCGTACCCACCGTGGAGGACGATGGGCACATCGGCGCCGAAAGCGACGACGCCCTGCTGGGCACAGCGGCCAGCGATACCCTATACGGTGGCCTGGGCAGCGACAGCCTGACCGGCAACGAGGGCGGCGATCGCTTCGTCTACCTCTCGACCTTCGAGTCCACGGCCTTCGATAGCGACATCATTCTCGACTTCGATCGCGCCGAGGGTGACCTGGTCGACCTCTCTGGCATCGACGCCGATCTTGCCACCGAAGGCGAGCAGGCGTTCGCCTGGGTCGGCAACGCCGCCTTCAGCGGCACCGCCGGCGAGTTGCGCAGCGAGGGCGGACGGGTCCAGGGCGACGTCAATGGCGACGGTGTCGTCGATTTGCAGATAGATGTCCTGGGTATAGACAGCGTGCGCGCCGAAGACTTCATGCTCTAGGTAACGCGACTCGCAGTCGCTTTTCACGCATACACGCCCGGCCATGTGTCGGGCGTAGTTATGAGGCGATAGGTGGTAGAGAGAGTATGGCAGGAACAACAGAGGCCCACTCCGTAGAGCAGGCCCCGAGGTTAGACGAAACGCTAGGTCAATAACGCCAAGTCAAATTAGCCATGACGCTGCGCGGCGCACCGGAAAAGGCCTGGTCCCACTTAAGGCTCGTCAGGTACTCCTCGTCGGTCACGTTGTTGACGTTCAAGGAAGCCGTCAGGCTCTCGTTGATATCGTAGCTGGCCATCAGATCGACCAGAGTATAGGCATCCTGATGCGTCTCGCCAGGAACGTAGTCACGCTCGCGATGGATGTCGTCCTGCCAGCGCACTCTCGCCCCAACCTTGAGCTGTGGCATGAACGGCAGGCGATAACTAGTCATCGCACGCAGAATATTTCGAGGGATATAAGTATTTGTCGCCTCCCCCTCGGCATCCTCGATCTCAAGATAGGTATAGCCGACGCTGGCCTGCCAGCCCTCGGCGAGTTCGCCTGCCAATGTCACCTCGACGCCCTCGCTGGTGATGCCGTCGCCGCCCGTGTAGATCGACGTGCCATCGGGCAAAGTACCAGCCGGCTGGGCTACGTTGTTCTGCTCCATGCGGAACAGTGCCAAAGAGGCATCGGCCCCGCCGTTGAACAGATCTGCCTTGATGCCGACTTCCTGGGCCACGCCGTCGATGGGGTCAAGATAGTCACCGTTGCGGTCGATCTCGGTCTGTGGCTGGAAGATTTCTGTATAGCTGGCATAGACAGACGCTTCATCAGTGATATCAAAGATTAGGCCGGCATAGGGCGTCAGAACGCTGTCATAAGTCGTATCCTGCGAGCTGCCGTACTGTTCCCCGACGGTGTCTAGCCAGCTAAGTCGCGTACCCACGACACCCGTCCAACGATCGGCGAGATCCAGTTTAGCGGCGCTGTAGAAGCTTCTTTCCTTCATCGTTGCATCGTTATCGAACGACGGTTCCCCGAAGCTAGGCTCGGGGTAATCGCCATCCCAACCATCCAACGGAGGCAAACCTTGGGATGCCGTATCATACAGAGAACTCTGCTGGTTGCGACTCTGACTCCAATCACTGCCCAGAACAAGTTGATGAGTCCGGCCCAGCAGGTCGATGTTACCCTTGGCGTGCAGGTCGGCAATCCACTGCTCCAAGTGACGATCGTACTTGCTGATGTAGAGCTGGCTGGCATCGACGCGGCCTGTCGCGGCATCCGGCACGCCATATATATAAAACAGCTGGGTATCCGAGAGCATATCCAGATGCGTCACGGTGCCCTTGAGGGTCCAGTTCTCGCCCAGCTCCTGAGCCAGCTCCAGAAAGCTGCGTCGCGTTTCCACATCCCAGTAGGACCAGTCGGGAGCCGACGAAGTGGAAACATCATAATTGGTAGGATTGCCCGCCGAGTCGTATAACGGCAATGAGCCCCACATGTTGCCGTCGGTATCGTTCTGCTGCCAGGTATGCCCAGCAGTCAGCCGGGTAGAATCAGTGATATCCGCTTCCAGCACACCGTAGAGCAGTCCACGCTCGCGACTCAGGCGATCCAGATAGGAATCGGCTTGCAGACCCGAAGCCACCAGGCGCCCCCTCACCTTTCCCTCGCTATCGAGCGGCCCAGCCACGTCCACGTCTAGACGTCTTTGTTCCCAACTCCCCAAGGTACCCGAGACGGAAGCCTGGGGCGTATCGGTCGGACGCTTGCGTACGAAATTGACGGTAGCTCCAGGGTTACCCGAACCGGATATCAACCCCGTCGCACCGCGCACCATCTCGACACGGTCGTAGATGACGGTGTCCATGTCTCCATGGACGTTGTTATACGGCATCGGCACCCGCAGGCCATCGACCTGGAAGTTCGACACTTCAAAGCCGCGAGCCGTGTAGTAGGTCCGATCCGTCTCCAGCCGCTCCACCGTCACACCGGGGGTGCTTTCCAGCACGTCGTTGACGGTATCGAGCTGGAAATCATCCATTTGCGCTCGCGTCACGGTCGATACCGACTGCGGCGTCTCACGTGGCGTCAGGTCAAGGCGGGTCGCAGTGCTGGTGCGCGGTACCCGGTAGCTGTCGGAGCCCTCGGTGACGAGAGACAGCGCCTCGGCCTCGACGGTTATGGTTTCGAGTTCATCAGCGGATGCCGATGATTGGTCTACATCCTGAGCCAGCAATACAGGCGACATCGCCATGAGGGTTCCAACGGTAGCCAGACCCAAGGCCTGACGTATGGCCTTAGAAAGAGGATCGAGCTCTCTGGAATTCAGAGCAGAATAATGCATTTAGAGTTAGCCTCAAAAGGAGAACGGGATCAAATGATAATGAGTATACTTAATCTTACGCAAGAGATTCTCATTTCAGAAATCAATGAGACCGCATGCCTTTTGAGTTGAAATATCAAATGTTAAACATTATCATTCAACAGCTACACCAAGGCTCCGCCCGAAGAGCCGGACGGATCAAGCTCATTCTATAAGCAAGGGTCGATATACGATGACACACAAGACGCACATCGCCTGGCTGGCGCCGGTGATGCTCGGCTACGCTCTGCCGGGGATGGCATTCGCCGAGGCCGATGGAACCAACGCCTCCAGCGATCTCTCTCCACTGGTCGTCACCGCTACACGAAGCCGCAGCCAGGCCGGCGAGACGCCTCAGAAGGTCACTGTCATCACCCGCGAGCAGATCGAGCAGCAGCTGGCGATTACCCGCGACCGCGGACAGATCCTGGGTAACCTCATCCCCGGCTACTCCCCCAGCCGCCAGAAGATGACCAACTCCGGCGAAACCTTTCGCGGCCGTGCCCCGCTCTACATGATCGATGGCGTGCCGCAATCCACGCCCATTCGCGACAGCGCCCGCGAGAGCTACACCATCGACCTCGACATGGTCGAACGCATCGAGGTGATTCATGGTGCCAGTGCCGAGCACGGCCTGGGCGCCACCGGCGGCATCATCAACTTCGTCACCAAGCGCGCCGAAGGTGGCGGTATCGATCATCACGTTTCGAGCCAGACCACGTTTGACGACGAGCTCGACTCCGAAGGCCTTGGGCATCGTCTGGGCTATCGCCTCAGCGCACAACGTGGTGACTGGGATTTCATTGGCGGTATTACCCGCCAGGAGCAGGGGATATTCCGTGATGGAGGCGGACGCAATGTCGGCATCGATCCGATCCAGGGTGAGATCCAGGATTCGACCAGCTACGACCTCTTCGGTAAGCTCGGCTACTGGATCGATGACGAGCAGAACCTGGAGTTCTCCCTCAACCGCTTTGAGCTGGAGGGCGACAACGACTATGAGCCCGTGGTGGGGAATCGGGTGGATGGCATCCCGACCAGCGCCGAGCGCGGCTCGCCTGATGGCGAAGCGTCTTACAATGAATCCACTACCGCTCAGCTCACCTACCGACACGGCGACTGGTTCGGCAACGAACTGGATGCCAAGGTCTATCACCAGCGCTTCCGCGCCCAGTTCGGCCCACATCCCACGGCCTTTCCCTACCAAGATGACCAAGGCAATAGTCGGCTCGATCAAACCCGTAACGAATCCGACAAGCTGGGCGCCAAGTTCACACTGAGTCGCGACGGCTTGTTCAATGACCGCGTGTCGCTGGCCACTGGCGTAGACCTGCTGCAGGACGATACCCAGCAGAGGCTGGTACAGACCGATCGCAGCTACGTACCCGAGACCCAGTTTCATAATGCTGCAGCCTTCCTGCAGGGTTCGCTGGAAGTAATCGAGCCGCTGACGCTTCATGCCGGCGTTCGCTATGAGCATGCCCAGCTAGACGTCGATACTTACCAGACAGTCGACAGAAGTGATGTTCAACAGGACGCGGTCACCGTTGAAGGCGGCAAGCCGAGCTTCGACGAGACGCTGTTCAATTTCGGACTGGTCTATCAGGCCACCGAGTCGGCACAACTGTTCGCCAACTATTCCGAAGGCTTCGGCATGCCAGACGTGGGGCGGGTATTACGAGGCATTTCCAGCGAAGGACAGTCGGTCGATACGCTGCTAGAGTTGACCCCCATCGTCACCGATAATCGAGAGGTCGGTGCCCGCTTCGACTGGGGGCGTGCTCGTTTGGAGCTGAGTTACTACGAGTCGGACTCTGACTTGGGTGAACGCCTCCTGCAGGACGAAAGCGGCGTATTCGTCGGCAACCGGGAGAAGACCGAGATCCGTGGCGTGGAGCTTGCTGGTGACTTCGACGTGACCGATACCCAAGGCCTGCGCCTTACTTATGCTCGTAACCGGGGCAAGTCGGACACTACCGGTGATGGCCAAGTCGATACCGAACTGACCGGCCTGAATATCGCTCCCGAGCGCCTTACCTTCGGCTGGAGTGCCGCCTGGAGTGATGACCTCTCGACCCACCTCCAGGCAAGTCACTTCTTCAATCGAGACTTCAACGACCAGCAAAATCCCGATCTACGTCGCTTCAACGGCTATACCCTATTAGATGCCTCGCTCGGCTATCGTCTGCCCGTGGGCCAGCTCTCATTGGGTGTTGAAAACCTCACCGACAAGGAATACATCACCTATTATTCTCAGACTGCCCGCCCCGGCGACGATCAGTACTTCGCCGGCCGCGGCCGCACTTTCACACTCGGCTACCAGCTCGATTTCTGATCGCCTGCCCCGCTGAGGTCTGGCTTACTGCTTGACGGCGCCTACGGGCGCCGTTTTTTTGATTGCTTGTATCAGCGCCACCACTCGGGATGGGCTGCCATGATTTCTCGCCGACGCTCCGCTTCCCGAGCCTGCTTGTCGAGCACGGGCGCCAACAGCGCCTCGGCGCGTGCCGGTGTGAGCGCGAAGAGGCCGTCGTCGTCGCCGACGATCAGATCGCCCGGCGAGATCGCCACGCCATCGATGGCCACCGCCATGTTCACCTCGCCTTCCAGTTCCTGGGCGCGGGTGGTCAGCGGGCTTGAGCCACGCGAATAAATGGGCAGCCCCAGCCGTACCAGCTCGGCCGTATCGGTCACCCGTCCCGAGGTCACAACGCCGGCCAGCCCCTTGCGCAGGGCCGCATAGGTACGCAGCTCGCCCCAGCAGGCGCGCCGCTCATCGCCGGCAACGTCGATCACCAGCACGTCCCCTGGTTCGGCCATTTCCAGCGCCTGGCGAATCACGCTGCCATCGAGATGCGGGATGCGCACCGTCAGGGCCCTGCCCAGCAACCGTGTGGGATGGCGCAAAGGCGTGAGGTCGGTGATGGCCCCCAGGTCGGTAAAGTGACCCAGAGTGGAAGTCGCAACCTCGCGGTAACGGGCCAACAGCTCGGGCGAAGCGCCCGACACCCGAGGACGAATATCGAACATGCTCGAGACTCCTTGTCATCGCCGGCTGACTCAGCTTCGCCAGCGGTATAGCAGGTAGACGAAGAACGGGGCGCCGATGCCGGCAACGAAGATGCCTGCGGGCAGGTCACGGGGCAGGAAGGCGATTCGCCCCAGCAGATCGGCATGCAGCACGATCAGGGCGCCGATCAGGGCGGTCACCGGCACCAGGCCGGTATGGCCAGGTACCGCCAATCGACGCGCGATATGCGGGGCTAGCAGACCAACGAAACTCAGCCCGCCGGCAAAGGCCACCGCCGCGCCGGCCAACGCCACGGACAGCAGCAACAGAGCCAGGCGACTACCCTGCAGCGCCGTGCCGAGCCCGACGGCCAGCTCGTCGCCCAGAGCCAGGACATCCAGGCGACGCGCCAGCACCAGCGCCAGGGGCAGCCCCACGAGCGCCCATGGGGCAAGTACCGCCACCTCGCGCCACTGTGCGGCATAGAGACTTCCGGTCAACCATACATAGGCCTGCATCGCCGTCGTATCGGCAGCGAGCACCAGCACCAGCGTAGTGCCCGCGCCCAGCGCGGCGGCAATACCGATGCCGATCAACACCAGCCGCGCCGGGGTCATGCCGCGCCCCGTCAGAACGATGATGACCAGTGCCACCAGCAGTGCGCCGCCCAGCGCCGCCAGGGGTAGCCAGGCTTCGCCCAGCGCCGCCCCGCCCAGCGCCAGGAAGCAGACCGCCGCCAGCGAGGCGCCACCGGTGATGCCGATCACGTCCGGCGAGGCGAGCGGATTGCGGACCAGGCCCTGCAGCAGCAACCCGGCCACCCCCAGGCAGGCTCCGACGAGTATCGCCAGCACCACCCGAGGCAGGCGGATTTCATGGACGATCAGAGCGATGTCGCTGCGCAAGGGAACCAGCAGCGCCTCCAGCACTACCCCAGGTGAGGTCGCTTGACTCCCCAGGCTCAGCGAAGCCAGGACACTGGCCGTAAGCACCAGCGCCAACAGTAGCGTCACCGCCAGGGTGCGGCGTTCGAGGCGCAAGGAGAAGCGTCCTCCGGCTGTGCGTACGACGACGGGAGGGCTCATGGCGCCAGGCTCCTGCGGCGAGCGAGATAGAGGAAAAACGGCGTCCCGAGGAGCGCCGTCATCACCCCCACCGGCACCTCCTGGGGCGGCATCAGAAAGCGTGCCAGGGTGTCGGCACCCAACAGCAGGCCAGCGCCGAGCAGGACACAGCCGGGCAGCACCCAGCGATGATCGCGCCCGAACAGGGCGCGCACCATGTGCGGAACGATCAGCCCGACGAAGCCGATCATCCCGGCCAAGGCCACGGCGCCGCCGGCCAGAACGATGACCGCGGCCCCGGCCAGCAGCTTGACCCGGGCGGTACGCTGTCCCAAGCCCTTGACCACCTCGTCATCCAGCGCCAACAGATTGAGCTGACGCACCAGCAGCAGGCAGACGCCGGCAGCAACCAGGAAGAACGGCAACAGCGGCGTCACCATTTCCAGATCACGCCCCGCCACCGAGCCTGCCAGCCACAACAGCAGGCTTTCGAAGCCCTCCTGGTCGACGATCAGGAGCCCTTGCGCCAGCGAGACGAACAGGGCGGTGACCACTATCCCGCCCAGTACTACCCGCAACGGTGAGAAGCCGCCATCGCGCCCGCGCCCCAGCAGCGCGACCAGCAGCGCCGCCGTCAGAGCGCCGAGAAAGGCCACCCAGGCCAGTGCCAAGGGGGAACGCAAAGCGAAGGCGCTGCTCGCCACTACCACGAAACACATGGCGCCGGCATTGATGCCGAGAATGCTCGGCGCCGCCAGGGCGTTACGCGTCAGCGTCTGCATCAAGGCGCCGGCTACCGCCAGGCTGGCCCCCACCACGGCGGCGATCAGCGCGCGGGGCAGGCGCTCGGTACGCAGGATCAGATGTTGCACCGACCCCGGGTCGGGCGCGAGAAAGGCCTCCACCAAGGTGCCGGGCGCAATCGTAGTGGCACCCAATGCCAAGCTGGCCAGACCGGCAGCAAGTGCCAACAGCAACCCTGCCATCAACCCAAGCAGCCTGGCCGAAGGGGTAGTCAGCATGCCCTGCCCTCTCCTTGGCGCACGGGGTCGTGCAGTTCGTAGTGGTCATAGAGCTCGTCCAGCAGCCGATGGGCGGCCAGGATGCCGGCGCCCATGCTCCAGATCACCGGATCGACGTAGTAGACATGCCCCTGCTCCACCGCATCGAGACTTTGCCACAACGGATGCGCCGTCCAATCGCGGTGGAGTTCGGCCACCGCCACATCGTCACGCATGAAGACGAAAATCGCGTCGGCATCTAGGGCCGGCAAGGTCTCGCGACTGACCAGCTTGATACCCCAGCCACTGCCCTGCTGCCCAGCCGGGCGCAGAAACCCCAGTTGGTCGAGGACACTTCGGGCAAAGCCGTCGTAGTAGAGGCGTACATGATCACCGCGGAAACTGACCACCGAGACCTTCTGCGGCCAGGCGTCGCCCAGCCGGGCCTCGGCACGACAGCGGAAGTCGGCGACGCGTGCCCGCCACTCGGCGAGCAGTGTCTGTGCCTCGGCTTCGCGACCGGTTGCCTCGCCCATCAGCTCGAGCATGGCTTCGACGTCGTGGGCGCTACCGGCAATCACGGTCGGTGCGATGCGCGAGAGCAGCGGATACACGGCGGCATGGCGATAGCGGGCTCCCACGACCAGGTCGGGCGCAAGCCCCGCCACCGCCTCCAGGTCCGGCTGGGTCTCCAGCCCCAGGTAGCGCACGTCCGCGGGCAGCCTGTCGCGCAGATAGCGATACATGGGGCGCTCGAGCCACGACTCGACCACCCCGACCGGCTCGAGCCCCAGCGCCAGCGCAGTATCGGTGGCGCCCTGGTAGAGCGTTACGATGCGCTGCGGTTGGCCCTCGATGCGAGCCTCGCCCAGGGCGTGTTCGACGCTGCGCGCCGCCTCGGCATGGGCCGCCAGGGGCAGGCAGCTCGACAACAGCATCAGCGCGGTGAAGCGACTGCAGGTGTGCAAGAAGAGCATGAGAATCATTCGTTACCGGAGTCGGCGACCTTTATACAGGTTCGGCACCGACAACGCACGTGACGTCCCGCTCCTGCCTGTTCGATTCCATGACATGGAACGGGTTGGGCAGGCTCGACTTGCCCGACGGCATGCTGCCTGGCACTCCTTGCTGCTCGAACAACGGCCGCAGCATGCACTTCAACGGCCAGCGCGACGCTTCGAACAATACGGCATTCAGGGTGCGTCGCTGCAAGGCGTCGAACGGCAGGGCCGCAATCCGTGCCTTCAGGCGAATGCGCATCTCATGCCATAACCGCGCTTCCGCCAATCCAAGGTGAGCATAATGCTGCGTCAGGCTCTCGACGATGGCCAGCAGGTTGACCTGGATGCCCAGCGTCTGCAGATAGAACAGCAGGTCCTGCGGAGTGTCGTTGTAGAGGCTGTTCGAATAGCCCGGGCGAATGTGGTAGCAAGGGTCGTCGATGCCGTGACGATCGAGCCATGGACGATGCAGGCGCACCGAGTCGTGATCACGCAGCAGCAGCCCGTCGAGGCGACCGTCACGACATACCAGAACGGCGTTCTGGCCATGAATTTCCGGCATCAACCCCAGGCGGTAAAGGCGCAGTGCGATATCGAAGAAGGTGTCGCACACTTCGCCGAACAGGGCGATCGCTGCCGTTTCGGTATCGCTCCACCCACGCTGCTGCCGCCATGCGTCGAAGGGGTGCTCGCCGACACGCGCCATCTGAGCGCTCGATACACCCAGCGCCGCCATCGGCACCAAGCGCACGGAGGGGTCTTTCAGCAGTGAAGCCGGATACTCCCGTGCCAGTGCCCCCAAGTGTCGGGGTGGATCGTCGAACAGCCCGCTACCCTGCGGCAGGTAGGACCACCAGCGGCGCTCGTCGCACAGGTACAGCCGTGCCTGGAGTTCCGGATCCCGCTCCCTGGCCTGCTCGAGCAGCGTCTGGCCACGCTCGCCGTTGAGTAGCTTGACCGCCGGCAGGTAGCGCGCAGCCCCCAGCGAGAAGACCGCCATTGGCAGCTTGAGGTGGAAGCGGCTCTCATTCAGCGGGGCCAGCGAGCGCAGCGACGACGTCGCGCCGAAGTCGCCGATGGCGATTTCAAGTGCCACCCCCTCCCCTGTCGCCAGCATGTCGCCGAGATATCGCGGCAGCCCATGCTCGAATTGCCAGGGGTGCACCGGCAGCGCCAGATAGGCCTCCCGGCTCAGGCCGCGCCGCGCCATTTCAGCGTCGAGCTCGGCGCGTTGGGCCTCGTTAAGCAGCAGCAAGGCCGGCTCCGGCGCACTGGGCGTCGCCCCGCTGCCTGTCATCAGGCACTCTCTCCGCATCGCCAGCCAACGCATACGGATGGTTTGCGCGAACTCCGCCGCATGGCACCGATGGCTCGCCTCGTCGAGCCCTTCCTTGGCCTTGGCCAAAGGATGGAAAGGCCGGTCGCGCAGAGCGGCACGACGCTCCAGGGCACGCAGGCTCGCCGCCGCGGAATGCGCCAGCGGCATGTCCAATGGCGCCGCCTCGGCGATGGACTGGCGGGTCTGCCACAGAGTCGTGGACAACAGGCGACGTACGTTGGCCACGCCCGGCTGCTGGCGCTGAACGTCGTCCAGGCAGTGCTTCACTACGAACTCGAGCAGCTCGGCCGGCGCCAGGCGCCTCCAGGTGGCAAGGGTGCCATCGGCGCGGTAGCTCGCCGCGAACACGCCGGCTGTCGCGACATGCCGGTGCGACGGCAATATCGCACTGCGCAGCGGAATCAATACCGCCTCTCCCACCTGGCGCACCGTCCACCAGCGCAGCCACCGCGTCTCCGGCGGCCAGGCCTGAGTGGCAGGCAACGTATCCGGCGACGGCCAGTCGACGGGCTGGTCGTCGAGAAAACCTTCAGCCAGCAGCGTGTCGACGAGATCGCCCAGCAGCCGCGCCTCGGCGAGGCGCCCTGCTTCGGCAAGATCCGCATCGGTCGGTGAAGAAAACGCAATCATCGGACAAGCTCCTTGTCGTCGTGGCAATCATCGAGGTAGAGGTGCCGGGGGTGGGCATGGCCCAGGAAATCATGATGCGAGATGGTCCAGCCGTAGGCACCGGCACGATGGAAGAGCACCACGTCGCCGATTCGCAGCCGTGCCACCGGCACGTCGCTGGCCAGCACATCCTTCGGTGTGCACAGTTCGCCGGCCAGAGTCACGCGCTGAGCGTTGAGTTCAGGGCGTGGGAAGGGATATGGCCAAAGCTGGCATGGCAGCACCTCGAAGGGGTGGTCGTGCTGCCAGGAAGCGGGCAAGCGGAAGTGATGAGTGCCGCCACGCAGGATGGCGAAGTGGCGCCCATGGCTTTGCTTGAGATCGATGACCTCGGCAGCGTAGTAGCCGCAGAAGGCGGCTATGTAGCGTCCCGGCTCGAACAGCAGCTCCGCCCCGGGCAGCGGGTCGCCAGCGAGCAGAGTGCGCATCGCGTCGACGAAGTCCGCCCAGTCGAAGTCCGTGCGCTCATCGTAGGAGACGCCAAAGCCACCGCCGGCATCGACGCAGCGGATCTCCAGGTCGAAGCGCTCGGCCCAGCCCCGCACCCGCGCCAGGTAGGTGGCTACCAGCCGTGCATGCAGGCGCGCATCGAGGTTGTTGGAGATCGAGTGCATGTGGAATCCATCAAGCCGCAGCGCCGGGCTGCGCCGGGCCTCTTCAATGGCTTCTTCCACCTGCGACTCGTCGATGCCGAACTGGGTGGCCCGCCCGGCCATGGTGACGGTAGCCTCGGGCAAGGTATCGTGCAGGTTCACCCGCAGCAGGATCGACACTACCCTGCCACGGCGCTCGGCGATCAGGTTGAGCCGGCGCAGTTCGTGCAAGCTCTCGACGTGAATGCGCTCCACGCCGAGGGCGAGCGCCTCCTCGAGTTCGGCATCCTTCTTGCCGGGGCCGCCGAAGATCACCGACGCCGAGTCACTGACCTCACGGATACGGCGAATCTCGCCGATCGAGGCGGCTTCGAACCCCGCCACCAGGGGCGCCAGGGTCGCGATCAGGCGCCGGTCGGGGTTGGCCTTGACGGCGTAATAGAGCCGGCAGGGCTGCGGCAGCCCCGCCAGCATGGCGCTGACGTGCTTGCGCAGCGCCGCCAGGTCGTTGAGAAAGGCACAGACCGGCTCACGCGTACCGTCGGGAGCCGGCTCGGCGAGAGCTGCCAGGCAACGCTTGATTGCCTCGGATGGCGGGCTCCATGGCGCCTGGGCCAGGATCTTGGCCGCGCTGGTCATGGTCTCGCCTCCTCTCGATAAGGGGCCAGCTTCGCTTGCAGGGCGCGAAAGGCGGTGCCGCGCTCGTCGCCCAGCACGAAGGCGTGCACACCCTTCTCGCGCCAGTAGTCGCGCCGCGCGGCACTTCGAGGGATCGCGCAGAACGGCACCTCGGCACTCCGACAAGCAGCATGGATGTGCTCCAGCGCCTCGTGCACCTCCGGCGCCTCGGTCTGCCAGGGCAAGCCCAGCGACTGCGACAGGTCCGCGGCACCCTCGAGCAGCATGTCCACACCGGGCACATCCAGGATGGCCTCGAGGTTCTCCACCCCTTCCCGACTCTCGATCATCGGCACCAGCATGAGCTCGTCGTTAGCGCGTTGCAGGTAATCGACCAGGTCGTCGGCACCGAAGCGCCCCGGGCGGCCGCTGTTCATGCCGCGCCGCCCCAGTGGATGGAAGCGCAGGCATTCGTTGAGCGCCTGCAGGGGCTCGGGGCAGCGCACGTCGGCAAGAACGATGCCCCGGGCACCGCCGTCGAGCAGCGGCACCACGATGGCCGGGTCGGGGCGCGACACCCGCACCAGCGCGGTGAGCCCGGCGAGCTCCGCGGCACGCAGCATGTGCTCTAGAGTCTCGGGATTCACCAGGGTGTGCTCGGTATCGAGGATAACGAAGTCGAAGCCGGCCTGGCCGATCATTTCGACGGTTACCGCCGTGGGAATCGAGGCGAACAGACCAAGCGCCGTCTCACCTCGCGCCAAACGGCGCTTGAGTTCATTGGGCGTCAACATTGGCTCTCCTCAGGCGCCTGGCCGATGCGGATGCAGCGGGTTGTCACGTATGGCGAAGCGCTTCTCGGTATCACCGAATAGCCGTCGCTTGGTCAGCTCCTCGATGCTCACCGTCGGCGCGAAGAGATCGAACAGTGCGAAGCGCGGCTCCAGTTCGGGATGCGCGGCCTGGTAATCCCGGATGACTTTCGCGGTCATCGACCAGAAGCTTGCCTCCGACAGGTCGTAGTGCTGCTCCAGGCACAGGCAGAGCTCGGTGAGGGCTATGAAGACGAAGGCGTCGTAGGTGAAGTCGCGTACCTCGTCGGCACTTTCAGTCTGGATATAGGAGTTGCGATTGACGGCAGCGTGGCTGGCCGGCTCCGGTACCAGGCTGGGCGCACGCGCGGGCTCGGCCAGCAGCGCCGGGCTGTAGCGCACTCCATCATGGAAGTCCTTGAGCGCGATGCGTTCGGGCCAGCCGTCGCGATGGATCAGCAGGATGTTCTGGCCGTGGGATTCCAGGCCGATGCCGTGGGCGAAGAGCAGGTGAATCAGCGGCGTCACCGTGACCTCGAGCAGCCGCCGGGTCCAGGCCGCTACGCCATGCTGCCGCACCCAGCCGTCGAGCATCGGCACCCCCGTGGCGGCCAGTTGAGTCAGGCCGTTGAAGGCCAACGCGCGCTCGTCCGGATGCAGATAACGGTGCAGGCTCTCGCGCCACACGGCGCCCAGGGTGCCGTAGGCCAGACTGCGCTGCGGCTCGGCCAGGCGCGAGGCGTCATAGGCCACTCCCAGCACCTCACGCAGGATGACGACCCCGCACTCGCGCGCCGCTTCGTCACGCGTCACCAGATCGTGCAGCCAGTCGCTGATGCGCGCACTGTTCTCCACGGTATGGGCAGCCAGGATACGGCTGGTGGATGTGTTGACGATGCTCAACGCCAGCTTGAGGTTGGCCCGCCGGGGCCGGCTGGCATTGGCCAGGGTGCGGATCGACTGCTGAGTCAGGTAGGCGTCGTCGCCGATGCCCAGGTAACAGAGTCGCCCATCGGCCAGCTCGGCCTGGAAGGTGGGCAGAATGACGTGACTCCACTGCCAGGGATGTACCGGCAGGAATACATATTCCTGCGGGCGCCGTGCCGACGCGACGAGCAGGCGCCGGAAGCGTGCCAGCGTCGCCTCTCCCAGCTCCTCGCGCAGAAAGGCAGCCAGGCTCAGCGAAGCCGACAGCGAGACCCGGCTGTGCTCACGAGCCACAGCCAGCCAGACCGGCCGTATATCCCGGCGGAACTCGGGACCATAGACCGCGTTGTCGTCAAGCGTGAAGCCGAGCCGTGACTTGTAGCTCGGGTGATAGGGATGGCCCTCCTGCAGCCACCCTTCCCAGGCATCATGGTCCCACGTAAGGTCCGGGGTGGTCGGCATACCGCTCAATATCCGCGACTGGGCATCCTTGAGCAGGGTCTGCTGCAGCTCTTCCATCAGAAAAGGCAAGCGTTCTGCGGGAACCACTGCACCCACCACTTCGGCCATGAAGCCGGCCAGGGTCGCCTCGTGCTGGTGGCCGTTCGCATCGCGGCGCTGAACGGGCCGGGTCGTCAGCCGGATCCGACCGAAGCTCGCCTTTCGCGCACCCCAAGCGGTATAGCTCACCTCACGCCCTTGGACGTCACGCCCCGTCAGCGAGAACGCGCACTGTTCACCCGGTCCAGACGTCTCCTCGACGACCGGCAGGACCGCTTCGAACAGCAGGCCTTGGATGAACTGGCGCAGCACCCGCTGCTGCACGCGCCAGTACTCCGGCGACGACGGTAGTTGCCCGAGGTCGACGCTCGTTTGCGGGGATCGTAGGGTCGCTTCCATGGGGTCATCCAACTCGCTTGATGGGGTTGAGGATATCGACGAACAGCGGACTTGCGCCCCGCTGTCGGAGGCAACTGAGTAGATTGGCCTTGGCCGGCCAGTGGTTTGCCTGCAGCAGGTCTTCGGCGTAGGCCGCAAGCCGTATATCTTCCGCTTCGCTCAGCCGTTCCAGGCAGGTGCCCACCTGACGCCAGAAGCGCCCCTCGCCGACGCCGAGGTGAGTTGCCAAGGCGTTTACCACGCCTCCCAGGTGGTTGACGAAGAAGTAGTACTGCGTGCGCCACCAGGCGACCTCCGGCGAGTAGAGCAGCGGGCTATCCGCCGCGATGCCAAGCGAAGGCCACACCGCCAAGCGGGTTACCCGCTCACGGTCCAGGCTCACGCCCTCCAGATCGCGCATGTAGAGCGTGGAGGGCCAGCCGCGTTCCAGACGCAGCAGGCTGTTCTGTAGATGGGCCTCGAAGCTGACGCCGGTGCGCGCCAGAATCTCGAGAATCGGTACCAGCGAGACCTCCAGATAGGCCGCGAACCAGCGATCCAGGTCCACCTCGCCGCCTGCACCATGGCGAATCGCGGCAATCAGCTTGGGCTCCGCCTCGCCGGGATAGGGCTCCAGCAGCGAGGCGAGTACGCAGGCATCCTGTGCCTCGACCGGCATGGGTCGATAGATCACCGTGAAGGCAGCAGCGCGATGACTGTCCAGCGCCGGGTGCTCAGGGTCCAGGGTGCGATAGCCGGTCTCCATTACCACCTGGAAGGCGTCGCTCTCCAGCTCACTGCGAAGATGATGAATGAGCCGTGCGGCATCCAGCGTACGACGCGACTGCTCGAGTGTGTTCTCACGAATCAGATTGGTGATGCGTACCTGTAACGGCAGTTTGTAGCCCTGGCCGATTGCCGGCAGCCACACCGAGCGCACCGAGGAAGTGGGATAGGCCAACGGTCCCTGGGCGCTAAGATCGATAAGCAGCCCCTCCTCCAGCAGCAGGTGAATGTCCGGCTGACTCAGCAGATAACCCGCCTGCCAAGGATGAATGGGTAGCAGGGCATAGTGGTCGTAGCGTTCGCCGAGCCGTTGCCGGGCCACTTCATGCACGGCGTCAGCCAGGCCGTCTTCAGGCCCATCGAGCCACGCTTCCACCAGCAAGTCGCGGCGCACGGCCAGGTAGTGCAGTTGGAAGCAGGCACCGCGCTCGGGGCTGAAGTCGTCGAAGGCACGTCGTTCCACGCCCTGGGAGCATTTGGGGAAGGGATGGAACGGATGCCCGAGGTAGAGCGACTGTTCGGCAGCGATGAAGTCCAACGCCGCTTCCGGTGCGGTGCCGCGATGGTGGTAGAAGTCATCGATATGCGCTGCCATGCGGGTAAAGCTGTTGTTGATCTTGTCGCGCATGTCCCACAGCCGCAGCTCGTGGGTATTGTCGGTGGCCGGCGCACTCAAGGATTCCAGCAGCCGCTGGATGATGTCCTGCATGTCGAGTGGTGTCACTCTCCCTTGGTCGTCGCGCAGGTAGAAGGCCGCACCATAGCGATGCTGCCCCGACAGGGAAAAGTCACGTAGCGTGCCGATCAGCTCGCCTGCGGACAACCGCAGGCAAAAGGGCTCGCCGACATCGAGCAGCGACGCCACCAGGCCGGTCTCGGCATGACGCGGATCGTGGCATCCCGTCTCGCGCAGGAAGCTGTTGAGCAGCGCGCGCAGGGTGGTCTCCTTGGCCAGCAGCTGACTGGCATAGGAGGGACAGCTCGCGCGCGGAGTCGGCACCGCGGCCTGACTGGCCTCCCGCTCACTTGCGGGAAATCTGGGTAGCTCGATGTGAATCATGGGCTGGCTTTACCTCTCGGCGGTTGGAAGGAAGCGACAACGCCAAAGGCGTCGCCACGAGAATCAGGGCAGCCAGGACGAGAAAGGCCTCGCTCAATGCCGCCAGGGCGGCCGCTTCGGGACCCATACCCTCGGCGGCGAGTTGCAACGTACGCAGATCGTGGTGCAGGGCCAGCATGGCGACGCCCAGCGCCGAAGCGAGCCGGCGGCCCAGATTGTTCATTGCCGAGGCCTGGGCGACACGCGCGTCCCCCACGGCGTTGAGACCGATCGTGGTCGCCGGCAGGTAGCCGAAGCCGAGCCCGACCCCGCGTGAGGCCATCAACACGCCAATCAGCCACAGGGGCGCGTGATGTCCCAGCTTGGCCAGACCTATCAATGCCATTGCCGATACCACCAGGCCGCCGGCCACCGCATGCCGCGCCCAGCGGCCGTCGGCAAGGCGCCCTGCCCATGGTGAGCAGATAGCCGCCATTAGCGCGGTGGGCAGGAACGACAGGCCGGTCGTGAGGGCGTCGTAGCCCTGGACACGCTGCATCCAGATCGGAATCAGCAGCAGACAACCGAAGGTGGCGACGGCCTGGGCGCAGGCGATGAGCACGCTGGCACGGAATGGAGGGATGGCGAACAGGCGGAGCTCGAGCAGCGGATGCGAAGCGCGACGCTCGACCCGGACGAAGACGACCAGCAGCGTAAACCCAACGCCCAGCGGCACCCAGTGCGCGGCCTCGAGCAGGTCGGCAGGCGAGGTCATGCCTCCCAATGCGACAAGCACTCCGCCTACGCCCAGGGTCACCAGCACGAAGCCGGGCAGATCGAAGCGACGCCCGCGGTCGCGCTCACCCTCCTCGAGGCAAAGGTGACCGCTTGCCAGCGCCAGGATGGCAACCGGTAGATTCATCAGGAACAGGGCCTGCCAGGAACTCATTTCCAGCAGCAGCCCGCCAACACCTGGCCCGATTGCCGGCGCAATCATTACGGCGAGGCCCCAGATTCCAGTGACTCGCCCACGCCGTTCGGCGGGCCAGGCGGCGAAGATCAGCGGCACGGAGAGCGGAATCATCAGGCCGGCGGCGACACCCTGAAGGGCGCGTGCCGTCAACACCCAGGCCAGGCTCGTTGCCAGCGCACCCAGCAGCGAAGCCAACAGGAACAGCCACAGTCCCAGCAGATAGAAGCGGCGCATTCCCCAGCGCTTGGAAAGAAAGCTGGTCAGCGGCATGGTCATGCCCATGGCCACAAGGAACAGGGTCATGACCCAGCTCACCTGGATGGCAGCGGCATTGAACACCCGCATGAGCTCGGGGATCGCCAGATTCAAGGCGCTGTTGTTGAGACTGACGGTAAAGGTTCCCAGCAGCACGGTGACGAGCACTCGGCGCGCGGCATTATCCCTGGATGACATTCCTTTCTTCCCTAGCCCCATGCGGTTGAATGGGGACGAGCCTTGACGATGCCGCAAGGCTGGCACAGCTAATTCTTAAACACAAATGGTTATCAAACACATTTGGTAATTATATGTAATACGTCGCATCGGAAATGAGAAACGCTTATACTCGTCGTCTGCATTCAAGCTGTGATAAGGCCCATGAACACTTCTCGCTCCCAAGCTTGCCGCCTACTGGGCGAAGGCCTGACCGCCGGGTATGAGGATCGTCGCGTTCTCGAGAACGTTGACTTTCGCGTCGCCGAGGGCCGCCTCACGGTGCTGCTAGGCCCCAACGGCAGCGGCAAGTCCACCCTGCTCAAGACCCTGGCCCGCACGCTGACGCCACAGCGAGGCCGGGTGCTGCTCGACGGCCAGGAGATACACCGCTATCGCACCCGGGACGTCGCCCATCGCCTGGGCATCCTTCCCCAGAGCCCCACGGCGCCCGAGGGCATGACGGTCCGCGAGCTTATCGGCATGGGGCGTTTCCCCCACCAGCGACTGTGGCGGCAGTGGTCGAAGCAGGACGAAGAGGCAGTCTTAGAGGCCATGGCCGTGGCCCGGGTCGCGGACTTTGCCGAGCGGCCGGTCGACGCCCTTTCCGGTGGCCAGCGCCAACGCTGCTGGATCGCCATGGTGCTGGCTCAGGATACCGATCTCATCCTGCTCGACGAGCCGACCACCTTTCTCGACCTCAAGGTCCAGGTCGACCTGCTGGAGCTGCTGGTACGGCTGGCCCACGAACGTGGCCGAACCCTGCTGGTGGTACTTCACGACCTCAACCTGGCCGCCGCCCATGGCGATGTGCTGGTGATGATGCGCGACGGTCGCATCGAGCATAGCGGCCCCCCGGAGGCGGTCTTCACCGCGGCGAACCTGAAGCGAGTCTTCGATCTTGATGCCGAGGTGATCAATGCCCCCAGTACCGGCCGGCCGGTCTGCATCCCGGCTCTGGGCAGCGCCACCTCCCCGGCCAGGCGCAAGGAGGAGCTGTCGGCATGAGTGCCACCCAACGTTTCTGTGCCTTGGAAAGCCTCGCACTGGGCGACCCCCTGGCAGGCAGCGCCGCCCACGCCGAGCGCAACCTGCTGCTCAGCTGGCCACGGGCGAAATGGCAGCGCAGCCTGCGCCAGGCCAGCGACATGCCCGACGCGGTGACGGCTCAATTGGAAGCCATCGCCGAAGCGGGACGGCGGGTCAATCTGATTCATCGGCGCGACCATCCCAGCGAACGCCACTGTCTCTACCTGATGCCCGAGAATCGACGTTTCGAGGTAACACGTGAGGTGCTACCCGTCTTTCTGGATGCGCTGGGACGGGGTAAGCCGTTAACAACCTGGGAGGCGTCCCCTCCTGCCGGCCCATTGCTGCTCTGCTGCACCCATGGCAAGAAGGACAAGTGCTGCGCCAAGTTCGGCTATGCCGCCTACAAGGCACTGAACGCAGCGGTAGAGGAGCGTGCCCTGCCCTTCGAGGTATGGGAGAGCACTCATCTGGGCGGCTGCCGGTTGGCCGCCAGTGCCGTAGTCTTTCCTGCCCTGCGCAAGTACGGCCGCATCAACGAGGAGGACGTTCTGCCGCTGCTCGAAAGCGAGATGGCGGGCCGCCCCTACTTGCCCTGCTACCGCGGCGACTCGCGCCTTAGCCCCATGCAACAGTGCGCCCAAGTCGCCGCGATGGAGTGGCTGGCGGCCAAGGGCATCCCTGGCAACGTGTCAGTCGAGCAGCCAAACAGCGAGGCGTCGAGCCATTGGCGGCTGGAAGTGGATTGGCACAGCACCAACGCCTCGGGACGGCTCGCGGTGCGCTGCGAGCCGAGAATGCTGCGCCGCTACGACACCTGTGCCGACTTGATCGAAGCTCCGCCCTCGGCAAGCCAAGTATGGGTAGCGACACAGGTCGAGGCCATCGAAATGGCCAAATCGCTTTCTTGAACTCTATTGCTCGAGTCACACCATGCACGAATCGTTCGGTCTTTTGCGCCGACTGGCCGGGACACTCGGCTGGCTATGCCTGGCAGCCACACCATCCTTGGCCAGCAGCAACGGCTTGGCCACGCTCGACTGGACCCTGGCGGAAACGCTGGTGGCCCTGGACGCTGCTCCTGACGCCGTCGCCCAGGTAGAGGACTATCACAACTGGGTCGGCGAGCCCCCACTGCCTGGTAATGTCCTGGATATCGGGCTTCGCTCGCAGCCCAATGTCGAGCTGCTCGCGCACCTCGAACCAGAAACCATTCTGATATCCCCCATGTTCGGGCATCTGGCACCTCGCCTGGAGCAGATAGGTGCAGTCGATACCCGGGAGATCTACACGCCGCAGGGGGATACCTGGAATCAGATACTCACCCTGACCCGAGTACTTGGCATGGCAAGTGATCGCCGCGATGAAGCCGAAGCGCTGATAGCGGCTACCGAAGCGCGTTTCGAGTCACTGCGTCAAGCGCTGCCGGAAGAAGCGCCACCCTTGCTGGTCGTGCAGTTCATGGACGAGCGGCATGTCAGGGTCTTCGGCGTACATGGCCTGTTCCAGGCCGTGATGGAACGCCTGGGCCTGGAGAATGCCTGGCAAGGGGAAACCAACTATTGGGGGTTCTCAATGGTCGGTCTGGAAGAGCTGCTTGGGTTGGAAGCACGCTTGGTGGTAGTGGAACCCTACCCCATCGGCGCCGAGGAGAAACTTGCCGATAGCGCCCTCTGGCAGCACCACCCCAGCGTTCGCGATGGCAACTTGATCACCCTGCCACCGGTATGGAGCTTCGGCGCCCTGCCCTCGGCGCAGCGCTTCGCCGAGCTGCTGGTGGCCGCGCTGGTTCGCTCCCCCGATGCCTGAGCGTCTGCCATCGACTGCTGACGGGCTCCTTCAAAGTCTCCTCAGCCCCCACATGAAGTAGGCGCCACCGATCAGCGAGGCAACCAGGCCGGCTGGTATCTCGTAGGGGAAGATGATCTGGCGACCCACCCAATCGGCCAGCACCATTAGCAACATTCCCACCAGTGCCGCCCCCAGCAGATGCTGAGGCGCCCTGGACAGGCCCAGCAAACGCGCCATATGCGGTGCCAACAGCCCGATGAAAGAGAGCGGACCTACCACCAGCGTGGCGCATGCCGTCAGCAGGGCCACCAACAGCAGCAGCAGCAAACGGGCACGATTGAGCGCGATACCCAACGCCTGGGTGGTGGAAGCACCCAACGGCAGAATATCCAGCCAGCGAGTGAGCGGCAGAGCACACAACGTCAGCAGTGCCGCCAGCGTTCCAACCGCCAGAGCGCTGGTAAGATCGACATAATAGGTCGAGCCGGCCAGCCAGGCGATGATCTGTTGCCCGCGCGGATCGCCACCTGCCAGCATCACGCTGCGCACGGCATCGAACAGCGCAGTGACCGCCACTCCGGTGAGCAGCAGGCGCTCGGGCACGAAACCGCTTCGTCGATTGAGCGTCACCAGAACCAGCAAGGTGGCAAAGGCGCCCAGGGTACCGATTCCGACCAGCATCCCACTGGTTGGAGCAGGGAGCAGGAAGATGCCCAGAATCAAGGCGATGGCACAGCCACCGCTGATTCCCAACACCTCCGGGCTGGCCATGGGATTGGCGGAGAGGCGCTGCAGCAGCGTGCCGGCCACCGCCAGCATCAAGCCGCTGGCCGCCGCCGCCACTACTCGGGGCATGCGCCACTGCATGACGCGCCAGTTATCCGGCGACAGCCAATACCAGCCATTCACCCCTTGCCCCAGCAGCAAACCCAAGCCGACGGCCAGCAGCAGGCCGATTGCCAGACGCGTAGCCAGACGCCCAGGCGCGGGATGTCGATTCATCAGCACCGCAGCCGGCTGCGGCGCCCGATTGCCCTGCAGCTTCAAGCGCGGGATCAGCCACATCAGCAGCGGCGCTCCCAAGGCACCGGTCACCGCACCGGTGGGGATCAGCGTCGGCAACACACCGGCGAAGTTCTGCAGCAGCAGGTCGGAGGTAGCCAGCAGCACCGCGCCCAGCAGCGTGCCCCAAAGCAAACGCTGGTAAAGACGCCGTGCTCCGGCCATGCGCACGATATTGGGTGCCGCCAGGCCGATGAAACCGACAACCCCCACTACGCTGACGATGCTGGCGGTGATGAAGACCGCCAGTCCCATCCCGGCAAAGCGCAGATACTTGAGCGATACGCCCAGGCTCTTGGCACTGGCGTCGTCCAGCTCCAGCACCGCCATTGGGCGCAACAGGAACCAGGCAGCCACGGCACCGATAGCTAATCGCGGCCATAAGATCGCCACGCCGTCCCAGCCGTTCTGGGCCAGCGATCCTGCTCCCCAGATCAACAGGCCCGACAGCGCCTCATGATTGAACAACAACAAGGCCGTGGCCAACGCCCCCAGATAGAGGTTGACCACCAGCCCCGCCAGCACCACCACGATGGGCACCAGCCCACGTCGCCAGGCCAGCATGAACACCAGCCCCATCGCCAGCCCGCCACCGGCCAGCGCCACCCACTCGCGACCGACGGCCATTAGCCCGGGGGCCAGCAAAGTCGCCGCCATCAGCGCCAAGTTGGCGCCTGATGCCACGCCCAGGGTCGTCGGCGAAGCCAACGGATTACGCAGCACCTGCTGCATCAGCACCCCGGCCAGCGCCAGGCCGCCGCCGGCAAGTAGCGCAACCGAGAGCCGTGGCCACCAGGCATAGTGCAATAGCAGTTGGTCAACTTCCTCGTACGACGGAAATAGCAGAGACTTCAGGCCCAGGGCCAGCCCTCCCTGGGTCTCGAGCCCAAGCCATAACAACACCAGCAGCGGCAGGCTCAGCAGCCAGCAGGTCAGCGCCGGCGAAACGGTACGCATCGTGTTTCCCGTCATCCCCGCCATCCCTGCCGACAGCCACCCGGCTTCGGTCTCATTCTCTGCAGCATGCTTGCATCGATCATGCTTCGGCTCTTTCTCATTGACTCTTGAAGACGTATTGCTGGATGAGATCTTATCTGAAAACGATTATCAGTTGAATCGCCTCCTCCCTTGATTGACAGCGACACTCTCACCAATCAAAATGCAAATAGATCTCATTGAGATTTTTCGGGGCTCCCATGACCGCAGAACGCACCCAGCTTTATTACACTTGCGTCTTTCTGCACGTCTCCTTCCAGGCCATCCGGAACGCGGTGGCTACCTCCGCCAAGCTAGACGAAACGCCTTGCTGGTTGGATGCACAGATGCTTCGCATGCTCCTCAGCGAGCTGCAGCGCTGCCGATGTGAAGCTGCACCGTTCAAGGAGGCCTGCCAGTTGTTGGATACCGCCACTTACCACTGTCAGCTGCTCATGGCGCAATGCCCCGCCGCCCTCGACCGCCAGCTCTGCCGGTATCATCTGGAAGCGATCATGGCTCCGCTGAAACAAGCCACGCTGCAACTCTCGGGCAACACCAAGCGTACCTCTGGCATCACCCGCCCAACGGCTGCGCAGTTGGCTGGGATGGTAAGTACATTCGAGTTTGGTTTGTCCGGTAGATGAGAGCAACGATTCTCGTTTACCCTGTAAAGATCGAAACCCGTCAAGGAATCCAGCATGTTCGAAGTCAAGGGCGCCACCTTCCAAATTGATGGCAAACTGCTACTGAAGCCCATCGAACACTGCTTTGTGGAGGGCAAGGTCTATGGCTTGATTGGCCATAACGGCTCGGGCAAATCGACATTGGTCAAGCTGCTCGCCCAGCAGCATCCAGTGAGCCAAGGCGAAATCCGGCTCGACGAGCGGCTCTTGAGCGACTGGGGCCAGCGCGAATTTGCCCGACGTGTCGCCTATTTGCCCCAGCATCTGCCCAGTGCCGAGAACCTGACCGGGCGTGAATTGATCGCCTTCGGCCGCTACCCCTGGCACGGCCTGCTGGGGCGACATACAGCCCAGGACAAGGCAGCGATCGAGCGGGCCATCGAACTCAGTCACACCGAGGCCTTTGCCGACCGCCTGGTGGATACTCTCTCCGGCGGCGAGCGCCAGCGCGTATGGCTGGCCATGCTGCTGGCCCAGGAGAGTCGTTTCCTGCTGCTGGACGAACCGTTGGCAGCACTTGATATCGCCCACCAGATGGAAGTACTGGCACTGATCCGCAAGTTGTGCGACGAACTGAAGCTATGCGTGATCATCGTGCTTCACGACATCAACATGGCCTCGCGCTACTGCGATGAGCTGCTCGCGCTGCATAGCGGCCGATTGCTGGCCCACGGTTCGCCCGACGAGATGATGACCGATTCCACCCTGGAAGCCATCTACGGCTTGCCTATGCAGGTCATGACCCACCCCAGCGGAGAACACCGGATTGCCGTGGCATGCTGAGTCAGAAACTCCAAACGAAAATCGCCGCAGCCAAGGGCTGCGGCGATTCGGAACATACCGTTGCGTTCAGGTCATGAAGTGGCCTGCTGGTAACGGCGCTCCACGTCCTCCCAGTTGACCACGTTGAAGAAGGCGCTCACGTAGTCGGGACGCTTGTTCTGGTACTTCAGGTAATAAGCGTGCTCCCATACGTCCAGCCCCAGCACCGGGGTGTTGCCGTGCATGTGCGGGCTGTCCTGGTTCAGGGTGTTTTCCACGACCAGTTTCTTCTCGGGCGTAACGCTCAGCCAGGCCCAGCCGCTACCGAAACGACCCAAGGCTGCCTTGGTAAAGGCCTCCTTGAAGGCATCGAAGCCGCCCAGCTCGCTGTCGATAGCTTGAGCCACCTTACCTTGGGGCTGACCGCCACCGTTCGGTGACATCATCTCCCAGAACTTGGAGTGGTTGGAGTGGCCGCCACCGTTGTTGATGACCTCCTGCCGCTTCGCTTCAGGCACCCGATCGATGCTGGCCATCAGCTCGTCCACCGGCACGTCTTCCAGTCCGGTGCCCTCCAGGGCGGCATTGAGCTTGTCGACGTAGGTCTTGTGGTGACGCGAGTGATGGATTTCCATGGTCATGGCGTCGATGTGTGGCTCGAGCGCGTCATAGGCGTAAGGAAGCTCGGGCAGTGTATGCGGCATATTCGCTCCTCCATGAAGGCGATTGAGTTCAGGGACGTTCGTCCACGACTTCAACCATCTAGCATGGCAAAAGCTGGCGCTTGACGCTAATAGCGAATTTGAAATTTCGATATAGCCAAGCCTAATGAACCGCACGTGGCGGGCGTCAACACGCCGAAAGCCGGCCACATCGGGCCGGCTGTCAGTGCACTAGTCCAGCGCTTACAACTTGCTTTCCAGCTCCGGCAGGATCTCGAACAGATCGCCGACCAGGCCGTAATCGGCGACCTGGAAAATCGGCGCCTCCTCGTCCTTGTTGATGGCGACGATCACCTTGGAGTCCTTCATGCCGGCCAGGTGCTGGATGGCGCCGGAAATGCCCACGGCGATGTAGAGCTCCGGCGCGACGATCTTGCCGGTCTGCCCCACCTGCATGTCGTTGGGCACGAAGCCGGCGTCCACCGCGGCGCGCGAGGCGCCGATGGCGGCACCCAGCTTGTCGGCGATGCCGTCGAGCAGCTTGAAGTTCTCGCCGCTGCCCATGCCGCGCCCACCGGAGATGACCACCTTGGCCGCGGCCAGCTCGGGGCGATCGCTCTGGGCCAGTTCCTGCTTGATGAAGGTGGACTGGCTGTTGTCGACCACCGTGTCGACGCTCTCGATGGCGGCGTTACCGCTTTCACCTACCGCATCGAAGCCGGTGCTGCGCACGGTGATCACCTTGAGGCTGTCGGCGCTCTTGACCGTGGCGATGGCGTTGCCGGCGTAGATCGGGCGCTTGAAGGTGTCGGCGTCGACCACCTCGACGATCTCGGAGAGCTGGCTGACGTCCTTCAGCGCGGCGACCCGCGGCAGCACGTTCTTGCCGGTGGTGGAGGCGGCGGCGAGGATATGGGAATAGTCGCCGGCGAGCTCGACCAGCAGCGCAGACAGCGGTTCGGCCAGCTGATGGGCGTAGACGGCGTTGTCGGCCACGCGGACCTTGTTCACGCCGTCGAGCTTGGCCGCGGCATCGGCCACGGCGCCGACGTTCTCGCCCGCGACCAGCACGTCGATGTCACCACCGATGGCCTGGGCGGCGGCAACCACGTGGGCGGTAGCGCCAACCAGGACGCCGTCGTGATGTTCGGCTAAAACCAGGATGCTCATGAAATCGGCTCCCTTCAAAGCACTTTGGCTTCGTTCTTGAGTTTGTCCACGAGCTCGTCGACGGAGCCCACCTTGATGCCGCCCTTGCGCTCGGCCGGCGATTCGACCTTGAGCAGCGTGAGCTTGCTGGCCACCTCGATGCCGTAATCGGCCGGGGTCTTGACGTCGAGCGGCTTCTTCTTGGCCTTCATGATGTCGGGCAGCTTGGCGTAGCGCGGCTCGTTGAGGCGCAGGTCGGTGGTGACGATGGCCGGCAGGGTCAGCTCGACGGTCTGCAGGCCGCCGTCGATCTCGCGGGTGACCTGGACCTTGTCCCCGTCCACCTGCACTTCGGAAGCGAAGGTGCCCTGGGGCAGGCCGGCGAGCGCGGCGAGCATCTGGCCGGTCTGGTTGTTATCGGTGTCGATGGCCTGCTTGCCGAGGATGACCAGCCCGGGCTGCTCCTCTTCCACCACCTTGGCCAGCAGCTTGGCTGCCGCCAGCGACTCGACGCGCTCTTCGGTCTCGACATGCACGGCACGATCGGCACCCAGCGCCAGCGCGGTGCGCAGCTGCTCCTGGGCGGCCTTGGGGCCGATGGTCACCGCGACGATCTCGGTGGCCACGCCTTTCTCCTTCAGCCGCACGGCCTCTTCCACGGCGATCTCGCAGAAGGGGTTCATGGCCATCTTGACGTTGGTGAGGTCGACGTCGGAGTGATCCGCCTTGACGCGGATCTTGACGTTGTAGTCGATGACGCGTTTGACCGCGACGAGTACTTTCATGGTGTCCTCGCTTGGTTCGATGGGTGAACCGTCTGGTTTTGGACTCGCTGACGCCCAGCGCCTTCAAGGAAGGTCAACGATCCCTTAGAACCGGTTGGTATTCCTTTATATTTCATGCAAGCGTTTGATAGGCATCAAACCAAAAAACCTTGCCAATGTGCCACAGGCCGAATGGTGGCAACAATCCCCTGACAGTGCGGTGTTATCCTACATTGCCATCGTAGGGGTGTCCTGAGTCGTTTATTATGCCTATCATGTAGAATATCGAGAAGCAAACGACCGTTTTATTTTACTTCGACGTTGGTGGCACGGTTCCGACGCCGAAGCCGAGGGAGGAGCGACTGGCATGTCTGAGCAAGTAGAACGCGATTCGATGGACTTCGACGTGGTGATCGTTGGCGCCGGCCCCTCGGGGCTGTCGGCCGCCTGCCGCCTGATGCAGCAGGCCAATGAGGCAGGTCAGGAGCTGACGGTGTGCGTGGTGGAGAAAGGCTCCGAGGTGGGTGCACATATTCTATCCGGGGCCGTCTTCGAGCCTCGCGCCCTGCAAGAGCTGTTCCCCGACTGGGAAGAGCGTGGTGCCCCGTTGACCACCCCCGCGACCCGCGATGAGGTCTATCTGCTCAAGGATGCCGAAAAGGCCCAGAAGCTGCCCAACGCCCTGGTGCCGAAGAGCATGCACAATACCGGCGGCGACATGAAGCGTTACGTGATCAGCGCCGGCAACCTGTGCCGCTGGCTGGCCGAACAGGCCGAAGGGCTCGGCGTCGAGGTATTCCCCGGCTTCGCTGCCCAAGAGGTGATCCACGACGAAGACGGCACCGTGCGCGGCATCCTCATCGGCGACATGGGCGTGGCCGCTGACGGTACACCCAAGGACAGCTACATGCCGGGCATGGAGCTGCGCGCCAAGTATACGCTGTTCGCCGAGGGCGCCCGCGGCCATCTGGGCAAGGCACTGATCTCGCGCTTCAAGCTCGACGAGGGCAAGGACCCCCAGCACTACGGCATTGGCCTCAAAGAGTTGTGGGACATCCCCGCCGAGAAGCACGAGCCGGGGCTGGTGCTGCACGGTTCGGGCTGGCCGCTGGCCAGCGACACCCACGGCGGCTGGTTTCTCTATCATGCCGAGAACCATCAGGTGGTGGTCGGCCTGATCATGGACCTCTCCTACAAGAACCCCTGGCTCTCGCCGTTCGACGAGTTCCAGCGGATGAAACATCACCCGGTGCTGGCCAAGCACCTCGAGGGCGGCAAGCGCGTGGCCTATGGGGCACGGGCCATCACCAAGGGCGGCCTCAACTGCCTGCCGAAGATGACCTTTCCCGGCGGCCTGTTGATCGGCTGCGATGCCGGTACGCTGAACTTCGCCAAGATCAAGGGGCTGCACACGGCGATGAAATCCGGCCTGGTGGCCGCCGAGACGGTATTCGAGGCGCTGGCCGATGGTGACGAGGGCGGACGTGAGCTGACCGCTTTCAGCCACAAGTGGGAGCAGAGCTGGGCCTACGCCGAACTCGAGGAGACCGCCAGTTTCGGCCCGGCGCTGCACAAGTACGGCACCGTAGGCGGTGGGGCCTACAATTTCGTCAACCAACTGCTCGGCGGAAAACTGCCCAACCTGCACGACACCACGCCGGACCACGCTGCCCTCGAGCCGGCCGAAAAGTTCGAAAAGATCGACTACCCCAAGCCCGACGGCAAGCTCTCCTTCGACAAGCTCTCCTCGGTATTTTTATCGAATACCAACCATGAGGAGGACCAGCCGAGCCATCTGAAGCTGCTGGATCCGGCAATTCCCGTTCAGGAGAACTTGCCGAAGTACGCCGAGCCCGCTCAGCGCTATTGCCCGGCCGGGGTCTACGAGATAGTGGAAGACGACGACGGCAAGCCACGCTTCCAGATCAACTTCCAGAACTGCGTGCACTGCAAGACCTGCGACATCAAGGATCCGGCGCAGAACATCAGGTGGGTAGCGCCGGAGGGCGGCGGCGGACCCAACTACCCGAACATGTAAGGGTGACAAGCAGACGAAGGGCGTGCCATTGGCACGCCCTTCGTCGTGCTGCAAGAAGAGAAACTCGGGAAGAACTGCCCGTGGCCTTCACTCAGCTGCGACCAGCGGCAGCCTGGGTGGTTGCCGACACCAGCCGAGACAGCAGAGCGTGCGCTTCATCTGCGCGCGGTAGCTCGGGGGTTAACAGACCCAGCTCATGCACGGTCTCGAGACAGTGTCGCACGGCGTCGATACCGAAGCCGCGGCCGGCTAGGATCTCGCGATAACTGACGGTATGCAGGTCAGTGAAGCCACTAGAGAATTCGAACTCTTCTCCGTCGCAGGTGATGCTGCGATAGGTGGAGTGTTGGCCGCTCACGCGCTCGGGCAGATCCTCGGCATCGATGGAAAGAAACCAGCGTACCCGCGCCTTTTCGTATTCGAGATAGCCGGCGGCTTTGTGCTCGTCGTGGTAGTGCAGCACCAGCTTCTGCAGCTCGCCGAAGATGAGGTACAGCATATCGAAGAAGTGAATGCCGATTTCAGCTATCACGCCGAACGATTTTCGCGGGTCGCCCTTCCAACTGACCAAGTACCAGGGCCCGCGTACCGTGATATAGGTCAGTTCGACCTCGTATCGGCCCTCGCGTCGCTCGGTCAGCACCTTGTCACGCAACTCATGAATGGCCGGATGGTGGCGTAGCTGCATGACGCTGTATACGCGATGCCCGGTCTCTCGCTCAATGCAGCGAAGCTCATCGAGCTGAGCCGGGATAGACACCAGCGGCTTCTCGCAGATCACATCGCAGCCCAGGTACAGCCCGGCGGTAATGTGCGCACTGTGCAAATGGTTGGGGGAACAAACCACCCAGTAGTCGACCCCCTTCCCCTTCTGCCGCCTGAGCCACCAGGCATGCTCCATGAAGCTCTCGAACTCGGTGAAAAACGCACAGTCGGTCGAGATGGAATCGATAATGCCTACCGAATCGTTGATATCGTAAGCCGCTACCAAGGTGTGTCCCGTCTCCTTGATAGCCTGCATGTGTCGAGGCGCGATGTATCCGGCAGCTCCGATGAGGGCAAAATTCATCGTCTTCTCCCTCGGTTCCCTTGACCGCCATGCTCCCTGTCCTTCGGCTGACCTGCAGGTCGCTCACAGGTAATTAAAGCCTAGCTCAGTCAGCCTCGTGCCACCGGCCTTGACGGGTCACGAACCCATTCGCTCCACGATCCAGGGAAGAGTCGGGGCATGGGGCGACCGGCAATGGCATAAGCCAGGATGTTGTGGCAGGCGGTCACGCCTGAGCCGCAGTAAGCCACGATGGCCTCGCCACGGGGAAGCTCGGCATCCAGCGTCTCGGACGCTTTGAAGCGTCCAGCTTCGGTCAGGTTGGCAGCACTGGGTCGACACACCGCACCGGGAATGTGTCCGGCAACCGGATCGATGGGCTCGGCCTCACCGCGAAAGCGCTCCTCACTACGGGCATCGACCTTGAGTTCCCGCCCCGAGAAGACTTCGTCTGCGCTCATGCAGGCGCTGTCATCGAAGCTCGGCTGCCAGCGGCTCGGTTCGGGTTGCACCTCCTGTCCCAGCTCAAGCTCGCCGCCCTCCTCCTGCCAGGCACGCAGCCCCCCGTCGAGTACGCGGACGTCAGGATGGCCCGCCCACACGGCCAGCATCCACCAGGCCCGAGCCGCGGCCAGTTGACCGCCCATGTCGTCCAGCACCACAACGGGGACGGCAGGTGAGATTCCGAGCCGCTGTAGCGTGTCGGCAAAGGCATCGGACGGCGGCAATGGGTGGCGGCCGCCTGCACCGGGTTCTGCCGCAAGGTCGCGATCGAGGTCGAGATGCAGGCTACCCGGCACGTGCCCGGCTTCCCACAGGCGATGACCGGCTGCGTTATCACCCAGCCGGGCACGGCAATCGAGAACTCTGGGTGGATTTCGTCCTTGCTGCGACGCGGCCAGCTCGGCGGCAGTGATCAGCACTTGGCTCATGCGCGTTCTCCTTGGACAGGCACGGTACGCGCCCCCTCGCTGGCAAGCAGTTCAATGGGAGCTCGGCAGGCCAACAGGCGACGCCGCCCGGCCTGTTTGAAGTTTACCTCGATGACCGGATCCGCGGGATCGCCCTCCACCACCACGACCTCGCCCTCGCCGAATACCGCATGGCGCAACCATTGCCCGGGGCGATACGGCTGTGTTGAATAGGTCGCGCCCGGCTCAGCAACTGCTGGTGCGCGTTGCGTCAACTTGACACCCTCACGATCCACTGCGGCCAGGTAGCGCGAGACCAGCTCGGGTGAAGCGACTGTCAGCGAGGCATCTCCCTGCGCTGGGTCCGACAGCCGAGCCGCGACTTGGCGGCAATCTTCCCATGCCGTCTCGGCAAGGAAGCGACTGGGACGATGGTCGCCACCGTCGTGTAGCAGCAGCAGGCGCTCGCATGCGCGGGTTACGGCAACGTAAAACAGGCGTCGCTCTTCTTCCAGACGCTCGGGCGACAGCGGATTGTCGCGGCTGTAGTGGGGAAAATCTTCTTCATTGACGCCTGCGACCATCACCAGCGGCCATTCCAATCCCTTGGCGCCGTGCACGGTGGTGATCAGCAGCCCGTCGGCATGATTTTCGACAGGGCGCTCGAGCAGTTCGATGAAGGCGTCGATGTCACGTGTCTCCCCCGCCTGCTCGACGAGCACGTCGAGCAGGCGCACGTCCTCTTCGCCTTTCTCGCGGCGTGCGGCGGCGCGCTTGAGTACCTTTTCGGCATCCAGGGAGTCGATCACATGCGTCAGCAGACGCGCCGGCTCCCAGCGGCCGAGACGGGGAAGTTCACACAGTAGCGTCCAGCGCCGCTTCAGGTTGCGGCGCTGCATGGGTTTGAGGCCGGCCAGCAAGGGATCGTCCCGTTCAGGGTAGTGCTGCGTCTGCGCCAGCCGCTGTGTCAGGGCAACGAGACGTTCACGGGCAACGAACGGTGTGGGTTGCTCGAACATGCGCAGAAGATGTGCCGGGTCGAGCAGCAAGGCCGGGGTCCGTGCCAGGCGCAGGTAGCCGGCGAGTGCCTGCACCAGTGGCAGACGGAAGACGAAGCGATCCTCGCGGGAGAGGCGAAACGGGATGCCGGCTTGCAGCAGTTGCAGTTGAACGGGCACCGACAATGCCCAGCTGCGCACCAGTAAGCACGCCTCGCTCAACGCTCGCCCGACGTGTTGCCAGCTGTCGAGGGTAGCCAGTAACGCCGCTCGCCCCTGTTCGACGGTCAGTTCGGTGCGTGGATTACCGGGGGCGGCAAGGCATAGCTGGTCGGGCCGCCGCCGATTGGCGGCGATGGCATGGTTGGCCAGCAGTGCCAGCGAGTGGCCATGGCGGAAGGTGGTGGAGAGCGGGTAATCGGTCGCCGCACCGAAAGTCGCGGTGAAATGCTCGCGCATGGTGTCGGGATGGGCTCCCCGCCACTCGTAGATGCACTGGTTGGCATCCCCTACCGCCATCACGTCGGCGTCGCGTCCGGCGAGCAGTGCCAGCAGGCGCAGTTGGGCCTGGTTGATGTCCTGGTACTCGTCGACGATCGCCTGGTCGAGAAAGCCCTGGACCCGTCGTACCAAGCCGGCATCCGCCTCCAGCGCGCGCAGGGGCCGATAGAGCAGGTCGGAATAGGTCATGAGACCGTGCTCTAAGAGCAGCGCCTCGAGGCGCTCGAAGGCCTCGGCAAAGTGCTCGGTGCCTTCGTCGTAATCGAGCCGCTCCAGGAGGGTGCCCGCCGGCATCATTTCGGCCTTCACCAGGCCGCAGAAAAGCGCCAGCGCCTCCAGGGTATCGGCCTCAAGAGCCATCTCACGCTGTTCGCCATCCTCCAGTACGTCAAGGGTAGCCTGGCGCAGCAGCCGCTCCACCTGCCAATCGGCGGCGATCAGTCGGCGCGGTGCCAGTGCGCCCCAGCGGGTGAGGCTCGCGGTCAGACGATGTCCCAGCGAATGAAAGGTACGCACGTCCGGCAGGCGCTGGCCCACTGGCGCCATCTCGACGAGCCGACGCTGGAAGTCGTCGCGCGCCGAGCGGTTGAACATCAACACCAGGACCCGGTTCGCCGGGACCCCGCGTGCGAGCAGGTGCAATACGCGCGCAACCAGGGTGGTAGTCTTGCCGGCACCCGCCACGGCGGCTACCCGGGCATGACCGGCATCGTGCTCGACAACGGCACGCTGCTCGACGGTCAGCCTCACGGAGCCTCGGCGGGCAAATTGCCCAGCGGCTGCCATACGCCTGCACTGGTCAAGCCGAGTTCGTTCCCACCGCCCTCCTCCTGGCGCTGTTCGGCACAGTCCACCAGGCGGTAGAAGACGTTGCGACCCAGACGGGCCGAGAGGCCGAAGCGCACTGGCACCTCCGGCACCTGCGTGCCGTCAGGCGTGGCACTCAGCTGCAGCCGATGCACGTCGTCCAGTCGCAAGCGGTCGCCGGCATTGGTAGTGAACCACCAATCCCCTGCCGTGTCCTGCTCGGCATCGACCACGACGAAGGGGCGATCGACCACATGGATACGCTGCTTCTCCACCGGGGTGACCAGATAATAGTGGCCGTCGTGTTCACGTCGCAGCAGCGTCGAAAGCAGCCTGACCAGGCGGGCGCGTGTCATTTCGCTGCCTTCGTGGAACCAACGGCCGTCGGCGGCAATCTCCAGGTCCATCTCCCCGGCCTGGGTCGGCTGCCAGCGGTCCACAGGAGGAATGACCCCATCGGGCTCGACGTGGTTGAGCAGTGGGTCCAGGTTCATGCTTGTCCCTTCGACATGAAATTCTCCCCCTGGCTACACCAGGCCGGCCCGGGCCAGGACATCGCGAGTCTCGTCAGATACCTCCGGAGCGGCCTGGCGAAACAGCTGGTAGAAGTTGGCCGTGGTCTGCATGGCAACCTCGTCGATGCTGATACGACGCTCTCTGGCGATGCACTGGGCCACTTCCACTACCCAGGCCGGCTCGTTAGGCTTGCCGCGATGCGGCACCGGCGCCAGGTAGGGGCTGTCGGTCTCGATCAGCAGCCGGTCGAGAGGCACACGGCGCGCCACCTCGCGCAGGCTCTCGGCATTACGAAAAGTGACGATACCCGACAGCGAGATGTAGAAGCCGTGACCAACCGCCTCCCGCGCCATCTCGAGGTCTTCGGTGAAACAGTGCAGCACCCCGCCGATGGCCGGATCGCTGTGTTCACGAATCAGTGCCAGGGTGTCCTCGCGGGCATCGCGGGTATGCACGATCACCGGCAGCTCGAGCTCGGTGGCGGCAATCAACTGACACCTGAAGCGCTCGCGTTGCACCTCCCGCGAAGGCACGTGCTCAGGCGTCTTTTCGAGATAATGGTAATCCAGCCCGCACTCGCCGATGGCCACGGCACCGAAGCGCTCCGCCGTCTCTTTGATAAGCTCGAGGTCGGGCTCGCGCTCAAGCAAATGCATCGGATGCACGCCAGCGGAGATCGCCACGTCGGCGTGCTCACGAGCGATCCCGGCCAGGCTCGGCACGTCCTCGAGGGTCACCGCAATGGCAAGGAACTGGCGCACGTCGCGTGCGCGGGCCGCCTCCAGAGCGACGGTGAGGCTGCCGTCGTGAGTCTTCGGATCGAGGCGGTCGAGGTGACAGTGAGAGTCGACAAACATGCAGGGTGAAACTCGTCAGTTGTATGGCCCGAAACGGCAGTGCTTACCATCACAGGGTATAGGTCGGGGCGCCTTTGTCCAGTTGGCCTGCCAGCAGGGCCTCGATACGGCCGCGCACGGCCTGGTCCTCATGGCTGAAGTGAATACCGATACCCGGCACTCGCCTTCCTGCCACGCCATCGGGCGAGACCCACACGACCTGGCCGGTCACCGGCACTCGCTCGCTCTCGCCGGGCAGGGTCAACAACAGATAGACCTCCTGGCCCAGCTCGTAGCGCTCGCGAGTGGGCACGAAGATACCGCCCCGTTCCAGCAGCGGCATATAGGCGGAGAGCAGCGTCTGCTCGTCCTGGATCGTCAGTGACAAGGCCTTCTGCGGTGCCATGAGTTCTCCTCCCTTCGCCCTGCGTCAGGAGCGCAGCAGGGTCGACCAGCGTACCAGCCAGGCCTCGAGGACCAGCTGAGGGTTGGGATTGCCGCCCGCAGCCAATAAACGGCGCTGCTCGCGGGCGAAGTCCAGTAGCCGGAACCAGTCCCGCACCCGGGCGTTCTTGACCGCCTGGCGGTAAAGCGGCAACAGGTCGGGGTTGCGTACTTCTTCGGTTTCCCCCGACAAGCCCAGGCGGATGAGATCCTCGAGCCAGGCAATACCGTACCACAGGATCGACTCCAGGGACTGTCGGTCGAGGCGGGCCGCCTCGGCTACCGGCTCAGCGCCGCGCACCAAGGCATCGAAGGTTTCATGCAACTGCTTGCGCAACGCCCTGGATTCGGGGGTGGCCAGCTCGGCCGCCAGCAGCGGCAGGCCGCCCGAGACCTGATACCAGAACGCGGCTTCTTCGCGACCGCCCAGTTGCGTCGACAGCCACTCCAGGTTCAGTTCGGGCTGCGGCAGCGGCAGGCTCCAGTGCTGGCAGCGCGAGCGAATGGTGGCCAGCATGCGCGAAGGAACGTCCGCGAGCAGCACGAACTGGGTCCGCCCCCCCGGCTCCTCAAGGCTCTTGAGCAGCGCGTTGGCGGCGGCCACGTTCATCGCCTCGGCCGGCGATAGCACGATCACGCGATAGCCCCCCTGCTGGGCGGTCTGGGCCACGAAGGCATTGACCTCGCGGATGGGGTCGATACGGATCTGCCGCTTGCCCTCTTCCGGTGAGACTCGCAGCAGGTCGGGATGATAGCCGGCCGCCAGCATGCGGCAGCCGTGGCAATGACCGCAGGCCACCTCGCCCGGAGAGGTGCACAGCAAATAGCCGATCAGAGCTTCGGCGAAGCGCTGCTTGCCGACACCATGCGGCCCCGAAAGCAACAGCGCATGAGGCAGCCGAGCACCGCGGTGCAGCGTCAGGAACTGTCGCCACAGCGGCTCCTGCCAGGGCAGCGGGGTCGGCAGAGAGGGCTCGCTCACAGCCATGCCCCGAGCCGCTCATCCAGGCATGCAGCAAGGCGCGCCTGCACGGTTTCCAAGGGGGCATCCGCATCGACGACCGCCACCCGCCGGGGGGCTGCGCCGGCACGTGCCAGATAGGCTTGCCGCACGGCCTCGAAGAAGGCTGCGTGCTCCTGCTCGAAGCGATCGCGAGTGTCGCCGCTGGCGTCCAGGCGACCCTGCAGGCGTCGCTGGGCGGCGTCCACCGGCATATCGAGCAGCAGCGTCAGATCGGGCTCGAGCCCCTGCTGCACGAAGCGCTCCAGCTCGGCGATACGGCCCGGGTCGATGCCACGTCCACCCCCCTGGTAGGCGAAGGTGGCGTCGGTGAAACGGTCGCAAAGTACCCAGGCGCCACGCTCTAGTGCAGGACGAATGCGCTGCGCCAAGTGCTGGGCACGGGCGGCGAATACCAGCAGCAACTCGGCATCGTCGGCGAACGGTTCGTCGACCTGCGGCGAGAGCAGCAGCTCACGAATGGCCTCGGCCCGCGGCGTGCCGCCCGGCTCCCGGGTGCGCACCACCTCGACGCCGCGTGCCAACAGCCACTGGGCCACCCACGCCAGATTCGTCGACTTGCCGACTCCCTCGCCGCCTTCCAGAGTGATGAATCGTCCACGCTGTTGCATCGGAGCTCCTGTGCGTCCGGCCGCTCAACGGTTGCGAATGTAGCGGTTCACGGCATTATTGTGTTCGCGCAGCGTACGCGAAAAGTGGTGCCTACCGTCGCCCCGCGAGACAAAGTAGAGGGTCTCGCCGGGCAGCGGATCGACGGCGGCCTCGAGCGCGGCTCGCCCCGGCATGGCGATGGGGGTCGGTGGCATGCCATCGATGGTATAGGTGTTGTACGGAGTCGCTTCCTGCAGGTCGGCGCGGGTGATACGTCCCTCGTAGCGGTCACCCATGCCATAGATCACGGTCGGGTCGGTCTGCAGGCGCATGCCGCGCTCCAGGCGACGCTTGAAGACACCGGCAATCTCGCGACGCTCCTCGGGGGCTCCGGTCTCACGTTCGATCAGTGACGCCATGATCAACGCCTCATAGGGCGTCTCGATAGGCAGGTCGTCGCTGCGCTCTGCCCAGACCTCGTCCAGCACTTGCTCCATGCGTGCCAATGCCTGACGCAGGATGTCGGCGTCGCTCATACCCTTGTGGTAGCGATAGGTGTCGGGAAAGAACCAGCCCTCGGGGTGACGCCCCTCGCGGTCGAGCAGTGCCATGATCTCCTCGTCGCTGAGGTCAGCGGTGCGGCTCTCGAGCTTGGGTGCGGCATCGAGACGGGCACGCATCTGACGGAAGTTCCAGCCCTCCGGAATGGTCAGTGGATAGGTGACGACCCGGTCGCTGCCGAGCAGTTCGACCAGTTCACGCCCGCTCATGCCCGGCTCGAGCATGTACTCGCCGGCTCGCAACTGCGGAGTGGTATCGGGTTCGACTCGCGTCAACAGGCGAAACACCCACTCGTCCTCGATCACACCGCGCGCCTCGAGGTCCGCGATGACTCGGTTGTACCCCGCCCCACGCGGTACTTCGTAAAGGGTTTCCTCATCCACCGCGATGGGGGCGTCGAGCCGGCTCTGCCAATAGCGATAGCCGGCGAACACCGCTACGGCCGCCAAGACGACCAGCACCACCAGAAACTTGACCAAACGCAGCATGCGCCTTCCTCGTTGCCCTATTCATTGCCCACGACACTCACTCCGCGGAAACAAGCCGGCGAAGACCGCCTGGCCATGTTCGACCCGCACGGCTTAATTTCCGCAGTCTGTCGGGTATCCCAGTAGCCCATGGGCCTCACGCTGAACGCTGCGATGAAGGTCGAGCAGCGTCCAACGTCGCTGTATGACGCCATCGGCGGCATCCAGGCGCACGACGGGCCAGAGCCCTTGGATGGAGTTGCCGAGCCACACGGCCTCGGCTTCCATCAGCACCTCCGGTCCCATGGTGACTTCCGTGACCGACAGCCGTTCCATCAGGCCGGCTCGCAGCGTACCTGCCACACCGCAACCGTTGAGTCGCGGTGTTTCGAGCCGTCCCTGGCGCTGCCAGAAAAGGTTCATGCAGGTAGCTTCGATCAGGTTCCCCTGGCTGTCGCAGAGCAACCCTTCCGCCACCTCGGGTTCACTCCACTCACTGCGCGCCAGCACGTTCTCGAGCCGATTGAGGTGCTTGATTCCCGCGAGCAGGGGCTGGATGCCCAGTCGCAAGTGGCAATGTCGCACCCGCACGCCCGTCTCCCACCGCTGGGCTTGTGGCGTAAAGCGGGACAGCTGCCACAGCAGGCGCGGCGCGGACGAAGATGAGGGGAGGTAGCCGCGACCGCCGCTGCCACGGGTCAGAACCAGTTTGAGTACCTGCAGTCCAGTTCCCGCCTGAGCCGGCAGGCCGTCGAGTTCGTCACTAGCCGGCATGGGAATGCCCAGCACGCGACACCCTCTCGCCAACCGGGCCATGTGTTGCGGCCATAGCAAGGGTTCGCTATCGCGAACCAGCACGGTTTCGAACAGCCCGTCACCATAGGCCAGGCCGCGGTCGTCGACCGGAATCTGTGCTTGCGCTAACGGCCGAGTCATCAAAGATGCTCAGCGCAGCCGGGAAAACACCAGGGTACCGTTGGTGCCCCCGAAGCCAAACGAATTGGATAGCGCCACGTCGATCTTCATCTCACGCGCCGTATGCGGCACGTAGTCGAGATCGCAGCCCTCCTGGGGATTGTCCAGGTTGATGGTCGGCGGTGCGACCTGATCCCGAATTGCCAGAATGCAGAAGACCGCTTCGACGGCGCCGGCAGCGCCCAGCAGGTGACCGATCATCGACTTGGTGGAACTCACCGCCACGGAAGAGGCTTCCTCACCCAGCACCTTTTTCACCGCACGGGTCTCAGCCAGATCTCCGGCCGGGGTCGAAGTGCCATGTGCATTGATGTAGTCGACTTTCGAAGTATCCAGGCCCGCATCGCGTATGGCATTACGCATGGACAGCGCCGCCCCGTTGCCGTCCTCGGGCGGTGCGGTCATGTGGTAGGCATCGTCGCTCATGCCGAAACCGGTCAGCTCGGCGTAGATGCGTGCGCCACGCGCCTTGGCGTGCTCGTACTCCTCGAGCACCAGAACGCCCGCGCCGTCCGACAGCACGAAGCCGTCGCGGTCGCGATCCCAAGGACGACTGGCGGCCTGAGGATCGTCGTTGCGGGTCGACAGCGCCCGCGCTGCGGAAAATCCGCCCAGGCCCAGCGGCGTGGTGGCCATCTCGGCGCCGCCGCAGATCATCACGTCGGCATCGCCGTAGGCGATGGTGCGTGCGCTGTAGCCGATGTTATGGGTGCCGGTAGTACAAGCGGTGGTAATGGCGATATTTGGGCCCCGGAAGCCATGCTGGATGGCCAGGTTGCCGGAAATCATGTTGATGATCGATCCGGGTACGAAGAACGGCGAGATACGGCGCGCACCGCCCTTCTGGAGCGCATTGTGGTTCTGCTCGATCATTGGCAGCCCACCGATACCGGAACCGATGGCGACACCGATACGCTCAGCGTTCTCCTCGCTGCACTCGATACCGGCATCCTTGATGGCTTGCGCTCCCGCTGCCACCCCATACTGAATGAACAGGTCCATTTTGCGCGCATCTTTCGGGTTCAGGTACGGGCTGATGTCGAAGTTCTTGACCGAACCGCCGAAGCGAGTGTTGAAGCCGGTAGCATCGAAATGCTCGATGGGGGCAATACCGCTGTTGCCGGCCAGGATATTTTCCCAGCTCTCATCGACGGTATTGCCCACCGGCGTGACCAGTCCCAGCCCGGTCACCACAACTCTACGAGCCATCAGAAATCCTCCAGACAACCTTGATGACACGGCCCTTCTCCCAGACCGCCATTTGCGCGCATTATACCGGACATGCTCCTTGCATGGGCAGCCACGGTCTCGATACAAAGCAAAAAGCCGCCCTGGCACTCAGGACGGCTTTTCAAGGGCCCTCAACGGAACCCTCACCTCAGCAAGCGGTGACGACCGCGCCCTTACTGATGGGCGTTGACGTAATCGATGGCTTCCTGAACGGTGGTGATCTTCTCGGCTTCCTCATCGGGAATTTCGGTATCGAATTCCTCTTCGAGCGCCATGACCAGCTCGACGGTATCCAGGGAATCAGCGCCAAGGTCCTCGGTGAAGGAGGAGCTGTTCTGGATATCCTCTTCCTTGACATTCAGGCGCTCGGCCACAACCTTCTTCACGCGCTCTTCGATGGTGCTCATTATACGTACTCCAGTCGTTCAAGTTAGCCGTTCAGATGACCAGCCGTTTGGTCCGCAAACTCAAGCTGCGGGGTAGTTTATAGACGCCCCCCTGTCGGCGCAACCACCGACCCTCAGGGGCTTCAACGCATGTTCATGCCACCGTTGACCTGCAATGTCTCGCCGGTGATATAACCGGCGCCCTCGCTCGCCAGGAAACCGACGGCAGCTGCGATCTCACCGGGCTCACCAAGGCGCGCCAGCGGAATCTGCGTCAACAGCGCCTGGTGCTGCTCCTCGGGCAGTGCCCGCGTCATGTCGGTGGCAATGAAGCCAGGCGCCACGGCGTTGACGGTGATCGCTCGCGATGCCACCTCACGCGCCAGGGCGCGAGTGAAGCCTTCCATGCCCGCCTTGGCGGCAGCATAGTTGGTCTGGCCGAGATTGCCCATGGTCGCCACGACCGAACTGATGCTGACGATACGACCGAAGCGAGCTCGGGTCATGCCGCGCAGGCAAGCCTTGGTGACCCGATAGACTGACTTGAGGTTGGTATCGAGCACCGCATCCCATTCGTCTTCCTTCATGCGCATCAGCAGATTGTCACGCGTGATGCCGGCATTGTTGACCAGAATGGTGGGCGCGCCGAACTCCTCGGTAATGCTCTTGATCACGGCATCGACACTGGCCTGGTCGGTCACATCGAGTGCCCGGCCGGCCCCCTCGATACCGTGGGCACGCAGGTCTTCATCGATCCTGGCCGCACCCGACTCGGTGGTGGCGGTACCGATCACTACGCGCCCCTGCCGGCCAAGCTCATGAGCAATGGCCTGGCCAATGCCACGGCTGGCACCGGTCACCAAGGCGATTCTGCGTTCGCTGGACATAACCTGTTCCCGCTCCGAATGCTGTTTGGTCCTGGGGCTCGATGCCCCTCCTTGTATGGGCTGGCCGTGCCTTACTGACCGACCGCCTCGCGCGCCAGGCCGAGCGCTGCCTCAAGACTGTCGGGGTCATTCACCGCCAGCCCCTTGCTGCCTTTGACGATGCGTTTGCCGAGGCCGGTAAGCACTTTGCCCGGCCCGCACTCGATGAACACCGAGGCACCCGCCGCCTCCATCGCTTCGACACATGAAGTCCAGCGCACCGGCTGGTAGAGCTGCTCGACTAACCGCGTACGCAATGTCTCGACATCGGCATGGGCATGGGCGTCCACGTTCTGATAAACGGTATAGCGCGGTGGACGCATGTCGAGGTCGGCAATGGCAGCCTTGAGTCGCTCGGCGGCCGGCCGCATCAAAGCACAGTGCGAAGGCACCGAGACCGGCAACGGCATGGCACGCTTGGCGCCCGCCTCCTGGCACAGGGCGATGGCGCGCTCTACGGCGGACTTGTCACCAGCGATCACCACCTGCCCCGGGGCATTGTAGTTCACCGCTGCCACGACCTCATTCTGCGCTGCCTCGGCGCAGGCTGTTTCAACGGTGGCAGCCTCGAGCCCGAGGATGGCCGCCATGCCACCCCGACCGACCGGAACCGCCTCCTGCATCGCCTCGCCACGCAAACGCACCAAACGAACGCCATCGGCGAAACCCATGACGCCAGCACACACCATAGCACTGTATTCGCCCAGACTATGTCCCGCCATGGCACCGGGGCGAGGGCCTTCCAGCTCCTGCCATACACGCCAGATGGCAACACTGGCCGTCAGCAGCGCCGGCTGGGTACAGGCGGTAGCGTTCAGAGCCTCGTCGGGCCCCTCCTGGACCACTTTCCACAGGTCGTAGCCCAACGCATCGGCGGCTTCTTCGAAGGTCGTCCGCACGACGCTATAGCGTTCCGCCAGCTCCCGCAGCATACCCACCTGCTGGGAGCCTTGCCCGGGAAAGACGAGGGCAAGGGGTTGAGTCATGTCGTTCACCATTGCTCTTGTTGAGTGCTGTCACAACGGGCATCAAGCTCCACGGCGAGTCGCCTGGGCAAGTCACGCCTGACTTCCTGCACGGCCCGCGACACAGCATAGAAAAAGCCAGTGGCATCGGCACTGCCGTGACTCTTGATCACGATGCCATCGAGTCCCAGCAGGCTGGCGCCATTGTAGCGCACCGGATCGAGTTCATTCTTCAGCCGGCGTAGCGCCGGCCTTGCCAACATGCCGACCAGACGGCTGCTCCAGTGCGACTCGAAGGTCAACTGAACCCGCTCGATCAGCATGCGCGCCAATCCTTCGCTGGCCTTGAGTACCGCATTGCCAACGAAACCATCACACACCACCACATCGGCGGAGCCGGCAAATATCCCGTCCCCCTCGATGAAGCCGATATAGTTCAGCGAGCCCATCGCTCTCAGCAGTGCATCCGCTTGGCGCACCGCCTCACTGCCCTTGGTGCCCTCGCTGCCCACATTGAGCAACGCCACCCTGGGTGCGGCGAGCTCGTCTACATGGCGCGCCATGACCTCCCCCATACGGGCGAAGTCCACCAATCGCCCCGCAGTTACATCGACATTGGCGCCGAGGTCCAGCAGGTAGCAACGCCCGTCGCTGCGGGTCGGGATGGCAGTGCAGATGGCGGGGCGCGGGATGCCCGCCACGGTGTCTAGCGCGCGCCGAGCCAGGGCCATCAAGGCACCGGTATTGCCAGCACTGACACCCGCCGCAGCATTGCGGTTGGCCACGTGGGCGAGCATCAACGCCATGCTCGTGTCGCCGCCATGCCGCAGCGCATCGGAGGGTCGCTGATTCTGGCGAATCAGACCCGATGCATGATGGACGCACAGATGCGAACCAGCCGCGGCGAGATGCCGCGGCAGATTCTCGAGCTCGTTTGACAGCTGGTCGCCCGGGCCGAACAGATCGACTTCCAGTCCCGGGCAAGCCTGGACTGCAGCAGCCGCACCGTGAACGGCGACAGCGGGACCGACGTCTCCGCCCATCGCATCGATGGCAATCCGCACGTTCAGGTGCCGATGGTCATCGACAGTGGGTCGACTCAGGCGTCGACCACCTTGCGGCCACGGTAGAAACCGTCCGGAGAGACGTGATGACGCAGGTGAGTGGTGCCGGTTTCCTTGTCCTGAGACAGGGTCGGTGCGCTCAAGGCGTCGTGGCTACGACGCATGCCGCGCTTGGAACGAGTCTTACGGTTCTGTTGAACTGCCATGGGTGTCACTCCGAAGTGAGACGATAAACAATCAGGATTTGTCCTTGAGGTGACGCAGCACCTCGAAAGGACTAGCAGGAGTCGGCTCGCTTGATTCGGCCTCCTCGCCGCTGCTCAGCTGGTCGCGCGAGACACGGCAATGCGCCTCGTCGTGGTAAACCACCTGGGGCAGACTGAGGATCAGTTCATCCTCGATCACCTCCAGCAGGTTCAGCTGTTCGTTTTCCACCAGCACCGGCTCATGGGTGCTCGGCAGCTCTGCCGCCAGCGCATCGCTCGAAACCATGCCCAGCAGGAACTCGCTCTCGACATGCTGGGCCATGGGCTCGAGGCAGCGCCGGCAAGGCAACTGCAGCTCGGCTTCGACACGACCGCGGATCTCGCGGCGGCCCTGGGCGTCGATACCGAAATCGAGCCATACCTGACAATCGCCTGCCTGCGCACCCACCTGCTCGGCCAGACGCTCGAACTGGTCGAGAGCCATCAGGCCGGAGAGGCTTTCGCTGCGGGCGGCAAGCCGGTAAGGCTCGACCCTATTGGGTAGTCGTGAGGTCAACATAGGCGCGCAATGATAGGCACTCCCCATGCCCCTGTCAAAGTCGCCTTCTCAACAAGTTACAATGCCCGCTCGCTCGGATCCCCGATGACCCTTTTCGCACACCCCAGGAGCGCACCATGCCTCGACTCGTTCTCGCTTCAGGCTCCCGCTGGCGCCGTCAACTCCTTGACCGTCTGGGGCTGCCATACGCCTGGACAAGCCCCGACATCGACGAGACACCTCGCCCCGGCGAAGCACCCGAAACGCTGGTACATCGGCTGGCTCTGGCCAAGGCCAGCCGCGTGGCCGAAACACACCCGGAACATCTGGTGATCGGCTCGGATCAGGTCGCCGTGTTCGACGGTGACATTCTCGGCAAGCCCGGCGACACAGCGACGGCTCTGGCACAGCTGGCGCGTTTCTCCGGCCGTCGCGTGACCTTTCTCACCGGCCTCGCACTGATCGATACCCGCAGCGCACGCCACTGGGTCTGCCATGAACGCTACGACGTCCTCTTTCGCCAGCTCACCGAGGGCGAGATAGCTCGCTACGTCGAGCGCGAGCAACCCCTGGACAGTGCCGGCAGCTTCCGCATGGAGGGGCTCGGCATTACTCTGTTCGAAAAGCTCGAGGGCGACGACCCCAACACGCTGATCGGCCTGCCTCTGATTCGGCTGTGCGCGCTGCTTCGCGAAGCGGGCCTCGACCCGCTAGGGGATCAGGGCAACTGGTAACGTACGGGCGAGCGGCTGGACGGTACGCCCATCCATTCGGCGGCTACGCGACCGAACTGGCGGCTCAGGCGTTCGAAGGGAGCCAGTCGCGGCGTGTAGTCGTGCAAGCGCACCTCGCCGAGCAGCTCGCGACTCAGGGCATCGAGACTGCTGATGCCATCGATCAGTCCAAGCTCCAGGGCCTGCTCGCCATTCCAGATCAGGCCGGTGAAGAGCCGTTCGTCATCGGCCAGGCGATCACCGCGCCCCTGCCGCACGGCCTCGATGAACTGGTCATGGGTGGTATCCATCACCGTCTGCCAGAATTCGCGCTCTTCCGGCGCCACAGGCGAGAAGGGATCGAGAAACCCTTTGTTTTCGCCGCTGACATAGATGCGCCGCTCGATACCGAGGCGCTCGATCGCCTCTTCGAAGCCGAAGCTGGCGAAAATGACGCCGATGGAGCCCACCAGGCTCGCCGGCGCCGCAACGATCTCGTCAGCCGCAGCCGCCATGTAGTAAGCACCGCTGGCGCCCACATCCTCGATCACCGCGATGATCGGCTTGTCGCCCTCCTCGCGCAGGCGCAGGATCTCGTTATAGACACGCTGGGACTGCACCGGGCTCCCCCCCGGGCTGTCGATATGCAGCACCACGGCAGTAGCGTTGGCCGCCTCCCAGGCACGGTTCAGCCCTTCGATGATGCGCTCGGCGCTGGCTGGCGACTCGCTGTCGATCACCCCGCGCACCGTAACCACTCCCAGGTGCTGGCGCTCCGGCTCAGTGATCGGATCGCCGAACAGGCTATAGAAGGTGGCCATCAACGAGGCCAGGATCAAGGCGGCAAAGAGGAATCGGAAGAACAGCTTCCAGCGCCGCGAACGACGCTGCTCGACTAGCACCCCGTCTATCCAGCGGTCGAGCATCTCCTGCTGCGCCAGGCGCTGGCGCTCGCGCAGCGCTTCGGCGCTCTCGGCTGCCGGTGCCGGCTTTTCGCTCTTTTCCCGGCGCGCCTCGCCAGCCTGCCCGGAGGTCAACTCCGGCCCTTCGGTCCAGCGGTCTTCACGCTTGTCATCGCTCATCAGGTCGCCTTCCTTTCACCTCTATCGATTCAACCAGTCAAACAGCTCGGTAACCGCCCCGGCAGTATAGACAGGGCGGCTCGTCGCCAGCCGCTCGGGGGCATGTACACCCCAGGTCACGGCAACCCGATCCATGCCGAGGGCGCGCGCCATCTCCAGGTCGTACTCGGTATCGCCCACCATGACGGCCTCCTCGACCGGCACGTCGAGTTCGACCAGCAGCTCCTCGAGCATCTGAGGGTGTGGCTTGGAGCGGGTCTCGTCGGCAGTACGGCTGGCATGGAACCAGCCGCCACTGCCGCTCTCGCGGAAGATCCGATCGAGCCCGCGCCGGCTCTTGCCGGTTGCCACGGCCAGGCGTCTCGCGCCTTGCTTGCGCAGCGCGGCAACACCGGTCTCGACGCCGGCGAAGAATGCCATCGGCGTGCTATCGCCCTCGACGAAATGGTGGGCATAGCGGCTGCGCAGCAGCTCGAAGCGCTCGGCATCTATGCCCGGGCACAGCCGGTCGATGGCTTCGGGAAGTCCCAGGCCGATGATGTCGCGCACGGCGGCGTCCTCGAGGTGCCCCCAGCCGGCATCGCGCGCCGCCGCCTGCATGCAGGCGACGATACGAGCGGCGGAGTCCATCAGGGTGCCGTCCCAGTCGAAGATCACCAGTCGATAGCGCATCGCAACTCCTGTAGAAGTTCCAGTGGCATGTCGAGCCTCAGCGGCTCTCTCGGGCTCGTTCGAGCACCTCCTCGAGCTCTTCGGGAAGCGGCGCGCGAATCTGTACCGGGCGTCCGCTACTGGGCTCGGGAAAAGTCAGCGACTCGGCATGCAGGAACAGACGCGACAAGCCCAGGTGGCGAGCCAGCGACATGCCTTCCCGCGAGCCGTACTTGTCGTCGCCGAGCAGTGGGTAGCCGGCATGAGCGGCATGCACGCGGATCTGGTGGGTACGCCCGGTCACAGGCTCGGCCTCGATCAGCGTAGCCTTGGGGTACGCCTCGCGAACGGCGAAGCGGGTTCTCGCCACCTTGCCGGCCGCATCTACACGCACCCGGCGTTCGCCATTGCCGGCATCGTAGCGATCAAGACGGGCACTGACGAACTCACGGCGCGCGGGCCATCGCCCCGCCACCAGCGCCAGGTAGCGCTTGTCCATCTGGTGATGCTTGAGCGCCTCGTTGAGCGTCAGCAGCGCCGGGCGCGACTTGGCCAACAGCAGGCAGCCCGAGGTATCGCGATCCAGGCGATGGACCAGCTCAAGGAAATCGAGATCCTCCCGCACCTGGCGCAAGGCCTCGATGAGACCGATCTTGACGCCGCTCCCCCCATGCACCGGAAGACCGGCCGGCTTGTTGAGCACCAGCCAGCCCGGACCCTCTACCAGCACGCTGCCGGCCAGCAGGTTGCGCAACCCCTCACTGACCTGCTTGACCGCCTCGCGCGGGGCCAGCTTGAGCGGCGGGATGCGGACCATGTCGCCCACCTGCAGGCGATAGTCGGCCTTCACCCGCTTCTTGTTCACCCGCACCTCGCCCTTGCGCACGATGCGGTAGACCAGCGTTCGCGGCACGCCTTTCAGGCGCGTTATCAGGAAGTTGTCGACCCGCTGGCCCGACTGGCCTTCGCCCACCTCCACCCACTGTACGTCGCGCCCCTCGGCCATGACACTCCCGCTGAAAATCCGTTGTGAGGCCGCATTCTAACGCACTCGACGACGCGCTGCGCCAATTGCTGACGATTGCCAATACTGCTATATTGCGAGCTCGCTCGGATGGATCCCTTCGGTCCCATGGCGCCTGCACGACAGACACGCAGGCCGGAGCGACGAAATCGGGCGACGACGACCCTACAATGGGTCCCGACGCCAACGAGTGATAGACGCAAGAAGTAGACAAGTAGTGACGCCACGCCCGGACCCGACTCGCGACAGTGACAGGCGAGCGGTGGCCACGGGAATCGTTCCACATCGTGCCGGTGGCCGGCGTTGGCGAATCGATGAATGCCAGGTGTCTGGCGGTGACAGCAGGGCCGGATGGGAGAAGCCCCACCGAGACATGTCCTGCCTCCGCCACGTACTCAACATGATCATGTCGTATTGGGCCCGTTTCGGGTACCGGTACGATCGGGCGCCACTGCGCATCCGCGACATGCGCTGAGCACAAGCACGCAGCACCCAGAGGTTCGCCTTCTTCGAAGCCTACCGGCGCGTCCAGTTTGCGAGACAACATGAAACGGATGCTCATCAATGCGACCCAGCCCGAAGAGCTGCGCGTCGCGCTGGTAGACGGACAACGCCTGTATGACCTGGACATCGAATCGGGTGCCAGGGAGCAAAAGAAAGCCAATATCTATCGCGGCAAGATTACCCGCGTCGAGCCCTCCCTCGAAGCCGCCTTCGTCGACTTCGGGGCCGATCGTCACGGCTTTCTCCCTCTCAAGGAGATCTCCCGCGAATACTTCCTGAAGGACACCTCGGGGCGCCCCAGCATCAAGGAGGTGCTCAAGGAGGGTCAGGAAGTCATCGTGCAGGTCGACAAGGAGGAGCGCGGCAACAAGGGTGCGGCGCTGACCACTTTCATCAGCCTGGCCGGCCGCTTCCTCGTGCTGATGCCCAACAATCCTCGCGCCGGCGGTATCTCACGGCGCATCGAGGGCGAAGAGCGCACCCAGCTCAAGGAAGCCATGGGCCAGCTCACGGTACCGGAGAAGATGGGCGTGATCGTGCGCACCGCCGGTATCGGCCGCAGCAGCGAGGAGCTGCAGTGGGACCTCAATTACCTGGTCCAGGTGTGGGAGTCGATCACCGAGGAGGCCGGCAAGCGCCAGGCGCCTTTCCTGATCTATCGCGAATCGGATGTTATCATTCGTGCCATGCGCGACTACCTGCGCCAGGACATCGGCGAGGTGCTCATCGATGATCCGACGGTGCATCAGCGCGCCCTGGCTTTCATTCGCCAGGTCATGCCCTCGTACCAGCAGAAGATCAAGCTCTACGCCGATGAAGTCCCGCTGTTCTCGCGCTTCCAGATCGAATCCCAGATCGAGACCGCCTACGAGCGTGAAGTGAAACTGCCCTCCGGTGGTTCCATCGTCATCGACCACACCGAGGCCCTGGTCTCCATCGATATCAACTCGGCGCGCGCCACCCGTGGCAGCGACATCGAGGAAACCGCGCTGCAGACCAATCTCGAGGCGGCCGATGAGATCGCCCGCCAGTTGCGCCTGCGTGACATCGGCGGTCTGGTGGTGATCGATTTCATCGACATGAGCCCGGCGCGCAATCAGCGTGAGGTCGAGAATCGCATGCGCGACGCGCTCAAGCTCGACCGCGCCCGCGTACAGATCGGTCGCATCTCGCGCTTCGGCCTGATGGAAATGTCGCGCCAGCGCCTGCGCCCGTCGCTGGGCGAAACCAGCGGCGTGGTCTGCCCGCGCTGCAACGGCCAGGGCACCATTCGCGACGTGCGCTCGCTGTCGCTGTCGATCATGCGCCTGATCGAAGAAGAGGCGATGAAGGAGCGCAGCGCCCAGATCCGCGCCATTCTGCCGGTGCCGGTCGCCACTTACTTGCTCAACGAGAAGCGCTCGGTACTCGCCGACATCGAGAAGCGCCAGGGTGTGCGCGTCCTCGTGTTGCCCAATCCCGACATGGACACGCCGCACTACGATGTTCAGCGCTTGCGCGACGATCATATCGAGGAGGAAGGCGAGCAGGACAAGTCCAGCTTCGAGCTGTCGGTAGATACCGAAATCGGCAAGGAGCCGGACACCAGCATCGCCAAGCCGGTCGCCCGCACCGAGGCGGCCGTCAAGACAGTTATTCACAACGAGCCGGCCCCAGCCTCACTGCAACAGGAGCCGGCCCCGCAGCCCTCTCCTACGGCTGCCACCCCAACTGCCGCCCCTACGGGCGCAGCCCCGGCTTCTGGCGTACTCGGTCGCCTGCTGAAGGGTGTCAGCAAGTTGCTCGGCGGGGGCGAAAGCGATACATCCACTTCGCAGCAGCCCCGCAAGCCGGTCACACCTCCTCAGTCTCGCAGCAGCGAGGAAGAGCGTGGCGAGCGCAACGGTCGCCAGCGGCGTCGCTCGCGTGGCGACGCCCAGGATGACAACCGCAGCCAACGCGGCCAGACTCGCCAACAGGAAAACGCCCGCAGCGACTCACGCCAGGAGGCGCGCCAGGACAACGCAACTGGCCGTAGTGAAGGTCGTGTTGAAGGCCGCAGCGAAGGACGCGGCGGTCGCGGTCGCAACCAGGCGCGTGCCGACAAGCCCCAGGCTAGCGAAGAGGGACGTCAGGGCAGCAAGCCACGCAGCCGTGACGAAGCTCCTCGTCGCCAGAAGGCCGAGCCCCAGGAAAAACCCGCCGAGCAGGCGGCCGAACCGACCAGAGCCGATGATGGCAAGCCCAAGCGTACGCGCAACAACCCGCGTAACCGCACACGTCAGCATGCCATCAATCCGCAGGCCGAAGCCGAGCAGAAACGACTGCAGGCAGGCGAGCAGGCGGAACTCGCCACCGACGAGGCAGAGGTCGAGCAAGCCAAGGCTGAATCACCCAAGTCGGTAGAGAAGCCCGCCGAGCCGGTCAAGGCCGAGCAGCCCAAGCCGGATGCGCCCAAGCCGACGGAGAAGCCCGCCGAGCCGGTCAAGGCCGAGCAGCCCAAGCCGGATCAGGCCAAGGTCGACGCACCCAAGCCGGTGGAGAAGCCTGCCGAGCCGGTCAAGGCCGAGCAGCCGAAGGCGGATCAGGCCAAGGTTGACGCGCCCAAGCCGGTGGAGAAGCCTGCCGAGCCGGTCAAGACCGAGCAGCCGAAGGCAGATCAGGCCAAGGTCGACGCGCCCAAGCCGGCGGAGAAGCCCGCCGAGCCGGTCAAGGCCGAGCAGCCAAAGGCAGATCAGGCCAAGGTCGACGCGCCCAAGCCGGCGGAGAAGCCCGCCGAGCCGGTCAAGGCCGAGCAGCCGAAGGCAGATCAGGCCAAGGTCGACGCGCCCAAGCCGGTGGAAAAGCCTGCCGAGCCGGTCAAGGCCGAGCAGCCGAAGGCGGATCAGGCCAAGGTCGACGCACCCAAGCCGGTGGAAAAGCCTGCCGAGCCGGTCAAGGCCGAGCAGCCGAAGGCGGATCAGGCCAAGTTCGACGCGCCCAAGCCGGCGGAGAAGCCCGCCGAGCCGGTCAAGGCCGAGCAGCCGAAGGCGGATCAGGCCAAGGTCGACGCGCCCAAGCCGGTGGAAAAGCCTGCCGAGCCGGTCAAGGCCGAGCAGCCGAAGGCAGATCAGGCCAAGGTCGACGCGCCCAAGCCGGCGGAAAAGCCTGCCGAGCCGGTGGAGTCAAAGCAACCGGAACAGGCCGAGGCAGAAGCTCCTGAGTCGGAGGAAAAACCTGCCGTCGAAGAGTCGCCTGCAGCCGCTCGTCGACGCCGCCGCGCGCACAATGACCCGCGCGAGATACGTCGGCGCGAGCAGGAAGCGCATAAAGGCAACCAGGGCTGACAAGCCACGCCGCAAACGAATGGCCCGCGCACTTGAACTGCGCGGGCCATTTTCGTTGCTAAACGGGTGTTTGCCGAGCGACTTCGTTAGCGGTGGACTCAAGCCAGCCTGGGTTCGCGCTCCAATACCACGCCGAAACGTGCCTGAACCTGCTCGACTACGCGATCGGCAAAGGCCAGTAGCTCTGCGGCGCTGCCGCCCCCAAAGTGAACCAGCACCAGAGCCTGGCGGTCGTGCACGCCGAAATGGCCGCTACGCCAACCTTTGAGGCCGCATTGATCGATCAACCAACCGGCAGCCAGCTTGACACGCCCATCCGGCAGTTCGAAATGCGGCATCGCAGGCCATGACGTCATCAGTTCAGCGGCCCGCTCCGATTCGACGATGGGATTCTTGAAGAAGCTGCCGGCATTACCAAGCTCTGCCGGGTCGGGCAGCTTCTCGCGGCGAATGGCGCATACCGCCTCGGCCACCTCGAGCGGGCCTGGGCACGGTCCTACCCGCTGGGCCAGATCGCCATAAGCCAGGCGTGGTGAGGCCACCCGGGTCAGGCGTAGCGTCAAGCCGGTAATGACTACCCTTCCCTCCAACTCGCCCTTGAAGATGCTGTCACGATAGCCGAAGGCACACTCCTCGGGAGTGAGTACGGCACTGCGGCCATCCTCCACGAACAGTACCTGGACCGCCTCGAGCACCTCGCATAGCTCGACGCCATAGGCGCCGATGTTCTGGATCGGTGCGGCGCCGCAGAAACCCGGAATCAGCGCCAGGTTCTCCGTCCCCCATAGCCCGCGGCCGGCCAGGGCCATGACCAACGCATGCCATTCGACCCCTGCCCCAACATGCACCAGAACGCTGCTGCCCTGTCGCTCCAGCCACCAGTGGCGCAGCGCCGGCTTGAGCACCAGCCCCGATAACCGCTCGGGAAGGATCAGATTGCTGCCTCCGCCGAGGACGGTCAGGATCCAATCCCGCTCGGCCGCCTGGCGCAGCAGTCGTCGCAGCGGCTCGATGGCCGCCGGCGCGGCGAAGTGCTCGGCACGGCAGGGCAATCCCAAGGTGTTGGCCGAACTCAGATCATGTTCGGCCAGAGTGGCATCGCTCAACGCCGCGCCCCCTCAAGACGCCGGGTGATATCCTCGACCAGGCCGCGGGAAGCGGACTCGATCAGGTCCAGCACCTCCTCGAAGCCCCGCTCGCCACCGTAAAAGGGGTCGGGTACCGGGCGGTCGACATGACCGGCAAAATCGAGGAAAAGGCCTATGTGGGCCTGACACTCCTCGGGACACAGCTGGCGCAGCGCCGCCAGGTTGTCGTGATCCATGGCCAGAAGGTAATCGAAGCGCTGGAAATCCTCGCCCGACAGTTGGCGCGCGCGAAGCTCGCTCAAGTCGATGCCACGACGACGGGCGGCGTCCGCGGAGCGCGGGTCCGGCGACTTGCCCACGTGCCAGTCACCGATGCCGCACGAGTCGACCTCGACACGATGCGCCAGCCCTGCCGACTCGAGCTCCCGACGAAACACGCCTTCGGCGGTGGGTGAACGACAGATATTGCCGAGACAGACGAACAGAACGCGCATGAGTCTCCTCCTGCTTACGAATTCTCGATCAGCAAGGCCCTGACGCGCTCCAGGTCCTCGAGCGTATCGACACCGGCTGGATTGGGCTCGGCAGCCAGGGCCACCTGGATGGCATGGCCGTGGTGCAGCGCCCGTAGCTGTTCCAACTGCTCTAGCTGCTCCAGCGCCGCGGGGCTCCAGTCGCGATACTCCGCCAGGAAAGCAGCACGGTAGGCGTAGATTCCGATATGGCGAAGCCAGGCATCGGTCTCGAGCCACTCCGGACGCGTGGCGAACGACTCGCGATCCCAGGGAATGGGGGCGCGCGAGAAATAGAGAGCACGGCCGGAAAGCGCCCGCACCACCTTGACCACGTTGGGATTGAACAACGTCTCGACGTCGGCGATAGGCTCGGCAAGGGTCGCGATGGAGGCGCCGGGGTCGTCATGCAGCCGCATGGCGACCTGGTCGATCAAGCGCGGCGGAATCAGCGGTTCGTCGCCCTGCACGTTGACCAGCACGGCGTCGTCGGCGAGCCCCAACTGGTCGACCACCTCGGCCAGACGGTCGGTGCCGGAGGAATGGTCGGCGCGGGTCATCACCACCTCGGCCCCCAGCGGCAGCATGGCGTCTCGTATACGTGCATCATCAGTGGCCACCACCACGCGACTGGCGACGCTTTCGCTGGCACGTCGCCAGACATGCGCCACCATGGGCTCACCGCCGATGTCGAGCAGCGGCTTGCCCCGAAGCCGAGAGGAGCCGAAACGTGCCGGAATCACCGCAATGAAGGCGTTTTCCTGCGCCATCACACCTCTCCGGTACGACCGGGTGAAGCCGGCAGCTTCTCGTCGACCTCCATCCGGCGCGCCTCTTCGGGCAGCATGACCGGAATGCCGTCGCGCACCGGATAGGCCAGGCCATCGTAGTGGCACAACAGTTCCTCGGCCTTGCGGTCGTACTTGAGCTTGCCCTTGCACAGCGGGCAGACCAGCATGGCCAGCAATTCCTTGTCCATCGTCTCACCTCTATCGTCCACGAGTTCCGTCCACGAGTTTCATGCTCTTATACATTTGACCATACGGTTATCGCAGCCCTGCCAGCCGACTGTCCAGCCAGGCGACGAAGTCTGCCGACGGTTCGGCTTCGACCTCGAGTACCCAGCCCTGCGCGAGAGTCATGGCATCGCATTTCTCTGCATCCTTGGCCGTCATCACTACTGGCAGGTCATCGTCGAAAGCCAGGTCCTGCGGCAAGAAGCGATGGTGATCGGCGAAGGCATGCGCGCTTGCTGCTACGCCCAGGTCGTTCAGAGTCGCGAAGAAGCGTCCGGGATTACCGATTCCCGCGACCGCGTGCACTGGCCCCCGAAAAGGCAGCGGGTCCAGGGGAAAGCTCGCGCCGTCCGCCAACGAGCGCCAGCGCACCGGGGCCAAGCGAAAGGCGTGGGTTCCCTCGGGCAGTGCGATAGCCGCTTCACCATTGACCAGCACGGCGTCCACCTCACTCAGGCGCGACAAGGGCTCACGCAGCGGGCCCGCCGGCAGGCAACGTCGATTGCCGAAGCCACGGAGACCATCCACTACTACCAGTTCGACATCGCGTCCCAGCGCCAGGTGCTGCAAGCCATCGTCGCTCAGCAGAATATTGCAGCCCTGTTCGAGCAGCGCCCGGGCCCCACGCGGGCGGTCAGGGTCGACCACCACCGGCAGGCCGGTCTGGCGCGCCAGCATGCGCGGCTCATCACCGCTCTGGGAGATCGGCGTCCGTGTCGTGACATGCAAAGGATAGTCTGCGCCCCGCCCCGCCTTACCGCCGTACCCCCGCGACACGATGCCAGGCCGCCAGCCGCGTTCCTTCAGGTAGCGGGCAAGCCAGGCCACCAGGGGAGACTTGCCCGTCCCTCCCAGGGTCACGTTGCCGACCACGATTACCGGTACCGGGGCTCGCCACACCGTACGATGACCATCACGGTAGGCTGCCGCACGCCGCGCTATGGCCCATCGATAGATCGACTCGAGCGGGCGCAGCGCCTTGAGCCAGACGGCATTGCCATAGGCCGCCTGCAACCAACGCTCGCCCAGGCCATCGCTCATGACACCGAGGCTTCCTGGAACTGCAGCCGATGCAGCGCTGCATAGGCTCCATTGTGTGCCAGCAATTCGGCATGGCTGCCCTGTTCGACGATCCGACCCTGTTCCATGACAATGATGCGGTCCGCCCGTTCGATCGTAGAGAGGCGATGGGCGATGACCAGCGTGGTCCGCCCACGGCAGACCACCTCGAGCGCTTGCTGAATATAACGCTCCGACTCGGTATCCAGCGCCGAAGTGGCCTCGTCGAGCACTAGCATCGGCGAGTCCTTGAAGATCGCCCGGGCGATGGCCAGGCGCTGACGCTGTCCACCGGAGAGCATCACGCCATTGTCGCCGACGATGGAGTCGTAGCCTTCAGGCAGCCGCTCGATGAATTCATGGGCATAGGCTGCCTTCGCCGCCGCCTCGATGCTGCTGCGCTCGGCCTGCGGTACGCCATAGGCGATGTTGTCGGCCACGCTGGCGTTGAACAGGGTCACCTGCTGCGACACCAGTGCAATCTGACGGCGCAAGGGTGCCAGGCGGTATTCGTCGATAGGCACGTCGTCGATCAGCACCTGGCCGGAGGTAGGTCGATAGAAGCGTGGCAGCAAGCCGGCCAGGGTCGACTTGCCACTGCCCGAGCGTCCCACGATGGCAACCATCTCGCCGGGCTCGATGGCCACGTCGATGTCCTTGAGCACCTCGGGCTGATCGTCGCCGTAGCGGAAGTGAACTCCACGCAGTTCTACCCTGCCGCGCAGACGCTCGGGTTCACGGGTGCCTTCGTCGGGCTCTGTCGGCACCCGCATCAGGCCGAACAGCTCCCCGGCCGCGGCGATCCCTTTCTGGATCTCGCTATTGATCTCGGTGAGCTGGCGCACCGGCTTGGCCATCAGCGACGCGGCGGTGATGAAGGCGACGAATTCACCGGGCGTCATGTCGGCCAGCAGCGCCGGTGACATCGCAAACCACACCAGTATGGCCAGTGACACGGCGATCATCAGCTGGATCACCGGCGTGCTGACCGCCTTGGTCAGGGCTTCCTTCATCTTTTGCTGGCGGTTGTAGTCGCTGGCCCGGGCGAAGCGCGCCTTTTCAAAGGCCTCGGCGCCGTGGGTACGCACCACGCGATAGCCGGTGAGGGCCTCGGAGGCTACATGGGTGACGTCGCCCATGGAACTCTGGATGCGCTGGGAGATGCGCCGAAACCGCTTGCTGGCATAGCTCACTACGCCGCCGATCAGCGGCGTCACGGCGAGGAACAACAAGGTCAGCATCCAGTTGGTCCACAGCAGGTAGGCCAGCAGACCGAGCACGAACAGTCCTTCACGCAGCAGAATCGTGATGGCGTTTGTCGCCGCTCCGGTAACCTGCTCCACGTGGTAGGTGACCCGCGAGATCAGGTGACCGCTGGAATGGGAGTCAAAGAATCTTCCCGGAAGGTGCAGCATGTGGTTGAACACGTTACAGCGCAGGGCATGTACCACGTTGCGTGCCACGTTGCTCATGAAATAGGTACCGAGAAACGTCCCCACCCCCCTGACCGCGAACATGAACACCACGAACAACGGCAGAAAGAGGCGAAAGGAGGCATCGGGGTCCTGGATGCCGTCGATCAGGCGCTTCATCATCTCGGCCAAGGCCGTGCTGGAGGCCGCATAGAGCGCGTAGCCGACGATCGCCAGGGAGAAGGAGATCCAATGTGGCTTCACGTAGGCCAGCAGTTGCTTATAGAGGGCCCAGCCCGAGTATTGGGTCCGGTCTTGAGTCACGGTGTCTCCGCTTGCGTGGATGTTGCCTGTGTTTCGCGTGTGGCGATGCGAACTTGACGGATGCCGAGCACTCCCGCCTGGTCGAGCGCCCGCACCACGTCGGCGTGCACCGCCCTGGCATCGGCCTCGATCACCAGCCCGTGCTGCCTGGCCTGGTCGGCCTCGGCGGCGAGTGCGTCGCCAAGCTCGGCGGTAGCCAGTTCACGCTCGCCCAGCCGGTAGCGCCCCTGTTCGGTCACCACTAGAGTGACCGGCGAAACCTCGAGGTCAATGCCGCCTGCGCTTTCGGGAAGCGTGAGCTCAAGCGCCTGGCGGGTTTCGAAAGTGGTCGAAACCATGAAGAAGATCAATAGCAGGAAGACCACGTCGATGAGCGGCGTGAGGTTGACCTCCACCGGATCACGGCGACGGCGCGCAAACCTCACGAGCGCCGGGCCTCTGCAGATGGACGCTCTGCCTCACGCTGTTCGCTGAAGCCCAGCTCGCCACGGTAATGGGCGAGAAATTCCACCACCTGGCCCGCCTGTTCCTCCATGCGCACGGTGATATCTTCGACCCGCCGCTGGAAGTAGCGATGAAACATCAGCGCCGGGATCGCTACGGTGAGGCCCGCTGCGGTAGTGACCAAGGCGCGCGAAATGCCGCCAGCCAGTTCGGCGGTACGCCCGGCACCGTCGGCGGACACGATCACCGCAAACACTTCGATCATGCCGACCACGGTGCCCAGAAGACCGATCAGGGGGGTAATCGCGGCAATGGTGCCCAAGGGGCTCAGAAAGCGTTCCATGTCGTGGATGACGGCGGTCGCGGCCTCCTGCAGCCGTGCCCTGACCTGCTCGTGACCCAGGCGCGCATTGCGCAGCCCCGCAGCCAGCACGCCACCCAGCGGCGAATGGCCCTCGAGCCAGTAGAGGTTGACCTGGCCACGGGCCACCAGCGAGCAGACTTCCTGGCCCAGGCCGTAAGGTGCAATACGCTTGGCACGCAGGGTCCAGAGGCGCTCGATGATGATCACCGTCGCCAATAGCGAACATCCCAGCAGTGGGATCATCAACCAGCCGCCGGCGATGAGCGCGTCCATCATGTCCATCGGTTTCCCCTCTTCACGCAACGACCGTCGCGATCAATGGCGCGATTCTACCCCATGGCACCAGCCTTCGACACCGCCGCGGCGCCAGGGTATGTCACGCTCGGCGTGAAGCGACACCTGCTCTTCGCGACCCAGCCAGAAAGTTACGGCGCCATCCAGGGCGGTGCTCCATTGACAACTGCCGGCGCGGCGAAAGCGCCGCACCACTTCGTCGTGAGGGTGTCCGAAGGCGCTGTGTCGAGCAACACTGTAAATCACGTGGCGCGGCGCCACCCACTGCACCAGATGCGGTCCCGAGCTGGTGTGGCTGCCATGGTGCCCGGCCACCAGTAGCGTGACCGGCAGCTCCACGTCGAGCAGAAACATTCGTTCGATCTCGCGGCCGACATCACCGGTAATCAACAAGCGGTCGCTGCCAGCCGTCACTTCCAATACGCAGGAGCGATCGTTATTGGAAAGCTGCTCCGTCTCCTCGGGCGGCCAGAGCACCCGATAGGACACACCATCCCGCTGCCAGGCCTGTCCGCGCCGGCAGCTTTCGAAGGGTACGCCGATGGATTCACCGGATGGGGCCAGATACCGCCCTACCGCATGTTCCGCAGCCAGCACGGCAACGCCACCGGCATGATCTAGGTCTCCGTGGCTCACTATTACCTCATCGAAGTGTTGCCCCGCCGGCCACAGCGAACTCAGCGGGGCAAAACCCGAGGCGAAGCGGGGACCGCTATCGTAGAGCAGACGATAATTGGCGCTACGCAGCTCGATCAACTGGCCCTGGCCGACATCCTGCACCCTCACCCGCAGGGCGCCTGGCTCGGATAGAGGTGCCGTCAGCCCCAGCATGGCCGGTACCAGCAGTAGCGCAGCCCCCAGGCGCAATGTCCTGGTCAGGCCGGGAAGCGCCCATAGCAGTGCCACGAGGCCGAGCATGAGGGCCAGAGGCAGGACCTGCTCCGGCGAGGGCCACCACAGCGGCAAGCGCTCCACGGCCAGCTCCAGCAATCCAACCAGCAGCCGTGCGGCGTACTCGAAGAGCCGCCAGCACCAGTCGCCCAGGTACGGAAGGGGCGCGAACAGCCAACCCAGCAGACCGAGTGGCACCAGCAGGAGGCTCACCAGCGGCACCGCCACTAGGTTGACCAGCGGCGCCGCCGGGGCCAGCCTGGCGAATGCCAGCAGTACGGCGGCCGCCATCAACGGAGCCAGCAGCAGCTGAGTACGCACCAACCCCCGACCCCAGCCGGAAACGCCCCGCGGCCGCGGGCGCCCCTGCCAGATCAGGATCAGCAGCGCCACGGCCAGGAACGACAGCCACAGCCCGGGGCGCCACGCCGACAGAGGGTCGAAGGCTATCACCAGCCCCAGAGCCAGCCACCACGCCTGCCACGGGCCGGGTGCATGTCGCCCGCTGGCCACCCATAGCCCGATCAGCGTCATGATCATGGCGCGCATGGCCGGTGGCTCCAGCCCCGCCAGCCAGGCATAGCCGACGGTCGCGACACCGGCCAGCCACCATGGCCATACCGCCATTCGCCAGCGGCGCGGCACGACCAGCCGGGCCAGAGCGCGTGAAGCCAGCAGCACGAAGGTCGCCACCAGCCCCACGTGCAATCCGGAAATCACCACCAGATGGGTCGTGCCGCTGGCGTTGAGCAGATCCCAGTCGTCGCGCCCGAGCCGCTCGCTCGCTCCCAGTGTCAGGGCGGCCAGCCAGCGCCGGGTCTGCGGGGAGAGCTGGCGTTCATCGAGATAGTTGAGCGCGCGCTGGCGCAACGATGTCGGCGCCGCCGCCAGTCGCTCGGCCCCGGGCTCGCTGCGCACGTAGCCGGTGGCCTGGATTCCCTCGCGCCAGAGCCAGGCGCCATAATCGAAGGTACCGGGGTTGGCGAACCCCCCCGGCGGTCTCAACCGCACGGTCATGGCCCAGCGCTCCCCTGGCTCGACCTCAGGCGCCTCGAAGAAGCTTAGCCGCACCCGGCGCAAGGAATCGCACGGCAGCCTGGCGGAGTCCCACGGCCGGCACGCATCGACGCGTACCATCAAACGGCTGAGCCGCCCTTCCTTCTCGACGGATTCGATGCGCCCCTCCAGGGCGAGATCGGCGCGCAGTAACCCGTCGGGCAGCTCAGCACCCTGGGCCAGCAATACCTGAGACGCTGCGAAGGCAAAGACCGCTGCCAGGGCGACAGCCCGCCATTCGCCTCTCGCGACCAGGAACAGCAGGCACAACGACCAGGCTTCAAACAGTCCTGACGGCGCCCAGCGTCCCAACCCTACGCCGACCAGCGCTGCCAGCGCCAGCGGCATTGCCATACCCCGTCGCACTCCCTCGCCCCCTTCTTCCCCGACCCCAGGCCCGATTCACTCCGTTGAGCCACATTCCGCCCCCAGCATGGCGAGCCTGCTTGCATACATGGATAATACCCGGGTCCCGAAGCAGCGAGCCAATCCGACATGCCGCGGCGATTCCTGCAGCGCTACATGCCCAACCCCGAGACGCTCAGGCGCCAGCGCTCGCTGCGCTTCATGAATCGAATGATCGGCGATCCCGGGCTTTGGGTGCTCACCCGGCGCACCGTGGCCAACGCTTTCTCCGTTGGACTGTTCAGTGCCATGCTGCCGATCCCCTGCCAGATGGTGGTTGCAGCCTTCGGCGCCTGGCTGCTGCGCTGCAATCTGCCGCTCTCCGTGGGTCTGGTGTGGATCACCAACCCCTTGACCATGCCGCTGGTTTTCTATGGCAACTACCGGATCGGCGCTTGGCTGATGGATACTCCGGCGCGAGAGGCTCCTACTCGCGTCTCGACCCGCTGGATCGCCGAACGCACCGCCGACATCGTGCCTGCCGTGGCGTTGGGCTCGGTGGCAACAGCTATAGTGCTGGCCCTTGTGGTGAACCTGCTGGTACGCCTGGCATGGCGCTGGCACGTCTCCCGCAGCTGGAAACAGCGTGCCACGAAGCGCCGGCTGAGACGCCGCGAAACGAGCGATTGAGCCCCTTGGACAAGGGGCTCTGAAGGGAATGTCAAATCGAAGGCACCTTGGCAGAGCAGGACTCAGGCTTGCTCGCTGAGACGCCCCCCATCCAGCCTCATTACTCGATCCTGGTGGGCGGCGAGCGAGGGGTCGTGGGTCACCACAACGAAGGCACATTCGGTGGTGCGGGCCAGCTCGTCCATCAGGGCCAGGATACTGGCAGCGGTGCTCTGGTCGAGATTGCCGGTGGGTTCGTCCATCAGTACGAGGCTGGGGTCGGTGACCAGGGCTCGGGCAATGGCCACGCGCTGACGTTCGCCACCCGAGAGCTCGCCCGGCTTGTGGTCGGCACGATGCTCGATGCCCACCTTGACCAGCAGCTCGCGAGCCCGCGCCTCAGCGGTCTTCTTGCGCTGTCCGCGAATGATCAGCGGCAGTGCTGCGTTCTCCAGCGCGGTGAATTCGGCCAGCAGATGGTGGAACTGATAGACGAAGCCGATATGGCGATTACGGAACTTCCCCAGTGCCGCCTCACCCAGGTCGAGCAGGGATTCGCCGGCAATGGCCACCTCGCCACGCGTCGGGCGGTCCAGCCCCCCCAAGAGATTGAGCAGCGTGGTCTTGCCCGACCCCGAGCTACCCACCACGGCGACACGCTCCCCGGCGCATACCTCGAGCGATAGGCCATCGAGCACGGTGACGTCCTGAGGCCCCTCGCGATAGATACGCGTCAGGTCGCGGCAGGCCAGCATTACCCTGCCACTGGCCGTACGCTGCGTGAGGCCCCCCTGGTTTGCGGTGGTCAAATCACTCATAGCGCAGTACCTCCGCAGGCTGCACGCGCGAGGCGCGCCAGGCCGGATAGAGAGTGGACAGGAAGGTCAGGCCGAAGGCGGCGCCAATGATGTTTCGCACGTCATCCCAGTGCAGGCGTGACGGGAGGTCGCTGATGAAATAGACACCGGCGTCGAGAAATTGGATACCAAGGGTCGATTCCACCCAACCGATCAGGTCGGAAACGGTCAATGCCAGCAGGATGCCGAGCCCCACGCCAATGGCGATACCGATGATGCCGATCGCCAAGCCCTGGACGACGAAGATGCCCATTATCGAGCGCGGTGTGGCGCCGATGGTACGCAGTATGGCGATATCGGCGTGCTTGTCGGTTACCACCATCACCAGGGTCGAGACGATGTTGAAGGCGGCCACGGCGATGATAACCGTGAGCAACAGCGCAATCATGCGCTTCTCCATCTGGATCGCCTGAAACAGGTTGCCATGGGAGTAGGTCCAGTCGATACCGCGATAGCCCATGCCCAGCTGGTTGACGATGGCGCGCGTCTCGGCCCCTGCGGCGAACAGGTCGTCCAGCTCCAGACGTAGCCCACCCACGGCGTCGCCCAGTCGTGCCAGGGTCTGCATGTCCTCGATGTTGGCATAAGCCAGGTTGGCATCGAGATCGGCGCCGACGCTGAAGATGCCGCTCACTGTGAAACGCTTGAGGCGCGGAAAGACACCGGCCGGGGTAATCGATGCCTCGGGCACCAACAGCGTGACACGGTCACCCACGCCAACCCCCAGATGACGCGCCAGCAGGGAGCCCAAGACGACGTTCCACTCGCCCGGCTGCAGGTCGTCGAGGCTGCCTTGGCGCATGTGGCTACCGATGATCGAGACACGATCCTCCCACTCGGGATGAATGCCGTTGACCATGGCACCCTCGTTGCGCCCACTCACCGAAAACATGCCCTGCTGCTCAACGTAGGGCGCAGCACCGATCACCCGCTCGCGCTGCATCAGCTGTTCGGCCAATGCCTCCCATTCGACCAGGCCGCTGGGGGACTCGATCTTGGTATGCGGCACCATGCCGAGAATGCGGGTGCGCAGTTCATGGTCGAAACCGTTCATTACCGAGAGCACCAGGATCAGTACCGCTACGCCCAGCATCAGGCCCAGCATGGAGGTCAAGGATATGAAGGAAATGAAATGGTTGCGGCGCTTGGCGCGCACATAACGCAACCCTATCAGCAGTGGTAGGCGGTCGAGCATCATCGCGTTCCTTGTCAGAGGTGGCCATGGTACGGTTTTTTCCGCTGCGCTGCATCGGATGCGTTGGGTTTCCCAGAAGCTTGCATCATTGGCGGTGCGAGCCTACATTTCGCCGACTCGGTACACGGCACCGTTCTAAGGAAGCACTGAACAAATCGACGAGCGAGATGAAGCACAAGGCGCATGGAGCACAGGAACCGGAGCATATGGGGTATATGTGAGGGTTCCGCGCACCGCGCAACGCAGTGATGCGCTCGCGTAGGCATTTGTGCAGCGCTTCCCTAAGACGCGACTCAAGAGGCTTTGCTCATGGCCAATCGCCTGCTTCCCGAATGGCACCCACAGGATGCCGTTCAGCTCACCTGGCCCAGTCCGACCAGTGACTGGGCACCCTTGCTCGAGCGCATCGAGGCCACCATGGAAGCGATGGTGGTGGCCATAGCGCACGATCAACACATGCTGATCGCGGTGCCCAGCGCCGCCACACGCAACCATCTCGCAAGGCGCTTCGCCAACCTTGGGGTCGATCCTGCACGCCTGCAGTTCGTCGTAGCCGAAGCCGATGACACCTGGACTCGCGACCATGGCCCCATCGCCATCGAACGCGACGGTAGACTTCTGCTGCTCGACTACGTTTTTACCGGCTGGGGCGGCAAGTTCGAGGCCGAGCGCGACAATCGCCTGACCCGGTGCCTGGCCGAAGCGGGCGCCTACGCCTGCTCGGTGGAGAGCCGCGACATCGTTCTCGAAGGCGGCGCCATCGATACCGACGGCAAAGGCACCCTGCTCACCACCCAAGCCTGCCTGCTCAACCCCAACCGCAACCCTGAGCTGGACCGTGCAGAGGTGGAAGCGCTGTTGAAGGCCGATTTCGGCATCGAGCGGATCCTGTGGCTGGCCAGCGGCCACCTTGAAGGCGACGATACCGACAGCCATGTGGACACCCTGGCGCGTTTCTGCGACCCAACGACCATCGCCTATGTGCGTTGCGACGATGAAGCCGACCCGCACTACCCGGCCCTGGCCGCCATGGAGGCGGAACTCAAGGCGTTTCGCCGCGCCGACGGCGAGCCCTATCGCCTGGTACCGCTGCCCTGGCCACGGCCCTGCTTTGACCCGATGGATGGGCATCGGCTGCCGGCCACTTACGCCAACTTCCTGATCGTGAACTCCGCGGTGCTGGTGCCGGTCTATGGCGATGCCGCCGATAGTCGGGCGCTCGCTGTCCTGGCCGAGGCCTTTCCCGGCCGGGAGATCGTACCCATCGACTGCCTGAGCGTGATTCGCCAGCACGGCAGCCTGCACTGTCTGACCATGCAGCTCCCCCGGGGCAGCCTGAACGCCGCTACACAGCAAGGAGAAACCTCATGACCCGCACCCTGAAGGTCGGCCTGGTCCAGCAGCCCGCCTGGCCGGACAAGGAGCGCAGCCTGGCCGAGAGCGAAGTTGGCGTACGCGAGCTGGCAGCCGCCGGTGCCGAACTGGTACTGCTCCAGGAGCTGCATGCCACGCACTACTTTTGCCAATATGAGGCCACTGAGCTGTTCGACCTGGCCGAACCGCTGGACGGCCCCACCGGACGGCGGCTCGCTGCCCTGGCGGCCGAGCTAGGCATCGTACTGGTCGGCTCGCTGTTCGAGCGCCGCGCCCCAGGGCTTTATCACAATACCGCGGTAGTCTACGACCGCGACCGCGGCCAGGTGGGCGTCTACCGCAAGATGCACATCCCCGACGACCCGGGCTTCTACGAAAAATTCTACTTCGCCCCGGGCGATCAGGACGATAGCCGCAAACAGGGCTTCCAGCCCATCGACACCTCGGTGGGCCGGCTGGGGCTGCTGGTGTGCTGGGACCAGTGGTATCCGGAAGCGGCACGACTGATGGCACTGGCGGGTGCCGAGGTACTGCTCTACCCCACCGCCATTGGCTGGAGCCCCTCGGACGACGACGCCGAGAAGGCGCGCCAGAAAGAGGCCTGGACGCTGATCCAGCGCAGCCACGCGGTAGCCAACGGGCTGCCGGTGATCGTGGCCAATCGCGTCGGTCACGAACCGGATCATTCCGGCGTCGGCGACGGCATCGACTTCTGGGGTGGCAGCTTCGTCGCCGGGCCCCAGGGCGAGCTACTGGCCCACGGCGGCACCAAGGCCGAGCGTTTGCTGGTCACCCTCGACATGAGTCGCGGCGAGGACGTACGACGCATCTGGCCCTACCTGCGCGACCGCCGCATCGACGCCTATGGCGACCTGACCCGGCGTTACAGGGATTAATAATCGGTTCAACGCACTTTGCCGGGAAACGCGGCACGGATCTTCAGGAAAAAGTACGCTGTGTCGCGGTACCCGTAGGCCATCCGCTTGATGACCTTGATTCGGTTGTTCATGCCTTCCAGCACACTGGTGTTCAGCCGGTGCCGGGCACTGGATAGGATTCCCTCCAGATAGGGCGCCAGGCGCTTAGCGAAGCGTTCCAGAGCCTCTATGCCGCTGCTGATGGCCATGTCGTACCACTCCTGCCAGGCGTTGCGGGCAGTGACCTCGTCGTCGGCAAACCATAGGGTCTTCAGCTGATCCTTGAGCAGATACGCCGTGGTAAGTGACGCATTGGCCGCCAGCAGCTCCTTCAGCTTCACCGCCTGCTCGGGCTTGAGATTGTCGGCATTCCGCAGCAGCAGCCAGCGGCTACCCTTGATGACCTTGCGGGCCGCCTTGTCGCCGCGCAGCTGATTGGCCTGGTCGACGCGCACCCGATCCATCACCTCGCGCCCGTACTTGGCCACCACATGGAAGCGGTCGTAGACCACCTCGGCGTTGGGACATTGGTCCTTCACCTCGAGATCGAAGGCCGTATTCATGTCCATGGCGACGGCCTCGATCTGCTCTCGCGCCTCGCCGAGCCACTCAAAGAATGGGCGAACTGCCTCGCGGGAGCGGCCTTCGCCGACCCATACCACCTGTTGGGTGTCAGCGCAGGCGACCACAATGGCGTAGCGGTGCCCCTTGTGCAGGGCGAACTCGTCCATCATCAGGCGTCGCAAGCGTGTCGGATCCGGTTCCGGCAGATCACGCTCCAGGCGCTGCTTGTCGATGGTCTTGACGGTATGCCAGTGCAAACCGACCAGGTCCGCGACATGCCGAATCGGCAGCAACGTGACCAGACGCTCTACCCACTGACGCAGCGTAGTGGTGACTGGCGATCGTCCTGGCAGCCAGTCGATACGCTCCCGTGTCGGGCCGCAGAGGGGGCAGCGAAGACGTCGGACCGGGACGTTGAGCTCCACTCGGTAGATCAGCAGTGGCGCCTCGCGGACGCGCCGGCGATACACGTCATGTACCAGTAAACAGGCGTGGTCGCAGCCGCTGCAGACGGGCGGGACCCGGTCATCGGGCTCCAGTTGGAGCCGCAGTGTCTGAGGATCCAGGAACTCGTGGTGGGTGACGGTGAACCCTTTCCAGAATAGGCAGAGCGGGGTAGCATTCATGGCAACGGCGGTGTCCGTAGGCTGACGTTTTGGCGAATATCAGCTTACCCGGATTTACCGCCGTTTCTCTATCCTGCCCGCGCCGCAAGCCCTGCCTGTTTCACGCTGATCTGCGATGAACCTAATAATCCAGCTGTGAAATACGTACCGCCATAAACGGCGCTGGAGACAAGCCGGAGAGGAGGTCTTTTGCCATGGGTGAGGAGCATCGCTCCGAACGGGCTGGCCATGGATGGCCAGCACCGGTCCTGCAAGCGGAGCAGGATGCGAGAGCGAAGCAGGGCAAAAGTAGCGCCTAGGGAAGGGTTTACAGCGCCTCCTCGAAGGTTTGGTGCCAGATCAGCCGTGGGCACAGATCACAGAGGCTTATCGGGTCGGGATTAAGAAAAACCCACCGCTGCTGAGGCAGGCGGTGGGTTTCCTTTACAGCCGAGCTCAGGCCTCCGGCGCCTTCCAGAAGTCGCGAATCGAGGCGATTCCCTGGGCACCCACGGCGCGGGCGTGGTTGGCGTCGAAGCGGGTCATACCGCCCAGCGCGAACACCGGCATGGCAGCACGCTCCACCAGTTGCTGGAAATCATGCCAGCCCATCGGCGCCACCTCGGGATGCGACGGTGTGGTACGCAGCGGCGAAAGGGTAACGAAGTCGCAGCCGATGCGAGCCGCCTGGCCGAGCTGCCGGTGGTCGTGGGTCGAGGCCGAAAGCCACTTGTCTTCTGCGATGGGCCGACGCTCGAGGCTCATCAGTCGCTCGCTGGTGAGGTGAACGCCGTCGGCATCGACCTTCTCCAGCAAGGCGGGATCGGCATTGAGCAACAGCTGCGCGCCGTGCTGACGGCAGCGCGCCAGGGCCCGCTCGGCACGTGCCAGATAAACGGCCTCGTCAAGGTTCTTGGCACGCAGCTGCACCAGGCGCACGCGATCTTCCACCAGCGCCCGCTCCAAGCAGGCGTCGAAGATATCCTCGTCGGCCTCCTCGGCGGAGATCAGGTACTCTGTCGGTAGCATCACTGCCTGCAGGATGGGCAGGTTGGCCGCCGGAAACGGGTAGTTGACCAACTCGTCGAGCGGTACCCAGCGCACCGCTTGTCCTTCACGCCCGAACGGCTCGCCACTGAACTCATGCACCTGCCAGACATCGAGCAGAATGTGTTTGTCAGGATATTCATGATGGATGCGAATCAGCGGCTGAGCGCGCCTGATCTCCACCCCGAGCTCCTCGTGAAGTTCGCGCTTGAGACCTTCCAAACCGGTCTCGTAGGGCGCCAGCTTGCCCCCCGGAAACTCCCACAGCCCACCATGGTCGACGTTGGAGGGGCGGCGGGCAATCAGCGCCTTCTGGCCATCGCTGCTGATGATGGCGGCAGCCGCCACGTGCACCCTTCTCTTCACCATTACGTTCATTGACTCCTACCCGCTTGTCCCGCGCCGTCACGAGCGACGCAGGGGTGATGTTCTTGCGGCGTGGCCCTGCCTGGCAGGGATGGCCTAGCTGCGATATTCGGCGTTGATGCTGACGTAGTCATGAGACAGGTCCGACGTCCAGACCGTAGCACTCTCCTCGCCCCGTCCCAGCGCGATACGGATAGTAATCTCTTCCTCGCGCATCACCCGGCTGCCGTCCTCTTCGGTGTAGCCGGCAGCCCGGCCACCCTTCTCGACCAGCCTCACGTCCCCTAGATCGATAGCCACTCGCTCGACATCGAAATCACTCACCGGGGCGCGCCCCACCGCCGCCAGGATGCGCCCCCAGTTGGCGTCGGAAGCGAACAGCGCCGTCTTGACCAGCGGCGAGTGCGCCACGGTAAAAGCGACGCCCAATGCTTCTTCACGGCTCGCCGCCTCGGACACCTGCAGCGTGACGAACTTGGTGGCACCCTCGCCGTCGCGAATGATCGCCTGGGCCAACTCGGTCATGACCCGCTGCAACCCGTTGCGGAATACGGCGACCTGCTCATCGCTGGCCACCTCGGCGCCACGCCCGGTGGCGATCAGCACGCAGGCGTCGTTGGTCGAAGTGTCGCCATCCACGGTGATGCAGTTGAACGAACGATCCACCGTCTCGCGCAGCAGCAAGTCGAGCAGCGATTGTTCGATGGCGGCATCGGTCGCCACGAAGGCCAGCATGGTCGCCATGTTGGGCTTGATCATGCCCGAACCCTTGCTGATGCCGTTGATGGTCACCTCACTTCCACCTATCGTCAGCGTGACGCTGGCGCCCTTGGCTCGGGTGTCGGTGGTCAGGATACCCTCCCCCGCCTGTTGCCACGCCTCGCCATCGGCCCCCAGCGATTCCAACGCCGACGGCAAGCCGCCCAAGAGCCGCTCCATGGGCAGCGGCTCGCCGATCACGCCGGTGGAAAACGGCAGCACACTTTCCTCCGGCACGCCCGCGAGTCGAGCAAGTTCCGCACAGGTCGCATGGGCGTCGCGCAGGCCAACCTCGCCGGTACCGGCATTGGCATTGCCGGTGTTGATAACAAGCAGGCGAGCGCCTTCGCCGCGCGCCTGACAAGCGGCCAGATTGGCCTTGGCCACCGTGACGGGTGCGGCGCAGAAGGCGTTGCGGGTGAAGCTGCCCGCCACTCGGGCGCCCTGAGGGATCTCGATCACCACTAGGTCGCGCCGCCCCGGCTTCTTGATGCCGGCCATGGCGGTACCCAGACGCAGCCCTTCGATAACCGGCATGGCCGGAAAACGTGTCTCACCCACAGCCATGGAAAAATTCACTCCTCAATCGTTTAGGACGACCTGTCAGCTCAGCTGACCGCAGCACTGCTTGTATTTCTTCCCCGATCCGCACGGGCAGGGATCGTTGCGCCCCACTTTGGGCCCTTCGCGGCGCATGGGCCGGCCATCGGCCGCGGCTGCCGGCGCGGGAGCGCTCTGAGCCTCGCTCTCGGTGAGTTCCGGGTCATCGTGACGACTCGCGGCGGTCGCCTTCTCGCGCTCCAGCGCCTCACGCCGCTGACGCTCGAGCTCATCGACCTCCTCCGGCCGGCGCACATGCACGTGGCTGGTGATACGGGTGATATCGGCCTTTATATTGGTCAGCAAGGTCTGGAACAGCTCGAACGCCTCGCGCTTGTACTCCTGCTTGGGGTTCTTCTGAGCGTATCCGCGCAGGTGAATACCGCGACGCAGGTGATCCATGGACTGCAGATGCTCCTTCCAGCGCGTGTCGAGCACCTGCAGCATGATCTGTTTCTCGAAGCGGCGCATCAGCTCGGCGCCGGCAATGTCGACCTTCTCCTGATAGATGCCTCGGTGCATCTCATGAAGGCGCTCGCGCAGCTGCTCTTCGTGGAAACGCTCGTCCGCCTCGGACCACTCCAGCACCGGGGCTTCGAGGCTGAACTCGGTCTTCAGGTGTTCCTGCAGGCCGGCAAGGTCCCACTGCTCCGGCAAGCTCTGCGGCGGCACGAACTCGCTGATAGCGAGGTCGAGTACCTCGTCGCGGATGCCCAGCACGTTCGAGGAGACATCCTCGGCGGCCAGGATCTCGTTGCGCTGCTCGTAAATCACGCGGCGCTGGTCGTTGGCCACGTCATCGTACTCGAGCAGCTGCTTGCGAATGTCGAAGTTGCGACTCTCGACCTTCTTCTGTGCGCGCTCCACGGCGTTGGTGACCATCTTGTGCTCGATGGCCTCGCCGCGCTCGAGGCCCAGCGCCTTCATCATGCGCTGTACGCGGTCGGAGCCGAACAACCGCATCAGGCTGTCTTCCATGGAGAGGAAGAAGCGCGTCGAACCCGGGTCGCCCTGGCGGCCGGCACGTCCGCGCAACTGGTTGTCGATGCGGCGGGATTCATGGCGCTCGGAGCCGACCACGTGCAGGCCACCGGCCTCCAGCACTGCCTCGTGGCGCACTCGCCACTCCTCGCGCAGTTTCTCTACCTGCTGCTCGGTGGGATTTTCGAGCTTGGCCGCCTCGGCCTCCCAGTTGCCACCCAGAACGATGTCCGTGCCACGGCCGGCCATGTTGGTGGCAATGGTGATGGCACCGGGGCGCCCGGCCTGGGCAATGATCTCGGCCTCGCTCTGGTGCTGCTTGGCGTTGAGCACGTTGAACTTGAGCCCCGCCTGCTTCATCAACCCCGCCAGGTACTCGGAGGTCTCGATGGAAGCGGTACCCACCAGCACCGGGCGCCCGGCCTCGGTCTCGTCCTTGACGTCGTTGATGATCGCCTCGAACTTCTCCTCCGCCGTGAGGTAGACCAGGTCGTTGAGATCGCGACGAACCAGCGGCCGGTTGGTGGGGATGACGATCACGTCCAGGCCATAGATCTGGCGGAATTCGAAAGCCTCGGTGTCGGCGGTACCGGTCATACCGGCCAACTTGTCGTAGAGGCGGAAGTAGTTCTGGAAGGTGGTCGAGGCCAACGTCTGGCTCTCGCGCTGTACCGGCACGCCCTCCTTGGCCTCCACCGCCTGGTGCAAGCCTTCGGACCAACGCCGCCCAGGCATGGTGCGGCCGGTGTGCTCGTCGACGATCACCACCTGATTGTTGGCAACGATGTAATCGACGTCGCGGTGGTAGAGGTGGCGGGCGCGCAGCGCCGAGTGCATGTGGTGCAACAGGTTGAGGTTCTGGGCGGCATAGAGCGAGTCCTCCGGGCCCAGCAGCCCCTCGGCGCGCATCAGCTCCTCGACCTTGTGGTGGCCGGCCTCGGTGATTTCGACCTGCTTGTGCTTCTCTTCGAGCACGAAGTCGCCGCTAACGGGAGCATCGGCGTCTTCGGAGACCTCGCCCTTCTCCAGTTGCATGGCCAGGCGGTCGACCACCTTGTAGAGCTCGGTGTTCTCGTCCACGGCACCGGAAATTATCAGTGGCGTACGCGCCTCGTCGATCAGGATCGAGTCCACCTCGTCGACGATGGCGAAGCTCAGGTCGCGCTGGACCTTGTCTTCCAGCGAGAAAGCCATGTTGTCGCGCAGGTAGTCGAAGCCATACTCGTTGTTGGTGCCATAGGTAATGTCGCAGGCGTAGGCGGCACGCTTCTCCTCGGAGGTCTGGCCGGAATAGATAACGCCCACGGAGAGGCCCAGGAACTCGTACAGCGGACGCATCCACTCGGCATCGCGGCGCGCCAGGTAGTCATTCACGGTTACCACGTGCACGCCGTTGCCCGGCAGGGCGTTGAGATACACCGCCAGGGTGGCCACCAGGGTCTTGCCCTCGCCGGTCTTCATCTCGGCAATGCGCCCGCGGTGCAATGTCATGCCGCCGATCATCTGCACGTCGAAGTGGCGCATGCCCATTACCCGCTTGCTGGCCTCGCGCACCGTGGCGAATGCCTCGGGCAGCAGGGCATCGAGGCTTTCACCCGCCTTCAGCCGCTCGCGGAACTCCTCGGTACTCGCCTGGAGGGCGGCGTCGTCGAGCGCTTCGAACTGTGGTTCCAGCGCGCTCACCTGCGCCACCTGCCGCTGCATGCGCTTGACTTCGCGGTCGTTCTTGGAGCCGACGACCTTGCGTAACAAAGTATTGATCATGAAACGTCCATTCTGCGTATCGCGGTTAGCCGGCGCTATGCAAGACTGGCGCTAGGCCAGCCGCCACCGGCAGCATTCGTTGGCTTACGAGCAACACGACAGGTGGGGAGGTCCACGGCGGGAAAAGACATCATGGGCGGCGGCCCAGCGACGCGGTGGCATCAAACGCGGTGGAGCGACACGCTTCGCCTTAACCGCCGGGCGCCGCCGCGGCCAATGCGGCATGGCACGGCGGCGGGCCACGTGACGACAGCGGGCGCGCATCAAGGTCGGAGCAAGAATGCAGGTCTGTACCACCCGCTCGGCAAGACGCAGCGTTTCCGCCTGGCTCAGGCCAGCCGGCAACAGACAACTCACCAAAAGCCCGGCCAGCCACCAACGCGACCGCTGTCGACAGCGGGTCGACACAGCCGATGGGCTGGCGACGCTACGATCCTTTGGCTGGGCGGTCATGCTGTCGCTGTTCTCCGAGCGTGCTAGGCTTGGCGTGTTGGTTCGGATGAGAAAACAAGCCCATGAGTATAAAGGTTAAGCGCTCACGAGCACAGCCCATGTCTCGGCTACTGGGAGGCAATGGGGAACTGGCGCCGCTGATGCGCACGGCAAGGCTGATCGCCCGGGCGCAGCAGCACCTGCGCGAGCATCTTCCGGAAGAGGTGCGCGAGCACCTGTTCGTGGGAGGTTACCACGACGGCAAGCTGGCACTGCTCACCGACCGAGCGGTATGGCTGACCTGGTTGCGCTACGAGCAGCCGCGTCTGCTCGAACTGCTGCACCAGCTGCCGGAGTTCGCCGCGGTCACCGGCTTCAGCCTGAAGGTACGCCCCGTGCGACCGCTCAAGGTGCCGCCCCGCCAGATCCGAACGCTGCCAGCGCCGGCCGCCGACGAGATTTCCGCTTGTGCCGCCGATGTCGACGACCCTCGGCTGAAGCGTGCCCTGGAACGACTCGCCTCTCACGCGGAGCGCGGCGATTAGCGCTGCCTGCTGCGCGTGATCAAGCCAGGCGGTAGGTAATACCGTCCACCTCGACTTCGCGAATGTCATCATAGGAGACGGTAACGCCGTTGATGTCGCCGGGCTCTCCCTCATGCTCCACCAGCATCGTCTCGGGAACGACTTTCACACCGGTGACCCCGACGTGCTGGATACGCGCCGAGAAGCGCTTGCCTTCGTGGTCGACGACCACGCGTTCGCCGAACATGCATCGCCCCACCTGGTCGCGCAGCTCTTTCTTCTCCACCTGCTTTACGGTCATTGCGGCCTCCCTGTCCCACCGTGCTGAATCGTCAACTGAAGCGAGATGCCCCGCCCTTTGTCATCACTGTAGGAGACACGACGGTTTACGACATCCTCACCGCAGCTGGAGGGAGACCATTCACTGGCGCTATGCTGAAAACATCCTTGACCTCCTTTGACACCAGACCGGGAATCCCATGGCGCTCAGCAAGACCCAGTCCAGCTTCTACCGTCGCCTCTACCTCGCTCACCTGATCGAGCAAGGCGTCGCCAGCGTACCGGCCATCGTTGCTGCCACCGGCATGCCCCGACGTACCGCCCAGGACACGCTCAAGGCGCTCGAGGAACTGGATGTACGCTGCGAGTTCAGGTCTACGCCGGGCGAGCGCCACAACAGCGGGCAATACGCCATCATGGACTGGGGGCCTATCGATCGGACCTGGGTGGCACAGCATGCCGAACGCCTGCGTACTGCTTTGGGCTATCCAGCTCTGGCATGAGGCAAACCCGAGGGACAAGGCGGTTCCTGGCAGCGACGGTACTACTGCTGGCTGGCTGTGCCGCCCCGGTATTGCAGACACCTGGGACTGCCCCGAGCGAGCCCCAGTTGATGCCTTACCAGGTCATTGCCGAGGATGGCTACCGCTTGCCGCTGCGCCACTGGCCTGCCAAGGAGAGTGCCCAGGTGGTCGTACTGGCCGTACATGGCTTCAACGACCATGCCGGCAGCTTCGAGATCATGGCCAACGCCCTCACGCCGCATGGCATCGAGGTTTATGCCCACGACCAGCGCGGCTTCGGCACCACCGACCAGCGTCGCCTGTGGCCCGGCCACGAGCGGCTGCGTAACGACGTTATCCTGCTCGCCGAACTCCTGCGCGAGCGTCATCCCGACACACCGCTCTATCTCATCGGCAAGAGCATGGGCGCCGCGGTGTCGATGCTCGCCATGGCCGCCGAGGCGCCACCGCCGGTGGATGGCAGCGTGCTGATCTCACCCGCCGTGTGGAACGAGGAGACCATGCCCTGGTACCAACGCCTCGGGCTGTGGCTTGGCATACGCCTGATACCCCAGGCCACCTTCTCGGTGAGGACCACGCATCGTCTCGGCATCGAGCCGACCGATGACGAGGAGATCAAGCGACGCCTGGCCAACGACCCGCTGATTTTGCGCAGCGCCCGGGTCGATACGCTTTATGGCCTGACGCGCACCATGGGGCTGGCACTCGAGGCGGCTGAAGCGCTCCCGCCCCCCGCGCTGATACTGTATGGCGACGAAGACCAGATCATACCCATGAAGGCATACTGCGCCCTATTGCAGCGTCTTCCCGATGACGACGCCATACGCCTGGCACTCTATTCCGATGGCTACCACATGCTCACGCGCTACACCCGGCGCGAGCGGACCGAGCAGGATCTGGTGGCCTGGCTGCACGATCCCAGCAGCGAGCTACCCTCGGGCTTCGAAATGGCCCACAAGCAGGCCCACTCCACGCTGTGCGATGATGCCAGCGGGTAAAGGGCAGCGGGCATGCCCCCGAGCTGGCGGGGGACTTGCGAGGCCAAAAAAAGCGGCGGGCCAAGGCCCGCCGCAAGACACCGATCAGTCGCACTGACCGAGAGAGATGCCTGGTTGGATCAGATCTCGAAGCCGAGCCCGAAATCCTCCGCTGCGAGCGCCATCAGCGGCTCGGCGCCGGCCTGGATCATGCGGGCATGGGCCAGGGTGCGCGGCAACAGACGCTGGAAGTAGAAGCGAGCGGTGTTGATCTTGGCCTCGTAGAAGGCCGCTTCGTCGCTGCCAGCGGAGAGCGCCTCACGAGACTGCCTGGCTGCGCGTGCGAAGAGGTAGGCAAGCGTCACGTAGCCGGAGTACATCAGGTAGTCGACGCTCGCAGCGCCCACTTCCTCGCGGTCGCTCATCGCCTTCATGCCGATGCCCATGGTCAGCTCGCCCCACTCGGCATTGAGCTTGGCCAGCGGCGCGATGAATTCGGCAAGCTCGGCGTTACCCTCTTCGGCCTTGCAGAACTTGTGGATCTCCTTGGTGAAGACCTTGAGGCTCTCGCCCTGACTCATCAGTACCTTGCGGCCCAGCAGGTCGAGGGCCTGGATACCGGTGGTGCCCTCGTAGAGGCGAGTGATACGCGCATCGCGTACCAGTTGCTCCATGCCCCACTCCTGAATGAAGCCGTGGCCACCGAAAACCTGCACGCCTTCGTTGGTGGCCTCGAAGCCCACCTCGGTGAGGAACGCCTTGACGATCGGTGTCAGCAGGCTGAGCAGGGTCTCGGCATGCTCACGCTCCGCCGCATCCTGGCCATGCTCGACGACATCAAGCATCTGGGCGGTGTACAGCACCAGCATCCGCCCGCCTTCGGCGAATGCCTTCTGCGTCAGTAGCATGCGGCGCACATCGGGGTGGACGATGATCGGATCAGCGGGCCTTTCCGGCGCCTTGGGCCCGGAGAGTGCACGCATCTGCAAGCGGTCGCGGGCATAGGCCAGCGCGTTCTGGAAGCTCGCCTCGGTCAGGCCCAGCCCCTGGATGCCCACGCCCAGGCGCGCGGCGTTCATCATGGTGAACATGCATGCCAGGCCCTTGTTGGGCGGACCCACCAGGAAGCCGCGGGCAGTGTCGAAGTTCATCACGCACGTCGCGTTGCCGTGGATGCCCATCTTGTGCTCGAGCGAGCCACAGCTGACGCCGTTACGCTTGCCGGGATTGCCTTCATTGTCAGGCATGAACTTGGGCACCACGAACAGCGAGATACCCTTGGAGCCCTCCGGCGCATCCGGCAGCTTGGCCAGCACCAGGTGAACGATGTTCTCGGCCAGGTCGTGCTCGCCGGCTGAGATGAAGATCTTGGTGCCGGTGATCTCATAGGCACCGTCGGCGGTAGGCACGGCGCGGGTCTTGATCAGCCCCAGGTCGGTGCCGCAGTGCGGTTCGGTCAGGCACATGGTGCCGGTCCACACGCCTTCCACCAACTTGGTGAGATAGGTGGCCTGCTGCTCCTCGGTACCATGGTGACGCAGCGCATCGGCGGCGCCATGGGACAAGCCGGGGTACATGCCCCAGGCCAAGTTGGTGGAGCAGATCATCTCGTTGAGCGCCATGGCCAACGAATGGGGCAGCCCCTGCCCGCCGTGCGCGGAATCGGCGGCAAGGCTCGGCCAGCCGCCCTCGACGAACTGCTGGTAGGCCTCCCTGAAGCCCTTCGGCGCCTTCACCTCGCCCCCCTCCAGCAGGCATCCCTCCTGATCGCCGCTCTGATTCAGCGGCAACAGCACCTCGCGTGCGAAGCGCGCGCCCTCCTCGAGGATGGCGGCAACCACGTCGGGCGTGGCCTCTTCTCCGCCTGGCAGGCGGGCGTAGTGAGCGGGATAGTCGAGCATTTCGTCCATCACGAAACGAAGGTCGCGCAGGGGGGCCTGATAGTCGGGCATCTCTACTTCTCCAAAAGATCGCCTGGGCAAAAAGGTCGCCTGAAGTCGGTCGTGTGAAAGCGGCGGCGCCTCTTTCAAACATGTGTTTGAAACTAGCCTGCATGCCACGCTTAGTCAAGCGCTCGTTTTATTCTTGTCCCGACTATCTTTCGTGGACTCTCTCATGTCGCACCGGCAGCCAGACCCACCCCCGGGGCGCCAGTCGACAAACCTTGCCCATCCGTTTCGAGAGAGAGCGAAAAGAGAAAAATAATCTGCTGCAGCAGACAACATGGCTTACAAGTCGCACCATTAGAATGCGCAAAAAACGAATGAGTACAAATTTCTTGCGCACCAGTCAATGAATCGGACCATACCGTGAGAGCATGCCTGTATTACGGCGGGCAACGGTCAGGGCATGGCTTCCTCGAGCCTCTCGCGCAGCGTCTCCAGCCGCGCCTTGAGTTCGGCCAGCTCGTCTGGCGACTGGCCGCTGGCCATGATCACGCAGTCGGGTATCTCCTCGGCCTGCGACTGCATGTCCCTGCCCCGCTCGGTGAGAAACAGTTCAACGACCCGTTCGTCACGGCGACTACGCACCCGTTTTAGCAGCCCATCGGCCTCCAGGCGCTTGAAAACGGGCGTCAGCGAGCCGGTATCGGTCATCAGGCGCTGGCTGATAGCGCCGGCACTTTGGCCGTCTTCCTGTCACAGTGTGAGCAGCACCAGGTATTGGGGATAGGTAAGGCCAAGCCCCTTGAGCAGGGGCTTGTAGAACTTGGTCATCAGCAGTGAGGTCGTGTAGAGCGTAAAGCAGAGCTGATTGTCGAGCTCAAGGTCGGAGCCGGTCTCCTGGCTGGCCATGCGGGTGCTCCCCTGTTCTTGTCGTGCGTCTCGTTGAGCGCCCTACGCTAGCGTGCCAGCCAGTACCTGCCAAGTGCGGCCGCCAACGCTCACTGCATTCGAATGCCGCCGTCCAGGCGCACCACTTCGCCGTTGAGCATGGCGTTGGTGATGATCTGCTCGGCCAGGCGGGCGAACTCGTCGGGATGCCCCAATCGTTTGGGAAACGGCACCGAGGCAGCCAGCGCCTGGGCCGCTTCGTCAGGTATCTCGCTCATCATCGGCGTCTGGAACACGCCTGGCGCAATTGCCATGACGCGAATGCCGTGTCGCGACAGTTCACGTGCCGCCGGCAGGCTCATGCCTACCACGCCGGCTTTCGAAGCACTGTAGGCGCACTGCCCCACCTGGCCGTCGAAGGCGGCAACCGAGGCGGTATTGACGATCACCCCGCGCTCGCCGTCCTTGCTGGGTGCATTCTTGGCCATGGCGGCGGCGGCAAGTCGCATCACGTTGAAGGTGCCCACCAGGTTGATCTGCACGGTGCGCGCGTAGGCGTCGAGATCGGCCGGGTTACCTTCACGGTCGACCAGCTTGGCCACGCTGACCACGCCGGCACAGTGCACAACGCCGGCAAGGCCGCCTTCGCCGCCCAGTGCGACGGCCGCATCCACCGCCGCCTGCATGTCCTCGGCCGACGTCACGTCGCCGCGCACCGCGCGGGCGGCCTCGCCGAGCTTTTCGGCGTGCGCCTCGACGGTGTCGCTGAGATCGCAAAGCACTACCTGGCCACCGCCGGCGACGAGGCGCTCGGCTGTAGCCGCTCCCAATCCGGAGGCGGCGCCGGTAATCAGAAACGTACGATCCTGCACTTGCATCTAGTGTTTCTCCCGGTTCATTTCGCTGCCGGCGCGCCGGACTCCGCCTTTTCGGCGGCATCGGCGCGCAACTTGAAGCGTTGGATCTTGCCACTGGGCGTCTTGGGAAGGGTGTCGACAAATTCGATGACGCGTGGGAAGGCATGGGTGGAAAGCCGCTCACGCACGCGTTGACGGATCTCTTCGGCCAGCTCGTCGCTCGCTTCGAACCCCTCCCTCAGCACGACATACGACTTGATGATCTCGCCGCGGATCTCGTCGGGCTGGCCCACCGCAGCGGACTCAGCCACTGCCGAATGGGTCATGACGGTATTCTCCACGTCGGTGGGCCCCACGCGGTAGCCCGCAGTGGTAATGATGTCGTCGTCGCGGCCGGCAAACTGGAAGGTGCCGTCCTCGTTGCGGATCACCACATCACCGGTCAAGTAGTAGCCATTGGCGAATGGATGCTTCTCCTGCCAGGTGTAGCCGGCGAAGAAGTGCGCCGGTGAGCGCTCGATATCCACCGCCAGCACGCCCGGCTCCCCCGGCGGCAGCTCGTTGTACTCGGCGTCGAGGATGGCCAGGCGGTAGCCCGGCATGGGCACACCCATGGCTCCGACGTGTTTGGGATGCTCTAGGGTATGGTGGTTGCAGCAAGTCATGCCGGTCTCGGTCTGGCCGTAGTGATCCATGACAGGGCACCCCAGCGAGCGCTCGACCCAGGTCACCACCTCGGTGTTGAGAGGCTCGCCGGCGGAGCTGGCAACACGCAGCTCGAGGCTCTCGTGAGCAGTATCGAACAGGCCCGAGGCCTTCATCAGGCGATAGGCAGTGGGCGCGGCGGCAAAATTGGTGATGCGGTGCCGCTGCATGAAATCAAGAGCCCCGTCCGCGCTGAAGCCTGCCTCGCAGAAGTGCGTGGTCACTCCCAGCAGCAACGGGCCGGCAATGGCGTAGTAGAGGCCGTAGGCCCAGCCGGGGTCGGCCATGTTCCAGAAGCGATCGCTCTCGCGAAGGTCGATGGCAAGCTCCATGTAGAGCGCGAAGGCCGGCATGCCGGAGAGCGGCACCGCCACGCCCTTGGGCTTGCCCACGGTACCGGAGGTAAACATCTGCAGGAAAGGCGCCTCCGGCGAGAGCCGCGGCGGATTGGCTTCGATGGGTGAATGCCCCAGTGCCTCGCTCCAGTCGAGATCGGCATCGTGGCCTTCGCTCGGGCCGCCCACGGCAAGCACGGAGGGGCATTGCGAAAGGCCGTCGAACTTGAAGCGGTTGGCGTGATCGGTGATGACCAGCTTGGTGTCGGCGCGCCCCAACCGGTAGTCGACGGCGTCGGGGCCGAAGGCAGTGAACAGGGGCTGATAGACGGCGCCGATGCGCCAGGTGGCCAACACTGCCACCAGCAGCTCGGGTGAACGCGGCAGCATGCAGGCTATGCGATCGCCCACGCCGAGGCCGCGCTCGGCGAACCAGCCGGCAAGCCGGGCGCTGCCGGCTTCCAGTTCGGCATAGGTGAGTCGGTTGACGTTGCCCCGAGTATCCTCGTGGATCAGCGCCGGCACCTCACCGCGGCCGGCGCGCAGATGACGACCGCAGCAGGATTCGAAGGCGTTGAACTTGCCATCGCCATGGTCATCGAGCCGGGCGATGACGTCGTCGACGGAAAAAGCCTGGTAATAGGTGGAGTACTCAGGAAGCTGTTGGGTGCTCATGACTGCCCTCTTGTACCGGTTTATGCTTGTTGTTGAAACGCCGCCTCGGCTTGGCGCACTACCGAGGTTGGTTCGCGGTCCTATTCAGCTTTTGATTCTTCTGCTTAGATGCCGTTGACGTAAGCGTCAACCTAGCAAGCGCTCGGTACAAGCTAGAAGTAAAGACGGGGCAGGGCAACCCCCGAGACAGGGTTCCCGGGCTAGACCTTGGTCGACTGCCCAGGCTGGGAGTGGGTTGAAGGAGCAATCATCGCAACCAATTCGTGAGCCAAGTCCTCCGGCTTGCGCGGCCCTTCGGGATCGTACCAGCGCACCGTCCAGTTCAGCGCGCCCATGACGAAGCGCGATACCAGAAAGCGATCGCCATGAACGAGCCCGGCCTCCAAGGCTTCGTCTATGACCTGCTCCCACAGCTCCTCGTAAGCGTCGCGCAGATGGCTCAGGTGGTCTCGAGCAGCCGCATCCAGCCGCCGCCATTCATAGAGGGCGACGACATGCGCATTGCGATCGGTCAGCAGCGTTTCCAGGTGAGCCCTGGCCATTGCATGCAGGCGCTCGCTAGCCGAACCGCCGCATTCATCCAAGGCCTGCCGAGCCAGCATCAGAGCGTTCTGAGTGCCCTCCTCGATGACGGCCGCCAGGATCTCCTGCTTGTCGCGAAAATGGTGGAACAGACTGCCGGACTTGATGCCCATCTCTTGGGCGAGCATGCGCACCGTCGTGCGATCGAAGCCCTCCTGAACGAACAATTGTGCGGCCAGACGGGTCAATTCCTTACGGCGTGGGGACTCGTTAACGACATTCATCGGGTTTACACTAGCGCTTGCTTGGTTGATCTTGAGAAAAACACAGCGACGTCGGCAGGTCAACGCGACATATCGCAGAGAATACCCCGACGAGACGGCCGCAACGCCTGCTGAGCCGGCTCTCGTCAACGACAAACATAACGGATGATTCGACAGGAGAGTGCCACCATGAGCAGCCCCAACGATATCGTTTTCCTCTCCGCCGCACGCACCCCGATGGGCGGCATGCTCGGCAGCCTGGCAAGCCTCACGGCTCCTGAGCTTGCCGCCACCGCCATTCGCGCCGCCATCGAGCGCGCCGGCATCGAGTCCAGCGCCATCGACGAAGGCATCATGGGCTGCGTGCTGCCGGGCGGCGTCAAGCAGGGTCCGGCCCGCCAGGCCATGCGCCAGGCCGGCATTCCCGATGGCATCGGCGCGACCACCATCAACAAGCTGTGCGGTTCGGGAATGAAGGCCACCATGCTGGCCCATGACCTGATCCGTGCCGGTAGCGGCGAAGTGGTTCTCGCCGGCGGCATGGAGTCGATGTCCAACGCCCCGCACGTGCTGACCAAGGCGCGTACCGGCTATCGCCTGGGTCACGGCGAGCTGAAGGATCATATGTTTCTCGATGGCCTGGAAGACGCCGAGACTGGCAAATTGATGGGGGTATTCGCCCAGGATGTCGCCAGCGAGCGCGGCTACTCTCGCGAACGCCTCGACGATTTCGCCATCGCCTCGCTGGAGCGTGCCATGGAGGCCACCAATGCCGGTCACCTGAAGGCCGAGATGGCGCCGGTCACTGTCACCAGCCGCCAGGGCGAGAGCGTGGTCGAGCACGACGAGCAGCCGTTCCAGGCCAAGCTCGACAAGATCCGCCAACTACGCCCCGCCTTTGCCAAGGACGGAACCATCACTGCGGCCAACTCCAGCTCCATCTCCGACGGCGCCTCGGCTTTGATCCTCGCCAGCCAGGCCGCCGCCGACCGCCTTGGCAGCAAGCCGCTGGCCCGCATGCTGGGTCACAGTACTCACTCCCAGCATCCCAGCGAGTTCACCATCGCCCCGGTAGGCGCCATCGAGAAGCTATTGAAGAAACTCGACTGGAGCGTCGCCGACGTCGATCTGTTCGAGATCAACGAGGCCTTCGCCGTAGTCACCCTGCTGGCCATGGACGGACTCGATATTCCGCACAATAAAGTCAATGTGTTCGGCGGCGCCTGCGCCCAGGGCCACCCCATCGGCTCCACCGGTTCGCGCATCATCGCCACCCTGATCCATGCCCTGCGCACCAAGGGCGGCAAGCGCGGCATCGCCAGCCTGTGCATCGGCGGCGGCGAAGCCACCGCAGTGGCCATCGAACTGATGGATTAGAAGTTGTTTGACTGACCGATTGATCGATCGAGTCACTGCCTGAACGACGCCCGCCCCCATTGAAGGAGGCGGGCGTTTTTACGAGCGAGGTAAAGAAAGCCGGTCGAGGCGCAGGCGCTCGCGGGAATCGAATAGCCGTCGGCTGCCTACGGTCACCGCTGCCAGGGTGCCGAAGCCGGTCCCCAGCGTAATCGTGAACATGATCAATATCTGGTACTTCACCGCCAGACCCGGCGCGGTGCCGGCGAGTATCTGACCGGTCATCATCCCCGGCAGGCTGACCACCCCGGCGGCGGCCATGGCGTTGATCATCGGCATCAAGCCGCTGCGCATTGCCTCGCGACGAATATCGCCGATTGCCACCTGCCAAGGTTCACCGAGCATCAGCCGGCTCTCGATCACGCCACGCTGGCGCCAGGCAGTATCGGTCAGGCGATCCAGCGCCAGCGCCACGCCGGTCATTGTGTTGCCCAGCAGCATGCCCAATAGCGGAATGGCATATTGGGGGTGATACCAAGGGTCAGGGCCGATGACGACGGTCAGTGTCAGTACGGCGACGGTGAACGACGAGAGAAACATCGACAGCGTGCCGATGCCGAAGGCCCAACCGCCCAGCAACCGTCGCTTCTGGCGTGCCATCACTTCGCGTCCGGCAATCAGCAGCATCGCCAACGCCATCAGCACGACCCATACCAGCCGCTCGGCGGCGAACAGCGCCTCCAGCACCAGGCCGACCAGCGCCAGCTGAATAACGGTACGCAGCGCGGCCACCAGCAGGCTGCGGCTCATGCCCAGCCGCATTGCCGCTGTGCAGCCGGCAAGCACCACGACCATCAGCGCCGCCAGCGCCAGCTGCCACCAGGAGAGTTCGATCACGCCCATGCGACGTTCACCTCCTCCAGTCGCCCGCTCGCGATCCGCCAGTGGCGGCTGGCCACCCGGGCGATCTGTCCTCGGTCATGGGCCACCCATAGCGTCGGCCAGCCACGCTCGTGAATGCGCGCCGTCAGCCAGGCTTCCACCCGCTCGTTGGTTGCGTCATCCAGGTTGGCGGTGGGCTCGTCGAGCAGTAGAGCGCTGGGCTCGCGGCTCAAAGCCCGCAATAGCCCCAAGCGCTGCTTCTCGCCGGTGGAGAGGCGCCCCACCTGCCAGGCCAGGGCATCGGGAGCCAGCCCCAGCGCTTCCAGTTCCGCAGCTTCAGGCTCATGGATGAAGTGCTCGACCACCGTCTCCGCCCACCAGTGGCTTTCGGCCGGCACCAGCATCACTTGGCGCCGCCAGGCGTGGCCCGGCATCTGCGACTGGCCCTGCTCGCCCAGCCAGACCTCGCCAGCATGGGGTTCGAGATCGGCCACGGCCCGCAGCAGGCGGCTCTTGCCCGAGCCGCTGGCACCGGACAAACAGACGATCTCTCCGGGCTCGACGGTCAGGCTGACCTCGTCGAGATCGCCGATGGCAATACGGTCGAGTCGCAAGGAATCGGCTACGCTCAAGTCGCTTCCTCGTCGGGAATGAATGGCCGCATCATAGCAGGGCAATGAGCTCGATACGTCTCTTGACGTTGCCGACATATGGAAAAACATATATCTTCGCCAAGCCCTTACTTCCGACGGAGCGACGCATGGCAGACGACTCATTATCGCAGACGCCAACCACCACTGAAGGCATGGGCCTCTTCGAACGCTTCCTCTCAGTGTGGGTGGCGCTGGCCATCATCGCCGGGGTGCTGCTCGGCCAGTTCGCCCCGGCGGTTCCCGAGACGCTTTCACGGTTCGAATACGCCCAAGTATCGATTCCGGTGGCCATCCTGATCTGGGCGATGATCTTTCCCATGATGGCGCAGATCGACTTCTCCGCCGTGCTCGGCGTGCGCCGCCAGCCCAAGGGGCTGATCATCACCACCTCGGTGAATTGGCTGATCAAGCCCTTCACCATGTTCGCCATCGCCTGGTTCTTCCTGATGGTGCTGTTCCAGCCCCTCATCCCTGAAGAGCTTGCCAGCCAGTACCTGGCCGGAGCGATCCTGCTGGGGGCGGCGCCCTGCACGGCCATGGTCTTCGTATGGAGTTACCTGACCCGAGGCGATGCCGCTTACACCCTGGTACAGGTCGCCCTCAACGACCTGATCATGCTGTTCGCCTTCGCCCCGATCGTGGTCTTCCTGCTCGGCGTCTCCAACATCCAGGTGCCTTGGGATACCGTGGCGCTGTCGGTGGTGCTCTACATCGTCATCCCGCTCGCCGCTGGCTACCTGACCCGGCGCAGCCTGATCGCCCGCCACGGCATCGAGTGGTACGACAACGTCTTCATGAAGAAGGTAGGGCCGGTCACTCCCATCGGGCTGATCATCACCTTGGTGCTGCTGTTCGCCTTCCAGGGCGACGTGATCATCGCCAACCCGCTGCACATCGTGCTGATCGCCATCCCGCTGATCATCCAGACCTTCCTGATTTTCTTCCTCGCCTACGGCTGGGCCAAGGCTTGGAAGGTGCCCCACAACGTGGCCGCCCCCGGGGCGATGATCGGCGCCAGCAACTTCTTCGAGCTGGCCGTGGCCGCCGCCATTGCCCTTTTCGGCCTGCAGTCGGGCGCGGCGCTGGCTACGGTGGTGGGTGTACTGGTGGAGGTACCGCTGATGTTGGCGCTGGTACGTATCGCCAACAGGACTCGCCACCACTTCCCTGAGGCCGAGACGCAGCCAGCAGCCGAGGCCAGGGACTGACCCATGGCCATCGAGGTCAGCGACCGGGCTCGCGAGTGGCTGAAGAACAAGGGCGGAGTAGCCACGGTGCGCCTCTCGCCCCGTCACGGCTGCTGCGGCGGTGGCGCCGATATCGCGGTGGCCGAGGCCAGGGCCCCGGAGGCGCCGGAGCGCTACACCCGCCTCGACCTGGACGGCGTGGCCGTGCACATCGACCCGACGCTGGTCGACCAAGGCCTGAGGCTCGACGTCGAGGGCTTCCTGGGCTTGAGGCACCTCTTCGTGGAGGGCGCCTCTCCCACCCGCCCCAAGGAGTAATACCTTGTTCAAGCACATCCTGGTCGCCGTGGATTACTCTCCTGCCTGGCCGCTGCTGCAAGCGCGCCTGAAAACGTTGACCACCTGGGGCAACGAGCAGGTGGAGTTCCTGCTCGGCAGTACCGACGAGGCGATCGCCCGTGATGCCTACTGCCCGGTACTAGTGTTACCCAAAGAGATGGATTGATAGCACTCTTATTTTCTTGATGTCTGTCAGGACATGTCTAACAACTGAATGCTATAGGTGAGATGGCCTGTCAGGCGACCAATCTGGCCACCTGACCACACGACAGAGGAGCATGCTCATGTCATCGCGAGACGTTGTCATCTGCCATCCCGTTCGTACCGCCATCGGCACCTATGGTGGCAGTCTCAAGGAAACTCCCGCCACTGAGCTCGGCGCGCGCGTTATCCATGAGACCCTCACCCGTTCCGGCCTCGCTGCTGACAAGGTGCAATCGCTGGTGATGGGCCACGTCATCCAGGCCGGTTGTCGCATGAACTCCGCCCGCCAGGCCGGCATCGGCGGCGGTCTGCCGGTGGAGGTCCCGGCGCTTACCGTCAACCGGGTCTGTGGCTCAGGCGCCCAGGCCGTGGCCAGCGCCGCCATGGAGATCTGGAGCGGCATGGCCGACTGCACCATCGCCGGCGGTATGGAGAACATGGACCGGGCCCCCTATGTGATGCCCCAAGGCCGCTGGGGCGCGCGCATGGGAGACGTTACCATGCACGACACCATGCTGCTCGATGGCCTCAACGACGCTTTCAGCGGCAAACACTCCGGCTGGCACACCGAGGACCTGGTCGCACGCTATGGCATCTCCCGCGACGACCAAGACGCCTGGGCGCTTCGCTCCCAGCTGAGCTTCTCCAAGGCCCAGGAGGCCGGCCACTTCGACGCCGAGATCGCCGGCGTGGAGCTCACCACCCGCAAGGGCACCACCACCTTCGCCCGCGACGAGCACAACCGCGGCGACACCACCGCGGAGTCTCTCGCGAAGCTCAGGCCCGCCTTCCGCAAGGAGGGCACCATCACCGCTGGCAACGCCCCGGGGCTCAACAGCGGTGCGGCGGCGATGATCGTCGCCGAGCGCGGCTGGGCCGAGAAGCAGGGCCTCGCGCCCATGGCGCGGCTGGTTTCCTTCGGCGTCGGCGCTGTGGAGCCAGACTACTTCGGCATAGGCCCGGTGCCTGCGGTCCGCCAGGCGCTGGAGCGTGCCGGCTGGTCGGTGGGCGACCTGGACCGGGTGGAGATCAACGAGGCCTTCGCCGCTATCGCCCTGGCCTGCCAGCGCGAGCTGGGCCTGCCGCAGGAGATCGTCAACGTGGAGGGGGGCGCCATCGCCCACGGGCACCCCATCGGCGCCAGTGGCGCGGTGCTGACCACCCGCCTGCTGCATGCCATGCAGCGCAACGGGGAGCGTCGCGGTATCGTCACCCTTTGCATCGGCGGCGGTCAGGGCATCGCCTTGGCCCTGGAAACCCTCTGATGACCGGGCGCTGGCACGCCATGGCGTGCCAGCGGCGTTACCCTACTCACTGCACCAAGCGTTGCCCGAAGAGCATCGTATGACGGTCGATCCCAATCACCAGCCCTGCATCGAGCCTGCCTGACAAGCCCACCAAGGAAGAGCGAGATTTTTTGCATCGCGCCGGTATCCTTTTGTCACCTGCTGCGGTTCGCTACACTTCTTCGTCGAGGACACCACCAAGATCTTCGCGCTGCTGGTGGTGATGATCTACGTCATAGCCCTGATGCGCGCCTCGCTGAACCTTGAGCGGGTGCGTCACTCGATAGGCAGTGAGTTCAGGCGCTGCCTCAACGCCACGCCCACCTCCCACGGTTAGTATCACCCATTGGGCCGAGGGAGGCAGAAAATGTGAGTAGATGAGGTGCGCAGGCTGCGTCTTAGCACATCGCCAGACGCCGATCGGGCCGGTTGCCCATGTCAGCCAGACGAACCTGCAGGCTCGAGAGACGCTCGTCCTGGCCCTTTTCGGCCGCTGACAGCGCCTCATTCACCCACTGCGGTATCGTGTCGGCGAGCCGATAGTAGACCCACTGACCCTCACGCCGATCGCTGAGCAAGCCGCAGTTGCGAAGCTGAGCCAGATGACGCGACACCTTGGGCTGGGATTCTTCCAGGGCGTGAGTCATCTCGCAGACGCACAGCTCCTCCTCACGGAGAATCAGCAGGGTCAGCATTAGACGCGTCTCGTCACCGAGACACTTGAACAGTCTTGGGGGGTCAAGCGGGGTCAAGCGATATTCCTCATGCAAGAGACATTCATCATTCTACGTTAACACTCGCCGGTCCGACAGCAATGCCACGCCACCGGTGCCCCTGCCACGGCCCATCACGCCGTCTCCCGCGGTAGCGCTAGTGCCATCAGCGCGCTTGCCAGCACCAGCGCCGCCGCGATCCACAGGCAGGCGGCCAGCCCAAAGATCTGATAGACCCACCCCGACAGCAATGTCCCCAAGAGCCTGCCCATGGCATTGGCCATATAGTAGAAGCCCACGTCCATGGAGACCCCGTCGGCACGGGCGTAGTGAACGATCAGATAGCTGTGCCAGCTCGAATTGATGGCGAAAAGCACGCCAAAGGCGAGCAGTCCCGCCACCAGCCAGCCGACTTCGGCCAGGGGCAACATCGCCAACAGCGCCGGCAGGCCGGCCAGCGCCAAGGCCCAGAACGCGGTGATGCCGCGTGCCCCCCCTTTTATCAGGCCCGTGAGGCGGGGTGCCTGGGTCTGTACGCCCCCATAGCCGATTACCCATACGGCGAGAAGCCCCCCCACCGTCCAGTGGCTCCAGCCGTGCTGGTCGTAGAGGAAGACCGGCAACGCCACCACGAACCACACATCGCGCGAGGCGAACAGGCAGAGCCGGGCCGCCGAGAGCACGTTGATCGCCCGGGACTTGGAGAAGACCTCGCTGAATTTCGGCTTGCGCTTCTGGCGGCCCAGGTCGGCCTTCAGGCGCATCAGCGAGAGGGCCAGCACCGCGACGAGCATCACGGCCATGGCAATGACCGCACCGCGGAAGCCGATCAGCGTCAAGAGCAGGCCACCGAGGAAGAACCCGGCGCCCTTGAGCGCGTTCTTGGAGCCGGTGAGGATCGCCACCCAGCGGTAGAGAGCGCTACCGGCACTGGGCCTGTCCTTGGGTACCAGCACCTTCACCGCGCTCTTGGCGCTCATCTTGTTGAGGTCCTTGGCGATCCCCGAAAGTGCCTGGGCGGCCATCACCCACGGCACGGTGAGTGCCGTAGCGGGTACCATCAGCATGACCAGAGCAACGATCTGCAGCCCTAACCCCATGTTCATAGTGCGATTTAGCCCCAGTCGCGCCCCCAGCCAGCCGCCGACCAGGTTGGTGACCACACCAAAGGCCTCGTAGAACAGGAACAGCAGGGCCACTTCCAGCGGCGAGTAGCCGAGCTGGTGGAAGTGCAGCACCACCAGCATGCGCAGGGCGCCATCAGTGAGCGTTAAAGCCCAGTAGTTGCCGGTGATCAGCAAGTACTGACGCACCTCGAAGGGCAGCCCCCGCAGGCGGGGGGTGAACGATTCAGCCACGGCCCACCTGCTCATTCCCCACCTTGAGGGCCAGCTCCGCGGTACGGTTGGCGTAGCCCCACTCGTTGTCGTACCAGGCGTACAGTTTCAGCTGCGTGCCGTTGACGACCATGGTCGAGAGAGCATCGATGATCGAGCTGCGCGGGTCGGTACGGTAGTCGACCGAGACCAGCGGGCGCTCCTCGTAGCCCAATATACCGGCCAGCTCGCCCTCGGCGGCCGCCTTGAGCGCCGCGTTGACCTCCTCGGCGGTGACGCTGCGCTCGAGCTCGAAGACCATGTCGGTGAGCGAGGCGTTGAGCAGCGGCACGCGGATGGCATGGCCGTTGAGCTTGCCTTCGAGCTCGGGGAAGATGGCGGTGATCGCCTTGGCCGAGCCGGTCGTCGTGGGAATCAGGCTCTGGCTATTGGCACGCGCCCGACGCAGATCCTTGTGCGGCGTGTCGAGGATCGACTGGGTATTGGTGATGTCGTGTACGGTGGTCATCGAGCCGTGGCGAATGCCGAAGCTATCGAGGATTACCTTAACCACCGGTGCCAGACAGTTGGTGGTACAGCTTGCGGCGGTGACGATGCGATGCGTTTCTGGATCGTAGCGATCGTCGTTCACTCCCATCACGACGTTGAGGATACCTTCCTCCCTGACCGGAGCCGTGACGACCACACGGGAAACCTCTTGGTCGAGATAGGCTTGCAGCTTGTCCCGGCTCTTCATCTTGCCCGAAGCTTCGATGACGACGTCGCAGCCGGACCAGTCGCTGTCGGCCAATTCACGGTTATTGGTAAACGATATGCGTTTGCCGTCGATCACCATCGCCTTCTCTTCGGCCTGGAACCCCTGCCCCGGTAGCCAGCGGCCATGCACGGAATCGAACTCGAGCAGGTGGGCGAAAGTCGCCGCATCACCTCCCGGATCGTTGAGATGAGCGATTTCTACGTCGCCGCGCGTTACATGGGGCCACAGGCAACGCAGGGAAAGTCGCCCCATGCGGCCAAGGCCGTTGATACCGATACGAATCGTCATGACGTTCTCCGGGTTGGAAAAGATTTATCGGATCCTACGAGCCCTAGATATATGAAATTACATATATACAAAACTGCCGTGTCAAATTTATGTCAGCGGTCCCGACACCTTCCCGGTCGCCTGCTTCTGATAACTGATTGGACGCGACGAATGGCGCCTTGCCTCACCTGTTTGGCGCGGTGACGATAGAAAAATGAAGACTCGCCTCCGTCAGCGCCACCCCCTGGCCCTCATTGTTTTGGCCCAGCTCTGCGGCACGTCGCTCTGGTTCAGCGTCAACGGCGTTGGCCTGTCGCTCTCGCGCGACCTGGGCCTCTCCGAGGTCGACCTGGGCCGCTTGACCCTGGCCGTGCAGGCAGGCTTCATCGCCGGCACCCTGGCTATCGCCGTGACCGGCCTCGCCGATCGCTTCCACGCCAGCCGTATCTTTGCCGTCTCCTGCCTGCTGGGTGCCGTCGTCAATGCCGGTTTCGTCCTGGTCGCCGATCAACCGACGCTGGCACTCATGCTGCGCTTCGCCACCGGGCTGTGCCTGGCGGGCATCTATCCACTGGGCATGAAATTGGTGATCGGCTGGACACCCCGACACACCGGGGCGGCGCTGGCCTGGTTGGTGGGCATGCTGACACTGGGCACCGCCCTGCCGCACCTGCTGCGAGGGAGTACTCTGGGTATGCCCTGGGAGTGGCCTTTGCTGGGCGCCTCGCTGCTGGCCCTGCTGGGTGGCGCCATGGTTCACGCCCTGGGCGACGGCCCTCACCTGCCGCCACCGGCCGGCAGGGTACGCCTGACTGAAGGCCTGGCAGCCCTGGCCGCGGGGCGTTTTCGCGCCGTGGCGGGTGGCTATTTCGGCCACTGCTGGGAACTCTACGCCTTCTGGATGCTGACGCCTTTCCTGGTACATCGCGAGATCCAGAGACTCATGGCGTCTTCCGACCTGGTGGCCTGGCTGTCGTTCGGCATTATTGCGCTGGGGCTGGCGGGCTGCGTCGGCGGCGGCCGGTTGAGCCGGCATCTGGGCAGCCTGTGGGTGGCTCGTTGGGCACTGATGGCTTCCGGGACGATCTGCCTGACCTATCCGCTGCTGGGCTGGGCGCCGCCGGGTCTGTTGCTGGCGCTACTGTTCCTGTGGGGTCTTACGGTGATTGCCGATTCGCCGCAGTTCTCGGCCCTGGCAGCGGCCACGGCACCCCGCGAGCGCATCGGCTCGACACTTGCCGTGATGAATGCAGTGGGCTTCGCCCTGACCATTCCCGCCATTTCACTGACGACCTCGCTGTGGTCGCTGCAGGGCACCTGGGTACTGTGGTGGTTACTGCCGGGGCCGATTCTCGGCCTGTGGGCTCTGCGCGGGCTGGCCGACCCGGCCGTTTCGCCGTCGCCACCGGTACACCAGGAGTGAGCCGCTAGGCCGGCTCGAGTTCATGTTCGTCCTGGTGGCGTTGCCTGCCAGCGTCATCAACCACTGCAGCCATGCCCCACTGCTCGACACCGCACCATGGCGTACGCCACCGCTGTAAATCCGCTGGAAGGGCGAGCGTAGCGGGCAGTACGAAGCGCTTGGCTTGCTCCTGCATGTGCAGCGACTGGGCTTCGAGCTCCCTGGCATTACCAGCGGCCTGATCCACCAGTTGGCTGCTCTCGCGGGTTGCACCCTCCATCTGGCCCATGGCCCGGTTCACCTCCTCGATGCCGAGGCGCTGCTCGTTGGAGGCATGCACGACCTGCTCCATGAGCCTGTCCACCCGCTCGATGGCCTCGATGATGACACGCGTATGTTCGGCAGCTCGCAACGACAGGGAATTGCCCTCAGCCACGCTCGCCTGTGAGGCCTGGATGCGCTGCCGAATGTCCCGCGCCGCATCGGCGCTGCGCGATGCCAGGGCACGGACTTCGTTGGCCACCACGGCGAACCCCCTGCCCTGCTCGCCGGCACGCGCCGCCTCCACGGATGCATTCAGGGCCAGGATATTGGTCTGGAAGGCGATCGACTCGATGACACCCACGATGCTGGCAATCTCATCGGAGCGGCAGTGGATCTCGTCCATGGTCGCGATGAAGCGAGTGATGACAGCCTCTCCCTCGTGGGCACGCTGGGTCGCCGATTCGGCCGACTCACCCACCTGGCGGGCGCTGTCAGCATTGCTGGCCACGGTAGCCGTCAGCTGCTCCAGGTTGGCTGCGGTCTGCTCCAGCGCCACGACCTGCTGGCGAGTCTGCGCCGCCAGCGCCTGGTTGTGCCCGGCCATCTCTCGGCTACCCGAATGGACATAGTCGCTGCCGCTGCGCAGAAAACCCACGGTCTCGATGAGCGAGCGCTGCATGGTGGCCAGCTCGGCATACAGTTGACCGATTTCGTTGCGACCCCGCGCTTCTATGGGAGCGGCGAGGTCGCCCTTGGCGATACGCTTGAAATGCTCGACGATGCGACGCAGCGGTCGAATGACATTGACCGTGACGCCCCATATGACAGCTACCATCATCGCACCTGCCACGACCAGCGCCGCCAGAATGGCCCAGGTCATCCAGTCGGCCAGACGCTCGAAACGCAGCGTCAAGGCTTCTCCCTGGGCAGCCGAAGCGGCGAGAAAGGTATCGGCCGCCTCGATGAAGGCCTGGCCACTGTCGCTGACGCGAGACTGACCGGAGCGATAACCCGCATGGTCGCCCTCCTCGAGCAACAACATCTGAAGCTTCAGATTGTTGTTCACCAGCGACTGGTAGCGATCCGCAAGAGCTTCGACGTTCGCCTCGCGCTGCTCGGCCGGGGGAATGTCGAGAAATGCCTGGAAGGCGAGCTCGGCATCGGCCAGCTTCTCCTGCGCGCGCTCGAGTACCGGCTCCGGCAGCTCGAAGGCTGGCGCACGCATCAGTTCGGCGGCCCGATCCATATCCAGTCGCGCCTGCAGCACGCGGGTATAGGTGCGATTCAGCGCGCCAGCCTGCTCCACGTTGAGCCGATCAAAAGTGCCAAACGCATCACGACTCAAGTGATTGGAGACCAGCCCCAGCGCGCCGGTGCCGAGTATCAGTACGCTGAAAGCCATCAGCACCAGCGACCAGCTGAGCCGAACCGTCATGTCCTGGAATCGTTTCATACGCTCCCCGCGCATTTGGTTATCGTCCGGCACGGCCAAAGCTGGCCGCCCTGCGGGGTACATAAGTAACAGGCCAAGATGACAGTTCGGGGAAGGCAGGCAGAGGAGGACGAGACGGTAAGGGGGATATGCAGGAAAGGGGGCAGGTGCAATGGCCACCCTGCCCCACGTAATGACGAACGATCAGCCGTAGCGGCCGGTGATGTAGTCCTCGGCCTTCTTGGTGGCCGGGTTGGAGAACATCGTCTTGGTATCGTTGTATTCGAAGATCTCGCCCAGGTGGAAGAAGGCGGTGTAATCGGCTACCCGCGCCGCCTGCTGCATGTTGTGCGTCACCGTGATGATGGTGAACTGCTTCTTCAGCTTGTCCATCAGGTCTTCGATGGTGGCGGTCGAAATGGGGTCGAGTGCCGAGGTCGGCTCATCCATCAGGATCACGTCGGGCTGCACGGCGATGGCACGGGCTATGCAGAGGCGCTGCTGCTGTCCGCCCGACAGCGAAGTGCCCGGCTGGTGCAGCTTGTCCTTGACCTCTTCCCACAGGCCGGCATCGCGCAGGGCACGCTCGACCAGCTCATCCTGCTCGGCCTTGCGCCCGACCAAGTCGTGCATACGCGGTGCGTAGGCGATGTTTTCGTAGATCGACTTGGGAAAGGGGTTGGGCTTCTGGAACACCATGCCCACGCGACGCCTGAGGGCCACTTCATCCATCTTTCGCCCGTTGACGTCACGACCGTCCATCTCCACCAGTCCTTCGATACGCACGCCGGGGATCAGGTCGTTCATGCGGTTGAGGCAGCGCAGGAAGGTGGACTTGCCGCAGCCCGACGGGCCAATCAATGCGGTGACGTTCTTCTGGTACAGGTCGATGCTGAGGTTCTTCAATGCCTGGGAGTCGCCATACCAGAGACTGAGGTCGCGTACGCGAATGCTCAGTTCGTGGTTGGCATCCGGGTTGCGCGTCACCGGTTGACCGGCCTGGGGTTGAGACATGGGGGTGCTACTCCGCTCGGAAACTTGGATGTTCATCGATTCGTGACCTCCCTGGGCCTACCAACGGCGCTCGAATTTCTTGCGCAGGATGACCGCACTGGCATTGAGGAAAATAAGGATAGACAACAGCACCAGGATGCCGCCCGCGGTCTTCTCGACGAAAGCGCGCTCCGGCTCCCCGGCCCAGGTGAAGACTTGCGCCGGCAGCACCGTGGCAGCCTCGGTGAACGACGCCGAAACATCCGGAATGAAGGCAACCATACCGACGATGATCAGCGGTGCCGTCTCGCCCATGGCCTGCGCCAGGCCGATGATCGAGCCGGTCATGATGCCCGGCATGGCCAACGGCAGCACATGGTCGCGTACGACCTGCCAGCGCGAACAGCCGACGCCGAACGCAGCATGTCGGATCGAGTCAGGTACGCTGCGCAGCGCCGTCCGCGTGGCAATGATGATAACCGGCAGCGTCATCAGCGCCAGCGTCATGCCGCCCACCAGTGGCGACGAGCGAGGCACGCCGAAAAAGCTGATGAAGATCGCCAGGCCCAGCAGACCGAAAAGAATCGAGGGAATGGCCGCCAAGTTATTGATATTGATCTCGATGAACTGGGTCAGTCGGTTGTCAGGAGCGAACTCCTCGAGGTATATCGCAGTCATCACACCGATCGGAAAGGCAATGGCGAGTGTTACCAACATGGTCATCACCGTACCCACCGCGGCGGCAAGGATGCCCGCGCTCTCGGCCATCTTGGAGTCGCCGCGTGAGAAGAAGGCGGTATTGAAGCGCAGCTCCAGACGCCCGTCCTCGACCAGCTCGTCGACCACCTCCTGCTGGTTGCCGCGCAGCTTGTTCTCGTGCCCCTTGAGGTACTGATCCACTTCGCTGGTGGCCAGGACCCAGCGCGTCTCGCTGGTTCCCAGCAGCTCGGGGTCGTCGCGCAGCATACCGGGAATGAGGCGCTCGAAGGTACGGCTGACCAGCCTGGCCACATCAGGATCCATGGCGGCGCGTCCCATGCGGGTGGCGTCCTCGTTGTACTCCAGCTCGACCTGGATGTAGGCCTGCTGGAAGGCCGGCAGCCCCTTGCTCAGCATGTCGGCGAAGAACAGCACCAGGAACAGGCCTGCCAGCCCCAGCGCACTCATGGAGATCCATTTCAGCCGCGCCGACTTGCGATGGCGTTTGCGCAGCTGCGCGCTGATGGTGTCGAAGGGTTGACTCATCGGGTCGTTTCCTCGGCGTTACAGGTTGTTGACACGATACTTGGCGCGGAAGCGGCGAATCATCAGCACCGACACCAGATTCAAGCTAAGGGTGACGGCGAACAGCACCAGCCCCAGGGCAAAGGCCGAGAGCGTCTCCGCGCTCTCGAACTCGAGGTCGCCGGTCAGCGCGGCCACGATGCGCACCGTCACGGTGGTCATGTCCTCGAGCGGATTGGCCGTGAGGTTGGGACGCATGCCGGCCGCCATCACCACGATCATGGTCTCGCCCAAGGCACGCGACACCGCCAGTAGCGAGGCCGAAATGATGCCGGGCAGCGCCGCAGGTATGACCACGTCGCGAATGGTTTCACCCTTGGTCATTCCCAAGGCCAGCGAGCCCTGGCGCATGCTGTCGGGAACCGAATTGATGACGTCATCGGACAGCGACGAGATGAACGGGATGATCATGATCCCCATCACCACGCCCGGTGCCACGGCATTGTTGAACGAGGCGTCCAGGCCGAAGAACCCGGCGATATTGACGATGATCGGGGCAACCGTAATGGCGGCAAAAAAGCCGTAGACCACGGTAGGAATGCCCGCCAGCACCTCCAGGGTCGGCTTGGCCAGGGTACGCACTCGCTGCGGGGCGAATTCCGACATGTAGATGGCCGCCAACAAGCCGATGGGGATCGCCACCAGCATGGCGATGGCGGTGATCATGAACGTGCCGGCGAATAGCGGCACCGAACCGAACTGAGCGGCGCTTGCGGCATCGTCCGCACGTCCGGCCGCTGCCAGGAAGCTCGCGCCCGGGTTCCACACCGTGCCGGTCACGAACTCCCAGAAGCTGTGCATCTGGAAGAAGCGCAGTGCCTCGAAGATGATCGAGAACAGGATGCCGAAGGTGGTAAGGATTGAGATCAGGGCGGCACTGATCAGCAACCAGCGGATCACCCGCTCGATCGCCTGGCGAGCATGGAAGTCGGGGCGGATGCACGCGAGTCCGACGATGGCTCCCACAGCGGCAACTGCCAGGCTGCCGGCCAAAAGCATCAGAGTGGGGATCTCGGCCCCCAGCAGCAGCATGACGAAGGCGCCAACGACACTGACCAGCAGTGCCGGACCCGCGGTAGCGACAACCGTAAACCAGGCGTACTGATCGGGCTGGGCGTACATGGCCTGGCCCGAAGCCCGCACCTTGGCTGCCTTGGTTCGGCCCAGGACGAAGGCGATCAGTCCCAGCAGCAGCAGGCCGCCGATGAAAATTATCAAAAGTTGATTGGTCTGCATGACTCTCTCTCTGATGACTGTCGACGGCAGGTTGCCGGAACGTGCAACGGCCGGCAACCCGAGAGTTGCCGGCCGATCAGGCCTCCTTGCCCGCCACCTACCTTATTTCAGGTCGGAAGCCTGCAGGCTAACCCGCTCCTCGACCTTCTCGCGGGTCTGCTCGCGCTCTGACTCGAGCAGCGGAATCAGCCCCAGGTCGGTCAAGTAGCCGCCCTCGCCGATCATTTCTTCGGAAACAAACATTTCGACGTAATCGTAGAGCGGCGGCACGTCCTGGGCATGCTGGTTCTTGACGTAGAACCACAGCGAGCGGGCGATCGGGTAGTCACCGGCACTGATCGCCTCGGCCTCCGGCTCGACGCCACCAATGCTGGAAGCGCTGAGCGCCTCCTGATTCTCGACCAGGAAGGAGTAGCCGAAGATGCCGAAGGCGTCGGTATCTTCTGAGAGGCGCTGCACGATCAAGTTGTCGTTCTCGCCAGCATCGATGTAGGCACCGTCAGCGCGGATATCGGTATAGCCTTCCTCGCCGTAGACGTTCATCTCGCTGGACGCGGCCTCCATGACCAGCTCCTCGAAGGCGTCGCGGGTACCGGAGGTGGTGGGCGGGCCGTAGATGGAGATCTCGCGGTCCGGCAGCGACGAGTCGATATCGCTCCACTTCTGGTAGGGGTTGTCGACCAGCTCGCCATCCTGCGGCACCTGAGCGGCCACGGCCAGGAACAGCTGCTCAAGGGTGAGATCCATTGACTCGTTTTCGCTGGACTGGGCGAAGACGATGCCATCGGAGCCGATCTTCACCTCGGTCACATCGGTGACGCCATTCTCTTCGCAGCGCTCAAGCTCGGAGGACTTGATGCGACGCGAAGCGTTGGAGATATCGGGAGTTCCCTCGCCCACACCGTTACAGAACAGGCGGATACCACCACCGGAACCGGTCGACTCGATGACGGGAGTCGGATATTCGGTGACGGCACCGAACTCTTCCGTCACGTAGCTGGCGAAAGGGTAGACGGTGCTGGAGCCGACGATGCGGATCTGATCGCGAGCCTGCGCGACGCCTACCACGCCCATGACGGCAGCGGCGACGATGGTTGTCTTGAAGGCACGGCTCTTCATGGTGCGGTTCATGCGAGTCACTCCTGTCGATGAGAAAGGTATCTAGCCTTTGCACGGCATACGATGCCGCAGCTCCATGACAACTTCGTGACAATGTGACCGTTCTTATTCGCTGCATCAGATGAGCAGGCCCAGCGCGGCCAGCGTGCACAACGCCAATGACGCCCCCTGCAGCCGCCGGCGGTCGAGGCGATGTGCCACGCGGTTGGCAAGAGCGCTGCCGAGCAGCACCGACGGCAGCAGGGTCAGCGCCAGCCCCAGGTGCCACAGGCGCACCTGCCCGGCCAGCGCCAGGGTGGCAAGGGTCAGGCTCGAGGTGATCAGGAAAAATGCCGCCAGGTTACCGCGCAGTCGATCCGGCGTCAGGCCGTGCATCAGCAGGACCATGGGCGGACCACCAATAGCGGCCACGGTGCCGAAGATTCCCGACAGCACACCGGCGCCGAACAGGCTCGCACGGTTGACCGGCAGGCGCAGGCGGAACAGTGTGACCGCCACGGCGAACAGCACGCTGGCGGCGATCAGTTTCTCCAGCACCGCCAAGGGTGCCGTGAGCAGCAACCACAGCCCCAGGCCGTTACCGGGCAACCGCCCAGCCAGCGCCATGCCGAGCTCGGCCATACGCACCTCATGGCGATAATGCCGCATCATCAACAGCGATACGGTAAAGCCGAACAGTACCAGGGTTACCGGCACCAGCCGTGGATCAATAAGCAGCAGCAAAGGGGCTCCCACCACCGCCAGGCCGAACCCGGTGGCCCGCTGCACGAAAGCGCCCAGCGCCAGCACCAGGGCACAACTCAGCCATGTGCCGAGCGTCATGTCGATCCACGCCAGCCAAGCGTCAGGCATGCTCAACCCGAGCCGACAGCAGACGCAGCCCCAGGTTGCCGGCCAGCGACGCCCCCAGCATGGTGGCCACCATGGGCCAGGCGCTATCGATCTGGAAGGCGCCCACCAGCACGCCTGCCAGCGCCCCGCAGGAGAATTGAATGCTGCCCTGCAAGGCAGCCGCCGTGGCGCTCATGTGATGGAAGTGATCCAGCAGTGAGGAGATGGCATTGGGTGCGATCAGGCCGATGGTACCGGCGAACAGCATGATCAACGGCACCACCGTCCACAGCGACTCCAGGCCGGTGGCGACCAGCAGGGCGAGACCGGTCGCCGCCGCCAGTTGGATGGCCAACCCCAGGCGCAGATTCTGCTGTGGGCTGCGCCAGCGCAGCAAGCGGATGTTGAGTCGATTGGAAGCCGCCATGGTCACCACGTTGACCCCGAACACCAGCGGATAGAGCCCTGGGCTCAGCCCGTAGTGCTCCAGATAGAGAAAAGGCGAGGCGGTGATGAAAGCGAACAACCCGGCGAAGGACATGGAGGCAGCGCACACGTAGCCCATGGCCTCGCGGTGGCGCAGCACGCTGAGGTAGTTGCCCAGCATTTGACGTGGCGAGGCGCTTGGCGACCCGGGGGCTCGGGTCTCGGGCAGTCGTGTGCCCATCAGCCACATCAGGAAGGCGGCATAGCCGGCCAGGAAGATGAAGATCAGCCACCAGTCGCCAAGATAGAGCAGGCCGCTACCCACCACCGGTGCCACCAGCGGCGCCAGCAGCATGATGATCGCCATGGTCGACATCACCTTGGCGGCCTCTCGGCCGCTGAAGCAATCCCGCACAATGGCCGCCGAGTTGACCACCGTGGCCCCACCGCCCAAGGCCTGCACGAAGCGCCAGGCCAGCAGTTCCGACAGCGAGTCGACCGTGGTAATCACCAGACTGGCCAGGAAGAAGGCCACCAGGCCACCCAGCAGTACCGGCTTACGCCCGACCCGGTCGGAGAGCGGCCCGAACAGCAACTGGCCCAGGGCGAAACCGGCCAGGAAAGCGCTCAAGGAGAGTTCGGTATGGTGAATACTGGCGCCGATAGTGTCGGCCAGTGCCGACATGGCGGGTAGATAGGCATCGATGGCGAAAGGTGCCAGTGCCGTATTGGTTGCCACCAGCAGGGCCACGCGTCGGGGAGAGAGTGCCAATATAACTCCGTTGCGACCTCGAAAAGAGAAAGCTAGGAGGCTAATCATAGCGCAACTCAAGAGTCGTTGCCGCGCCAACGCGTCTGTTCGCCTTACCGCCCAATTGTTAAAGTGGCTCAATACCGACACTCAGGAGAGACTGCAATGGCAGAGGATCTGCTTAGCCAACTCAAGACGATGAGCACGGTGGTGGCCGACACCGGAGACATTGGTGCCATTCGTCGTTTTCAACCGACCGATGCCACCACCAACCCCTCGCTGATCCTTCAGGCCGCGCAGCACGAGGGGCGCCGCGAGCGGCTGGCGGAAATCGCACGGCAGGCCACCGACATCGACGACGCCCTGGATGCTGTCGCCGTGGAAATCGGCAGTGAGATCAGTAGCCTGGTACCCGGCTACGTCTCTACCGAAGTCAGCGCCCGGCTCTCCTTCGACACCGAGGCAACCCTGGCTCGAGCCCGCTCGTTGATCGAGCGCTACGATCGCCACGGCATCGGTCCCGAACGCATCCTGATCAAGATCGCCTCGACTTGGGAGGGTATCCGCGCCGCCCGCCAGCTGGAGCGCGAGGGTGTCCATTGCAACCTGACCCTGCTGTTCAGCTTCGCCCAGGCACAGGCCTGCGCCGATGCCGGCGTGACGCTGGTGTCGCCCTTCGTCGGTCGAATCCTCGACTGGTACCGGGCAGAGTGGCCGGATGCCGATTTTCGCGGCGACAACGATCCCGGCGTCAAGTCGGTCAGACGCATCTACGAGCACTACAAGGGACACGGCTACGGCACCATCGTCATGGGGGCCAGTTTCCGTAATGTCGGAGAGATCCTATCGCTGGCTGGCTGCGACCGCTTGACCATCTCCCCTGCTCTGCTTGGCGAGCTGGCCGAAAGCCATGACCGGCTCGAACGCCGACTGAGCCCGACCGACGCCGAGACCTCGCCGCCGGAGCCCCAGGATGAGGCGGAGTTCCGCTGGGAAATGAATGAAGATGCCATGGCCACGGAGAAGCTGGCCGAAGGTATACGCAAGTTCGCCGCCGATCAACGCAAGCTGGAAAAGCTGCTGGGCGAATTGCGCCAGTAACCGGAAGCGACAGACACTCGAGCAGGCAGGTGTGGCATCACGCCTGCCGAAACAGACAAGCCGAGCGAGCTAGTGCTTGTCGGTGTGGGAGGTCTCCTGCCCTTCCAGCATCTCGACCAGCGGCTGAAACTCTTCCCGATTGTGCTCGCTCATGCGCATCAGGATGCGATGTGCCTCGAGGATACGCTTCCGCATCTCCTCCATGTCGGCCGGAATCTCGGGCAAGTCGCTGAGTTCACTGGTTTCCGTGAGAGGTGCTTCGACCATGGCGAAATACTGGGCAAAACCCATAACTTCGAGCATGCGCTGCACATCGGGGTTGTTAACCACAATGGTCGGCTTGTAGAGAATCCTGTCCTTGACCGCCATGGCCACCTTGGCCAGAAACCCAAGGGCGGTAGAGTCCACGTTGGTGGCCTCGCGCAGATCGATGATCAGGGACTGCAGGCCCGGCGTACGAGCAAGCTGCTGGGCCTGGGTATCCAGCGTCGCGCATAGCGTCAAGCGTACGTCGCCGCACAGCTTGAGAACGAAGACACCGGAGTCGAACGCCGCCTGGACGCGGCCTTCATTCGTGATCATTGCCAAATCCGCTCAACATCATGATCGTCAGGTCATCGGGCAGTTCCTGTCCGCCGTCATCCCCTTCGGCATCGATGTCACGGGGAGAGTCCAGCATCAGGCTGTCGCGAAGCCGCTCCAACGTCGTACAGGTCAGCACACGTTGCTCGAGTTCCCTGAGCCGTGCGTCGAGCGTTTCGCCCGGCAGACACTCCAATATTCCATCCGAACACAACCATAACCGGAAGTTCGACGGTAACCTATACCTCAAACGTGGATACTCTACGCCGGGAAACAGGCCCACCGGCATGCCTTCGCCGGGTAGTTCCTGGACTTTTCCATCGGCCACCAGCAACGGCGTCGGCAATTGCGCGCCAAGCGAATAGTGAAGCTCCCGGGTCTGCTGGTCAATGACACCGACGAACAGCGTGGCATGCTTGCCTATCCCGGTATCCAGCAGCTCCCGGTTGAGTGCCGCCAACCAACGCGCCGGCAGTTCCTCCGGCTGGCTGGCGTCCCAGTCGCCCAACCAACGGTTGAACAGATACTTTAGCAGGACGGTGACAAACGCGGACGAGGCCCCATGGCCAGACACATCGGCGAAGTAGAATAGCGTGTAGCGCTCGTCGAAGCGCTGGAAATCGAGGAAATCACCCGAAAGATAGAGAGACGGGATCAGCCAGTAGTCACAGGTCACGCCACCGATGGTCTGAGGATGAGGCGGCAGCAGCTTGCGCTGGATCTGGCCTCCCGCCTGCTGGTCGAGTCGCAGCAGCGCCAGGTGTGTCTCGAGGCTCTCGTTGAGCTCTTCCAGATGGGCATTGAGCTGAGCGAGGCGCTCGCGATCCTGCTTGCGCTCATCCTCCAGTTGCCGCAGCTCGATCGCCTTGCGGATCATTCGTCGCAGCAGTTGGCCATGGCGCATTGGCTCTACGACGTAGTCCACCAGCCCCACGTCAACCGCGGTCAGCAGGTCGGCGTCGAGACGTGAGTCGCTGACCACCACAGTGGGCAGGCGCTCCGTCAGGCTCGACCACGCCAGGCTGGGAATGGCCTGGGCATGGGCGACGACCAACATCGTTTCCGCCGGCAAGTCCTCGAAGCGCTCCGCGGCATACACGGCCAGACCGTCGCGAGCGATGGTATCGGCCAGGGCATCGCGATAGGCGCCGGGCTCGTCGAGCAAGCCGATCAGCGGTTTGGGTGCATCCATCGGCTCAGGCCTCAATCGGCGAAGTCGGCATCGTCGAAATCGAAGTCGAATTCGTCGCTGGCGAAAGGATCGTCTCCCATCTCGCCGTCACTGACTTCGAAGCGCCGGCGCTGCAAGTAAGCATCGCGAATGAAGACATAGCGGTCTCCGCGGATCAACTCCTCCTGGTCGAGAAAGCCTGCCCGCGCGTCGACAATACGCAGCGCGGTCAGGCTATAGCGCACCTTGTCATCCTCGACGTAGGTCAGCGGGTAGGTATAGGCGTCCAGCGGCAGGCCGGACGTGTCCCTTACCGTGCTGGGCCCCAACAGCGGCAGCATGAGATAGGGCCCTTCGCCCATCCCCCAGACGCCCAGGGTCTGGCCGAAATCCTCCTCCTCGGCGGTAATGCCCATGTGAGTCGCGAAATCCCACAGGCCGACGATGCCCACCGTCGAATTGATCAGGAAGCGCGAGGTGGAGAGTCCGGCGTTGGCGGGCTTACCCTGCAGTAGACTGTTGAGCGCGGTACGGATTTCACCCAGGTTGGAGAAGAAATTGCCGACACCGGTCTGAACCGGATCGGGTGTAATGGTGCGGTAGCCGCGCGCAACCGGCTTGAGTACCGCTCTATCGATTGCCTCATTGAAGGAGAATACCCGGCGATTGAAGCCCTCCCAAGGGTCATCGGGGTGGCGATCCTCCACCGCTACCCGCCCGGCACAGCCGGCCAGCATGGCCACGGCCGCCAGGGCGACCAAGGCTCGTGAAAAAAAGCCGGTCTGCTTCACGACCATCGACTAAGTCTCCTGCAGGTTACCGTAAGCGGTGCCTTCACAACCGGCGCACCACAACGCAGCCGGCACTGTACCCGGCACCGAACGAGCAGACCACCCCCACGTTGCCCGATTCAAGATCGGCATGGTGCAGGTGGAAGGCGATGATCGATCCCGCCGAGCTGGTATTGGCGTAACGATCGAGGATGATTGGCGCCTGGCCGGGCTCGGGGTCGTGGCCCAGCACGCGCCGCGCAATCAGGTCGTTCATGTGGTGATTGGCCTGGTGCAGCCACAGGCGTGAGAGGTCGTTGCCCTCGAGCCCAAGGCTCTGCAGGTGATCGTTGATCAACGCCGCTACCATGGGACACACTTCCTTGAAGACGCGCCTGCCCTCTTGCACGAACAGTTTGTCGCTGGCCAGGGGATCGCTGTCCGTTACCCGGTTGAGGAAGCCGGCATTGTTGCGAATGGCGTTGGAGAAGCGCGTGGCCAGACGCGTGCCGAGAATCTCGAAACGGGTTTCCGACGTAGCCAGCGCGGCGTCTTCCAGCACGACGGCCGTACAGGCGTCACCGAAGATGAAGTGACTGTCACGGTCGCGGAAGTTGAGATGCGCCGAGCAGATCTCCGGATTCACCACCAGGGCGCGCCTGATATTGCCACCGCGTATGGCATTGGCCGCGAGGTCGATGGCAAAGGTAGCCGAACTGCATGCCACGTTCATGTCGAAGGCATGTCCCTGGGTTCCTAGCTGTGCCTGCAATTCGACCGCGACCGCCGGATAGGCCCGCTCCAGGTTGGAGCAGGCCACGATCACCATGTCGATCTCGCCGGGTTCGACGCCGGCCGTCTCCAGTGCCTGGCGCGCGGCGGCCATACCCATTTCGCACTGGATCGAGGGCTCGTCGTTGCTGCGCGAAGGCAGGCGTGGGCGCATCCGCTGGGGGTCGAGGATACCGGCAGCGTCCAGCACGTAGCGGCTGTGTATGCCGGACGCCTTGACGATGAATTCGCTGCTCGAGTGCTGGAGCGGTTCGCGCTCGCCCGCCTCGATGGCGGCGGCATGCCGCGCATTCTCCGCGTCCACCCAGGTGTTGAACGAGGCTACCAGGGCCTCGTTGTCAATGGCGTGCTCCGGCGTGAAGAGTCCCGTACCGGTAATCACGACGTCTGTCATTATCTTCTCCCTCGTGCGGCCGTGTCGCCGCTGGCTGAGCATCGGCTAGCCGATGCCTCATGTCTCTATTATCGGCACGTCAAGGTCAGCCTTGACCATGCCCCACCAGCTCCGCCCAGCGCCGCTCGAGGCGCTTGACGGAGACCGGCATGCGAGTGCCGAGCTGCTGGGCGAACAACGATACCCGCAGCTCCTCGATCCACCAGCCGAACTCCACCAGCTCGGGATACTCGTGGCCGCCGCGGCGCTGGCTCTCGCGTCGCGCCGCCAGGCGCATCTCGAAATCCTGCACCTCCTGCATGTGCATCTGGTCGCGCATGCGCTCACGCGGCGCCTTCTCCAGGCGGATCAGCGCCGCTTCCATGTAGCGCGGATACTCTTCGAGCCACTCGCCCGCTTCCCTCACGAAGCCGGGATGCACCAGCCGTTGCATCTGTGCCTTGATATCACTGTATACCAGCGCCAGCGCCAGATTCAGGTTACCCTTCAGCGCCTTTGCGATCGCCAGATGCCCTTCCAGGGCCTTCTTGAGCGTCGCTACCAGCTCCTCGGCATTGGGTATCAGCTCGGCACGCGTCGCCTCGAGCCGAACTTCGAGTTCAACTGACGAGCGCGGCAGCGGCGACATCGCCACACTGCGAGCGAAGACCGCCTCGACCACATCGTCCAGTAACTCGCGCTTGCTGCCCACTTTGGTAAACAGCAGAGCGCACGCTTCGAGCCCCTTGAGCCGCTGGATGGTTCTCACCTGATCCGGCAGGCGGGCCATGGCTAGCCTGACCACACCGCGGCGATGTGCCTGCTCGGCCTTGCCGGGATGATCGAACAGCTCGATGCGGAACGCCTCGCCTTCCGCCGGCACCAGCGCCGGGAATGCCTCGACCCTGATGCCTGCCTGGGTGGTCACTCGCGATTCGGGCAGCGGCGTCTCCGGCAGGCCGGCGACATCGGGCGCGTCGCTGACCTCGGCGGCCAGCGCCCGTGCGCCTTCGCCCGCCGCGGCTTCGAAGCGCCGCTCGAGCTCGCGCACGTCGCGCCCCTGGCCCAGCGTGTTGCCTTCATGGTCGACCACGTGGACGTTCATGATCAGGTGAGGCTCGAGCTGATCGTAGCGCCAGTCGTCTGGATGCACTCGAACGCCGGTACGGCGGCGCAGGAACTCTCCCAGCGCCTCGCTGAGCGGTACGTCGTCGGGCGTGAGCGTCTCCAATGCGGCATCGACCCAATCGGGAATCGGCACCACCTGACGGCGGACAGACTTGGGCAGCGACTTGAGCAGGGCGATGCATTTCTCGCGTAGAAGCCCCGGCACCAACCACTCGAGCCGTGCCCGAGGAAGCTGTGGGAGCATCGCCGCCGGCACCGTCAGGGTCACGCCGTCGTCCGGCGCGCCGGGCTCGAAGCGGTAATCGAGCGGATAGCGCACGCCGCCGAGCACGAGTTCGTCGGGATACTGGGTCTCGGTAACTTCCCCGGCCTCGCGTGCCAGCAGCGCGGCACGATCGAACTTGAGGACGTCAGGGCTCTTGGCCTCGGCTTTCCTGCGCCACGCCTCGAAGCCCTTGCCGTTGACGATATCTTCGGGAATCCGCTCGTCGTAGAAGGCAAACAGGGTCTCTTCGTCGACCAGTATGTCGCGCCTGCGTGCCCTGTCCTCGAGATCCTCGACCTCTTCCACCAGAGCGCGATTGTAGTCGAAGAATGCCCCCTTGGTACGAAATTCCCCTTCCACCAGGGCGCGGCGAATGAACAGCTCACGTGCCTCGTGCGGGGCGATCGGACCATAATGAACGCTGCGCCCGGTGACGATGGGCAGGCCGAACAGGCTGACCTGCTCCTTGGCCACCACCTGGGCACGTTTCATCTCCCAGTGCGGCTCGCTGTAGCTGCGCTTGACCAGATGCCCCGCCACCGGCTCGATCCACTGAGGCTCGATCCTGGCCACGGTGCGGGCAAACAGTCGAGTGGTCTCGACCAGCTCGAAGGCCATCAGCCACTTGGGCGATTTCTTGGCCAGCCCGGAACCGGGATGGATGACGAACTTGCGGTTCCGAGCGCCCAGGTATTCGCGATTCTCGGTGAGCATGCCCAAGTGCGAGAGCAACCCCGGCAGCAGCGCCTTGTGCAATTGCACGGCATTCTGTCGGCGCGCCTGGAGCCTCGCCTTATCTTGCTCTTCTCCTGCCGCCTGCTCGGGCAGTGGCGCAGGCGGAGGCACCTCGATCTCCATCTCGCGCAGCAACTGGCGCAGCTGCCGGAAGGTATCGTGCCATTCACGCAAGCGCAGATAGTTGAGATAGCGCTCCTTGCACCAGCGTCGCAGTCGATTGCCTGAAAGCTCCTCGCGCGCCGCCTCGAAGCCCTGCCACAGGTTGAGCAGGGCGACGAAATCGGAGTCCGGATCATGCCAGCGGCGGTGGGCCTGGTCGGCGGCTTCGCGCTTCTCCGCCGGACGGTCGCGAGGGTCCTGTACCGCCAGCGCCGACACCACCACCAAAACATCGCGCAGGCCGCCCTGCTCGGCACCGGCCAGTACCATGCGCGCCAGGCGCGGGTCGATCGGCAGCCGGGCGAGTTTGCGCCCCATCGGCGTCAGGCGGTTGCCCTCGTCCACCGCCCCCAGCTCGAACAGCAGGCGAAAGCCGTCCTTGACGAAGCGCGAATCGGGCGGGTCGACGAAAGGAAATCGTTCGATATCGCCAAGCTTGAGGGACAGCATCGACAGGATCACCGAAGCCAGGTTGGTGCGTCGGATCTCGGGATCGGTGAATTCGGGGCGAGAAAGAAAATCCTCCTCGTCATACAGACGAATACAGACACCCTCGGCCACGCGCCCACAGCGTCCCTTGCGCTGGTTGGCACTGGCCTGGCTGACCGGCTCCACCGGCAGCCGCTGGATCTTGGCTCGGTAGCTGTAGCGGCTGATGCGCACCAGCCCCGGGTCGATCACGTAACGAATGCCCGGCACCGTGAGCGAGGTCTCGGCAACATTGGTGGCCAACACGATGCGCCGCCCGGCGTGAGGGGCGAAGACGCGGTTCTGCTCGGCGTTGGAGAGCCGCGCGTAGAGCGGCAGGATCTCGCTGCCCTTGAGGTCGGCACGCCGCAGGGTGTCGGCGGTCTCACGGATCTCTCGTTCGCCGGGCAGGAACACAAGGATGTCGCGCGGCCCGTGGAACCAGCGCTTGTCGCGCTCGATCTGTTCGATCTCCTCCACCGCGTGAAGTATGCCTTCTTGCAGTGTGCGATCGGCTTCGTCGTCGGTTTCGCGTACCAGCGGGCGGTAGCGTACCTCCACCGGATAGGCGCGCCCGGAGACCTCCACCACCGGGGCAGGCTCCGACTCGCCATCCGCACCGGGCAGGGCGAAGTGCTCGGAGAAGCGCGCCACGTCGATGGTGGCGGAAGTGATGATTACCTTCAGCTCGGGCCGGCGCGGCAGCAAGCGCTTGAGATAGCCGAGCAGGAAGTCAATGTTGAGGCTGCGCTCGTGGGCCTCGTCGATGATGATCGCCTCGTAGCGACTGAGATCCGGGTCGTGGCGGGTCTCGGCCAGCAGAATGCCGTCAGTCATCAGTTTGATCAAAGTGGCGTCGCCGGTATGGTCGGTGAAGCGCACTTGGTAGCCCACCTGCTCGCCCAGCGGCACCTCGAGCTCCTCGGCCAGCCGCGTGGCTACCGAGCGCGCCGCCAGGCGACGCGGCTGGGTGTGTCCGATCAGGCCACGGCGCCCCAGGCCCAGCTCCAGGCACAACTTGGGCAGTTGGGTGGTCTTGCCCGAGCCGGTCTCGCCGGCCACCACCACTACCTGATGTTCACGCAGCGCGGCGAGGATCTCGTCGCGGCGCTCGGCCACTGGCAGCTCGGGGGGGTAATTCAGCGCTACCGGCTGTGCTCTACGCCTTGCCGCCAGTGCCTCGGAGCGCTCGATGTCACGTGCCACCTCGGCCAGCCCACGGTCCACCGCCTTGCCTTCGCGCAGGCGCCGCTTCAAGCCGTTGAGCCTGCGCGATAGCGCCCCGCGATCGCGCAGCATGACCTCGCCCAGCGCGTGCTCGAGGCGGGAAAGCTCGCTCTTGCCATCGGTGACGGTGGAACCAGTGGTGATTGCGGTACTCACGAAATGCCTCTTGCCAAGGAAAAAACCTGCCCGCCCCGATGTGTCGGAGCGGGCAGGTCATTGTAGCGCTGCTGGCCGAAGGTCGGCCAATTTCAGGTGAACTCGGTCGGAGCCAATCGCACAGCCCTAGCGTTCCGCCTGCTCGTCGCGTAGCTGACGCCGCAGCACCTTGCCGACATTGGTCTTGGGCAGCTCGTCGCGGAACTCGACGAACCTGGGTACCTTGTAGCCGGCCAGCTCCTTCTTGCACCACTCGCGCAGGCCTTTCTCGTCAAGGCTCTCGTCCCGGGCAACCACGAATAGCTTGACTGCTTCGCCGCTGTTCTCATCGGGAATGCCCACGGCTGCCGATTCGACCACGCCCGGGTGCTTGGCGACCACGTCCTCGATTTCATTGGGATAGACGTTGAACCCCGACACCAGGATCATATCCTTCTTGCGGTCGACGATCTTGATGAAGCCGTCGTCCTGAAGCACGGCGATATCACCGGTGTGAAACCAGCCGTCATCGTTCAGCACCTTGGCGGTCTCTTCGTCCAGGTTCCAGTAACCTTTCATCACTTGGGGTCCCCGGACGCAAAGCTCGCCCGGCTCACCCAGCGGCAGGGTGTTGCCATCGGCATCGACCACCTTGACCGAGGTGCCCGCCACCGGCTTGCCGATGGTACCAAGCTGAATGGAATCGACAGGGTTGAAGCTGACGATCGGTGACGTTTCGGTAAGCCCATAGCCCTCGGCGATGGGACACCCGGTGATCTCCTCCCAGCGGTTCGCCGCTGCCTTGGTCAGCGCCATGCCACCGGAAATCGTCAGGTGCAGGCGCGAGAAGTCGAGCTTGCGGAAGTCCTCTCGGTTGCACAACGCGTTGAACAGGGTATTGAGGCCAATGAACCCCGTGAACTTGATCTTCTGCAGTTCCTTGACGAAGTTGTCCAGATCGCGCGGGTTGGTGATCAGGATCGAGTGGTTGCCGGTTTCCATCAGGAACAGGCAGTTCACCGTGAAGGTATAGATGTGATAGACCGGTAGCGGTGCGATCACCACCTCCTTGCCCTGGGATAGGCCCGGCCCGATAGCACCTTCGGCCTGGAGCATATTGGCTACCAGATTGCAGTGGGTGAGCATGGTTCCCTTGGGCATACCGGTGGTGCCCCCGGTGTACTGCAGCGCGGCGATGTCGTCGAGCCCCCGCTCGACCTCGCTATGCTGGCGCGAAGCCCCCTCCTTCAATGCCTTGCGGAACGGCACCGCCATCGGCAACGAATAGGACGGCACCATTTTCTTGACGTGCTTGACCACGGCGTTGATCAGGAAACGCTTGGGGAAGCCGTGCAGGTCGCCGAGTTCGGTGACCAGCACGTGCTCGATGTCGGTACGGTCGAGCACCTTCTCGAGCTTGTTCGCCATGTTGGCCAGGATAAGGATTGCCCGAGCGCCGGAGTCCTTGAACTGATGTGCCATCTCGCGCTCGGTATAGAGCGGGTTGGTGTTGACCACCACCAGCCCGGCACGCAGCGCGCCGAAAACGGCCACCGGGAACTGCAGCACATTGGGCAGTTGGATGGCGATACGATCGCCCGGCTTGAGTCCGGTCTCATGCTGCAGCCAAGCGGCAAAATCGGCCGAGAGGCGATCGAGCTCCGTAAAGGTGAGGGTCTGCCCCATGCAGGTGAACGCCGGGTTGTCGGCAAAGCGTTTCACCGCTGCATGGAAGACGTCCATCAGCGATCGGTACTTCTCCATGCCCTTCAGCTCGGGACCGTTGAGGATACCGGCGTTGGCTTGCTCACTCATTGGTGCTATCTCCACAGCATCATCGACGGTGGTCGCTCACCTCTCGACCTCGTCCGTTGTTATTTTGACCAAACCATAACGATATACCAGGCACCACTCGGCTGTAAAACGGACGATTGAAACGACTGTTCAATCACGATCGCCCAAAACTAAGCGCCTATATGACTAACAAACTGGGCAAAAGGTTGTAGAAAGGCAAGCCACCCGAGCGGATAGCTATGAGCTTGCGGAAGAAGACGGCTCGGCAACGAGGCGAGCGACGATACGACCATGGCGCCATACCAACAGCTCACCCGGCTCCATGCGAACCCAGGCCTCGTTGCAAGTCAGCGGCTCGGTCGCAATCACCGAGACGATGTCGTGGCGCGTGGTGTGCTCGTCGAAGTTGACCGTAAGCTCGGCATCGGAGAGTTCGGCGCTGCCGAACGGTGCCCGGCGAGTGATATGGGCCAGCTTGGTCGAACAAAAGGTATAGAGGAACTCGCCATCGGCCAGCAAAAGATTGAACACACCCTTGGCCCGCAGCGTCTCGCACAGTTGATGAAGCAACTGCCAGAGCGCCGAGTGACGCTCGCTCAACGTAGTGTCACACGCCGTCAGTCCGGGCGCCTCGGGAAAGCGCTCGCGCAGGGTGGCGAGCAGCCAGCAGAAGGCGTGTTCGCTGTCGGTGTCGCCCACCGGCCGATAGAAACTCAGCGGCAATGCCTGCCACTCCGCGAGCTGGCCGTTATGCGCATAGCACCAGGTTCGGCCCCACATTTCACGGGTAAAAGGGTGGGTATTGGCCAAGCGCACTTCACCGACATTGGCCTGGCGGATATGGCTGATGACGATATGCGACTTGATCGGATAGTCGGTGATCAGCCGGGCAATGGGAGACCGTACCGAGGGGTGCGGGTCGCGAAAGTCGCGATAGCCACCCGCCTCGTAGAAGGCGATTCCCCAGCCGTCGCGGTGTGGCCCGGTACCGCCACCACGATGCAGGAAACCGGTGAAGCTGAAACAGATATCGGTGGGCACGTTGGCGCTCATGCCCAGCAATTCACACATGCGGCTCCTCCCGTGGCGTCACGCGACGCCTCCGTGTCATTTTCCACAGCAGCAACAAGAGGACGAGGGCAAGCAGCAGGCCGCCCAACAGCCAGCGCCGATGCGGCTCACCCAGGGCTTCTTCGAGCGGCCCGGCCAGCAAGGGGCGCCACTCCTTCCAGCGCTCCTGAGCGATCTGCGGCAGCTCCTGCATGCGCCTGACGATACGCTCGACCGGCTCCGGTAGCGGCGATCCCGTCGAGCGAGACTCACGCACCGGCGACAGCTCCTCGTGGAAGCGCGCCACCTCCAGGGCCGGGCTGGCATCGACCTGGTCGATAGCCGTGTCCACCGAAGGGAACAGCATCAGGCGCGGCAGATACAGCTCGTGCGTCTCGCCCTCAAGGGTGACTTCGCCGCGCAGGATCAACGGTACGCTGAGCGCCGTATCCAGCTCGGGCAGGGCCATGCTCCAACGCCGCTCGGCAATGGGTTCTGCCTCGAGCCGAGCGCCCTGGAGCTGGCCGTACAGGCGGGTATTGGCACCATCGAGCTGGGGATGCTCGGCCGCTAGGAGAACTCGCTGGCCGGCCACATCATGCTGTGCGGCAATTGCCGGCAATACGTTGATGGGTTGCACCCGCTGGCGGCGGAAGCCCTGGCCTTCGGCGCGCACGACGAACTGGGCGTTTCCGGCCAGGGCCGGTGCAGGCAAGCGACCGACGAATCGCGCCTCCTGCTGCTTGAGGGCCACGGCCGACTGTACCGTACCCGTGGCATCGTGCAACTCCGCCGTCAGGCGCAGGTGCGCCGGCAACTCTTCGACGGCCACCGCTTCTCCCTCGCGTGCGAGCCAGGCTTCCACCGGCACGTCGAACCCGAGATAGAGCGTGTCCGGCACACCGGCCGTCTGCAGGCTGAGCGGCGACTGGATGGTGACGCGGCTGTCCTGACCCGGCGAGCCCTCCAGGCGCCACTGCCCCGGCTGGGGATCGGGTACCCGAACGAGGTCATAGCGTGATTCGCTTCGCCACTCGGCCCCCTCCGGGGGGGAGTCGGCGGAATAGCGTTGGCCATCCGGCCCCACCATTTCCGTGGCCTCCTCGCCGCGGAACAGCAGCGCAGTGAAGCTGCGCAGTCCCGGCTCGATGAGAAAACGCTGGTCGGTGACCGGCACCTGATCGCTGGGGAAGATGCGATCGACAATGGCAAGAAAAGCACCGAGCAAGGCGTCCGGGGCTGCGACAGGCGCTGAAAGCCCACCGGTCATTTGCGCCAGACGCTCCACCAGGTCGAGGTCGGCGTCGTCGGAAAAGGCGATCGCATGCACTACGATGCCCTCCTCGGCCAGCCTCGGACCGAGTTCCTCAAGCAGCGCCTCCCGCGAAGCCCGGTCGATGGCCGGCTTGCTGCCGCGCCAAGCGGGCAGATCGATCCTGCCATCGGTGAGCAGCACCAGATGACGCGGGCCTGAGACAGCCTCGGCGTCTGCCGCCTGATAGATGGCGGACTCGATGTCGGTGTACTGCTGGTAGTCGAACAACAGGCCGGATAGCGCCCTGGCGCGATCACGCCATTCGAGGTTGGCCGGACCGGACTGCAATGGGTTGGCCACTCGCTCGCCGAAGGTCCAGACCCCCGCCCTGGCCCCGCTGGGCACCAGCGTGACCAGTAATTCCAGCGCCTCCGCAGCGAGCTGGTCGGGGTCATTTTGACGCATGCTGCCGGAGACATCGATAATGACCCGAATCTCCGGCTGCTCTTCGAGCGGTGCAGCTGATAGGCAGCTCGACATGACCAGGCACCCGGCCAGACCGACCAGCCAGTGCCATACCTTGTTCCACTCCCTCCCCATCGGGGCTCCCTAGCCGATTTTCGGCTCCCGGCGCTTGCCTGGCTGACGCGGCTGTTCGCCGCGCTGGCCATTGCGCCTGCTATTATTGTGCTGCTTGTTATCGTCCTGCTTCTTCCCCTGCGCGTTTTCGCTGGGCATGGCATCCGTGCGGAACCACCAGGCCTGCAGAATGCCAACGGCAATACCCAGCAGCGCTCCGGCAGCTACCAGCAAGCCGGAAGACATCAGTACCGAGCCATTGCGTTCGAGGAAGGCAACGGCCGCCACCACCACAGCTGGCGCCATGCCGGTATGGAATTCCCCTTCTACCAGCGGCAGCCGGAAGCGGGTCGGCATCAACAGAATACCCGCCACCATCCAGGTAATCGGAAGGCGCAGCAGGCGTGGCAGGAAGGCCAATCCCAGGTAGCCGGTCACCAGCACGACCAGCGACAAACCCAGATAGGTCAGCCATAGTAGGGACATCGAATCGGATGTCAGCATCGATACCTCGTTTTACGCGTCACGGCCCGCCCCTTGACGGATCGTACAGGATGGAAAGTCACCTTGAGTATGGTACACGCGACCCAATGAAAGCACAGCCGCCACATCATTCGTCTATCACTGCAACCAACAGCGAGCCCCCTCCTTCACCAGTCGAACGGTTTAGACGCGCCGAAGATCCCGAGTGGCACTGGTTGGAAGAACGCGACGATGCGCGCGTTCAGGCCTTTCTCGAAGCCGCCAACGAGGAATCCCAGGCCTGGATGGCGCCCCTCGAGAGCCTGGTCGAGCGGCTCTATCACGGCCACCTGGCACGACGTGAGCTGGCGGTTCACGGGCTGCGCACTGCGCTCGATCACCATACCTACTGGAGCGAGACGGCAGTCAATGCGGATTATCCGGTGTGGTGGCGCCATCCCAATGGCCGTGAGGAACAGGCAAGCGTCTTTCTCGACCTGGAGGCTCGCGC